>NZ_CP042331.1:3666666-4013333 GCF_008253865.1 Bosea sp. F3-2
GCCGTCAACGTGGAGGCCGGGACGCTCGTCGACGTCTTCACGCCGATGCGGCAGGACTTCGTTTCCTGACGACCACGCGCGTTCCGGAAACACAGTTCCGCTCAGGTTGACTCTTACATAACCCGTCAGTTATTGGTTTGACCTATAACTGACGGGTTATGTGTTTGATAGCGACCGATCACGACCAGCTCTTCAGGACCCTCGCCGACCCCACGCGGCGGGCGTTGTTCGAATGGTTGTGCCGGGACGGCGAGCAGACCGTGGGCGCCCTGACGATCCGCGCCGGAGTCTCGCAGCCCGCCGTCTCGAAGCACCTCGCCGTGCTGAAGCAGGCCGGGCTGGTGCGGGATCGACAGGAAGGCCGCCAGGCGCATTACAGCGCGCAGCCGAAGGCGCTGGCGCCGCTGATCGACTGGACCAGCCAAATGGGCGGGTTCTGGGAGAACCGGTTCGACGACCTCGAAGATCTGCTCAAAAGGATGGACCAGTGAACGAAGCATCCGCCGAAATCCACTCCGTCATCGTCGAGCGGGAGTTCCCGCATCCGCCGGAGAAGCTCTGGCGCGCCCTGACGCAGCCGCATCTGATCGCAGAGTGGCTGATGAAGAACGACTTCAAGCCGGTCGTCGGCCATCGCTTCGACTTCAGCGCCGAATGGGGCGCCGTCTCCTGCGAGGTGCTGGAGATCGAGCCGGCCAGAACCCTGTCCTATAGCTGGGGCGACCATGAGCTGAAGACGGTGGTGACCTGGACCTTGACCCCGGCCGGTGCGGGCACCGCGCTGCGCATGGAGCAGACGGGCTTCCGGGAGAACCAGCCACGTTATTTCCAGGGCGCCAGGGCCGGCTGGCCGCGCTTCCTCGCCGCACTGGAGGAATTGCTGGCGCGGATGGGCTGAGGAACACGCCAGAGGCGCGAACGCACAGAATATGGAGCAGGGAGAAGATGATGGCCCATACCGCAACCCACGCGGAAAAATCGCCATCCGAACTGATCGACGGGCGAATCAGGGAGCTTGGCGACTGGCGCGGCGAGATGCTTGCCCGGCTTCGTGCCCTGATCAAACAGACCGTTCCCGATGTCGTCGAGGAATGGAAATGGCGCGGCGTGCCGGTCTGGTATCGCGACGGCATGATCTGCACCGGCGAAACCTACAAGAGCGCGGTCAAGCTGACCTTCGCCAAGGGTGCGGCGCTGGAAGACCCGTCCGGCCTGTTCAATTCCAGCCTGGACGGCAATGTTCGCCGCGCCATCGATTTCCACGAGGGCGATGCGATCAACGAAAAGGCCCTGGCCGAACTGATCCGCGCCGCCGTTGCACTGAACGCGCCGAAAGCGAAACGAGCCGGCCGCTCGGGCTGAGCAGCCGGCCTTTTTTTAATTGGGTGCCTCACGGCCGAAGCCGCGGGCTCTGGCGCAGCGTCGTCTCGGCCCTTGGACTTCTTGCCCCCGGATTTGCCGCCGCCTCGCTCGAACACTCGGAATCCGGATACTATCGTCCCTTCTCGGGAGCAGCGTCATTCGCGAGCAAATCTCTGCTATTTTTAGCAAAATCATTCGAATAAACCATATAGATCCGCCTAAAATCTTCAATTCTACGTTCCCAAGGCAACCCTGAGCGCCAACACCCATCGACACGCAAAGCGAGTATTGCGACACCTCCAACAAGGCCGTAGCGCCTGCGCAAAAAAACGCTCAGTATCCGGCCTCGACCGGACGGCCGATCACGTGCAGGGCTCGTACAGTGACAAAAGACTGCGGGGGAAAGCGAATGCCTGTATTTTCGCTGCGCTCGAAGGGGCGGCTGCGCTCTGGACTTCTCTGCCTCGCAATGGCGACACTGGCCGCCGGCGCCGTCCTGAGCCCCGACAGTCGCACCTTCGCCCAGCAAGCTCAGCCGGCGAAGATTCCGGTGGGCACCGTTGCAGCCGAAAAGCGGGCCATCGAGAAGACCGCCGACTTCGTGGGTCGAATCGAAGCCGTCAATCGCGTTGATGTCCGGGCTCGCGTAACGGGCTATCTGGACGAAGTGCTGTTCCGGGACGGTGCAAACGTCAAGGAAGGCACGCCCCTCTTCCGCATCGAGCGGGCCCCGTTCGAGGCAGCCGTCGAGCAAGCCCAGGGCGCACTTGAGCGCGCACAGGGCACCCTGAAAAATGCCATCGTCCAGCGCCAGCGCGCCGAGGATCTCCTGCGCACCAGCGCCGGCTCCGAAGCCGTCCGCGATCAGCGCGTCGCCGACGAACAGGGTGCGCGGGGCGACCAGATCACCGCAGAAGCCAATCTGAAGACCGCGCAGATCAACCTCGGCTACACCGAGATCAGATCGCCGATCGCCGGCCGGATCGGCCGAACAAAGCTCACCAAAGGCAACGTCGTCGGCCCCGACAGCGGCGTGCTGGTGCAGATCGTCAGCAGCGACCCGATGTATGTCACCTTCCCCGTCAGCCAGCGCGAATTCCTCGGGCTGAAGACGAACAACGTCACGGAAGGGAAGGGCGCCCCATTCGTCAGTCTCAAATTCGCGGACGGCACGGCCTATGACCAGAAGGGCCGCGTCGACTTCGTCGACGTCTCGGTCGACCGTGCCACCGACACGGTCCTGGTGCGCGCCGAGATTCCGAACCCGGACAACAAGCTCATCGACGGCACGCTCGTGCGCGTCACCGTCCAGGCCGAGAAATCCGAAGAAAAGGTGCTGATCCCGCAATCGGCGCTGATCGCCGATCAGCAAGGCGGCTATGTCTTCGCGGTCGAGGACGGCAAGGCCGTGGTCAAGCGCGTCAAGATCGGTGCCGAAATCGGCGCCTATGTCACCGTCGAGCAGGGCCTCGTCGGCAACGAGCAGATCGTCGTCGAAGGGCTGCAGAACCTGCGGCCGGGATCTCCGGTCCTGGCTTCACCCGTCGCTCCGCCGGCCGGCCGGAGCTGAGCCATGTTCACCTCCGTCTTCGTCGACCGGCCGCGGCTGGCCATCGTCATCGCGCTTGTCACCACGATCGCAGGCCTGTTGTCGCTCTTCGCCATCCCCGTGGCGCAATACCCCGACATCGTGCCGCCGCAGGTTTCGGTGACGACCTCCTATCCCGGCGCCTCGGCGGCGGTGATCGAGCAGACCGTGGCCCAGCCGCTCGAAGCCCAGATCGTCGGCACCGACAAGATGCTCTACATGAAGAGCGTCAGCGGCAATGACGGCAGCTATTCGCTGCTCGTCTCCTTCGAGCTCGGAACGAACCCCGACATCAACAGCGTCAACGTCAACAATCGCGTGCAGGTCGCGCTGTCGAAGCTGCCCCAGGAGGTGCAGCGCAACGGCGTGACGGTGAAGAAGAAGTCCTCGGCCCTGCTCGGCGTCATCGCCGTCTACGCGCCGAAGAACGCCTACGACACGCTGTTCGTCTCGAACTACGTCACGATCAACCTGCTCGACTCGATCCGCTCGACGCCCGGCGTCGGCGACGCCGCGCTGTTCGGCGCGCAGGATTATGCGATGCGGGCCTGGGTCCGCACCGACAACCTGACCGGCCTCAATCTGACGACCGGCGACATCATCAGCGCCATCCAGTCCCAGAATACCCAGGCCGCCGTCGGGCGCATCGGCGCGCGTCCGATCTCGGACGATCAGCAATTGCAGCTCAACATCCAGACCAAGGGCCGACTGACCTCGCCGGAGGAGTTCGGCAAGATCGTGCTGCGCACCAATCCGGACGGCTCGATCCTGCGGCTATCCGATGTCGCGCGGCTTGAGCTCGGTGCCGCCAATCTCGACCGCGACACGCGGCTGAACGGCGGCCCCGCCGTGCTGATCGGCGTCTACCAATCGCCCGGCGCCAACGCGATCGCCGCGCTCGACGCCGTCAAGAAGACCGTCGGCGACCTGTCGAAATCCTTCCCGGAAGGTCTGGAATGGAAGGTCACCTACGATCCGACCGCCTTCGTCACGGCGACAATCCATGAAGTGCAGAAGACGCTGCTCGAGGCCTTCGCTCTCGTCGTCCTCGTCGTCTTCCTGTTCCTCGGGAACTTCCGCGCGACGCTGATCCCGACGGTCGCCGTTCCGGTCAGCCTGATCGGTGCCTTCATCGTCCTCAACGCCATCGGCTACTCCGCCAACACGGTGTCGCTGCTGGCCGTGGTCCTCGCGATCGGCATCGTCGTCGACGACGCGATCGTGGTGATCGAGAACGTCGAGCGCGTGATGGAGGAGCATCCAGATCTGACGCCGGCCCAGGCGACCAAGAAAGCGATGAGCGAGATCGTCGCCCCGATCATCGCGATCACGCTGGTCCTGCTCTCGGTCTTCGTGCCGGTCGCCTTCATCCCCGGCATCTCCGGCGAGCTGTTCCGACAGTTCGCGGTCACGGTCGCCGTGGCGATGGTGCTCTCCGCCATCAATGCGCTTTCGCTTTCACCGGCGCTCTGCGCCGTCCTGCTCAAGCGCCATGAGGGGCCACGGCGCGGGCTGATCGCGCGCGTCATGAACGGTATCGACTGGGTGCGTGACCGTTATGGCGTCGCCGTCGCGCGACTCGTGCGGGTCTCCGTCATCAGCCTCGTGCTGACGGCGGCCTTCGGCGCGGGCATCTACGGGATGAGCCGCATCACGCCGACGGGCTTCCTGCCCGACGACGATCAGGGCGCCTTCTTCATCGTCGCCCAGCTGCCCGACGGCGCCTCGATCGGCCGCACTTCCATCGCCATGGCCCAGGTCGAGAGCATCCTGAAGACCGAAAGCGCGATCGCGGATTATTCCACCGTCATCGGGCTCAACTTCCTCGACAACTATTCGCAGCCCAATGCCGGCTTCGTCATGGTCTCGCTGAAGCCCTTCGACCAGCGGACGAGCCGCGAGGATTCCGCCGAAGCCGTCATCGCCCGACTGTCGCAGAAACTCAGGGCGGTCCGTGAAGGCAATGTGGTGCCGATCGCCCCGCCGCCGATCATCGGCCTCGGCAATGGCGGCGGCTTCAGCTATGTCGTGATGGATATGGGGACGTCCGATCCCAAGGCGCTCGGCCGGGCGCTGCGCGGCCTCACCATCGCGGCCAACCAGGATCCGCAGCTGCGGCGCGTCTTCTCGACCTTCTCGGATTCGGCTCCGTCGATCTATCTCGACATCGACCGGGACAAGGTCCAGATCCTCGGCGTCGAGCTCAACAACGTCTTCCAGGCCCTGCAGGCATCGCTCGGCGGCTACTATGTCAACGACATGAACCTGTTCGGCCGAACCTGGCAGGTGCAGGTCCAGGCGGATGGGGCCGACCGCGCCTCGGTCGACGACATCTACCGCATCAATGTCCGCAGCCGCAGCGGCGACATGATCCCGCTGCGCAGCTTCGTCGAAGCCAGGGTCGTGGTCGGCCCGCAGGCGCTGATCCGCTACAACAACCGTCTCGCCGTGACCCTGCAGGGTTCGCCGGCACCGGGCGTCTCATCCGGCGCAGCGCTCGCCGCGATGGAGGCCGTATCCGCCAAGACCTTGCCGGCGAACTACCGCGGTGCCTGGACCGATGTGTCGTTCCAGGAGAAGCGGGCGGAGGGGCAGACCGGCATCATCCTCGCCTTCGCGCTGCTCTTCGCCTATCTCTTCCTCGTCGCGCTCTACGAGAGCTGGACGATCCCGGTCCCGGTCCTGCTCTCCGTGACGGTTGGCCTGCTCGGCGCCTTCGTCGCGATCGTGGTCGCCGGATTGACGCTCGATCTCTATGCCCAGATCGGCATCGTCGTGCTGATCGGCCTGGCGGCGAAGAACGGCATCCTGATCGTCGAGTTCGCCAAGGAGATGCGCGAGAAGGGCCACCCGTTGCTGCATGCGGCCACGGAAGGCGCGCGCCTGCGCTTCCGCCCGGTGATGATGACCTCCTTCGCCTTCATTCTCGGCCTGCTGCCGCTCGTCATCGCCGAGGGACCGGCGATGCTCGCGCGGCGCAATGTCAGCACGCCCGTCTTCGGCGGCATGCTGGCGGCGGCATGCATTGGCATCTTCGTCATCCCGGCGCTCTATGTGGTCTTCCAATCCCTGCGCGAGCGCCTGCGCCCGTCGACCCGCCCCGCGGAGAAGCCGCCGGAAGCAGCCGTATAGGGAAACGCCGGGCTGCGGCGCGAGCGAGAGGCCCGCGCTTGCTGCCAGGAGCCGCGGGCAGAAGATGGGGACGGCTGGCGGCGTGACAGGCGATCGCGATGGCCGCGCGCGACTCCCCTCCCCCTTGTGGGGAGGGGATGGGGGTGGGGGGCGGAAAGCAAGAGCGATCGATGGGAAAGTGTTTTCGGCGCTGCTGCACGGCACTGATCTGCAGCCGATCACCAAGTGGCGCCACCCCCACCCCTATCCCCTCCCCACAAGGGGGAGGGGAAGAGCCGCAATCGCCTCAACGCCAGAACGGTTGAAGCGCGATCAGCTCGCCATGAGCCTCGACGGCGGAGGCGAGCAGTTTCTGCTCCTTCGCCTCGATATCGGCCAAGGTCAGTCCCGCGGCAAACTGGACGGAACCAACAACATCCGAGCCGGCCACACGTTCAAGCAGTTGCTGCCCGGCAGCGATGTCATTGAGCGAGCCAAGGCTGCTCTGCAGTTTCGCAAGGACCAATGCAAAGGCCTTCTGGCGCTTGTGCTCCTTCTTGCCCTCATAGAGGCTGGCGAAGAATTCGGCGCCGTAGCGCAGCTTCTTGACGGCGATCCGGACCTGATGCCGCTCCTCGATGCTCAATGTCGCGAGGTCCCGGCCACGCTTCTTGACCTGCCGCCTGCGCTTGTCGAGCACCCCGGACGCAAAGGGACGCGCGGGCTGGTCGCACGCGACGCCGTCCTGCCCGGAGAGCCATCGCCCGGTGTTGATCCACGCGACCAGATCGATCAGGAACCGCCGCCACGCCTCCGAGCGTAGCGTCTCGACCACCACGCCATAGGCTTCGGCGCGCAGGCGTTGGAGATGCTTCTCCAAATTCAGAAGCTCGTCCTGATCGGGATGCCGGGAGATCTCCGCAGGCATCGTTTCCGATAGAAAGACATCGAGGTTCCGGGCCCGCCCCAGAGGCTCCGAGAGGCGCTTCAATTCCGCCTTGATGCTCTCGAACCGCTCGTCGGCCAGCAGATCCTTGAACAGGGACATGGCCGAGCGGAGCCTGCGGATCGCGACGCGCGCCTGATGCAAGGCGTCCATATCGTGGCGATCGAGCAGAACGTCCTCGTTCAACCGCAGCTGGCGCAGGCAGCCATGAGCGATGGCGCGGAATGCGTCGGCGGCCGACATGTCGTCCGACAAGTCGATCGGCTCGGCCTTGTGAACCCGGCCGCCTTCCCCATCGATCAAGTCGAACCCGCGCTCGGCCTTGCTCACGACGCCGAGACGCACGGGCACCCGCTCGCAGATTTCACGCGCAAGGGTGAAGAGGTCTTCGGCTGCTCCCTGTTTCAGCTCGAGCTCGATCTCGCTGATCGCCTCGGCGTCCGAGCCGCTCTCCGCGCAGGGATTCGTCACACGCCCTTGATCCAGCGCGATTTCGATCTGGGAACTGCCCTGGCTGATCAGGCAAGTCGCGCGTTCGACCGACACGGCGAACAACGCCGCGAACTTCGCCTTCTTGCCGACCAGCTTCGCCAGCGGTGTCTTGCGCAGAGCGTCGTGGTCTGGCTCGGGACCGCCGACCGGCTCCTCCCATTCGCGCCGCTCGATCAGGCCGTCACCACCAGCCTTCACGGTCTGGACGTAGCCGTCACCGGTTTGCCTCACCCGCAGGACGTAACCGCAGGCCTGCAGCAAGCGCTCGGAGGTGTCGAAGTAGATCGACTCCAATCGATCCGTGCGCCTCGCCTTAGCCCCAAGACGTGGCCATTCCCGCAACGCAGCCAGGTCCGAGGGATCGCAAACCAGCTTCAGCTCGATTTCCTTCGGATCGCTCATGCTTTGGCCCCGATGATCTCAGCCAAGACGAGGAAGGGAGAAGAAGCTTAGCGCGTCCGCAGGCCCGTGACGATGACGGAGGTCAAATCGTCGTAGGAGCCAAAATCTCCGACATGCTTACTCATTCGACGGCGCTGCCTCGGCAACGCCGCTATCGCCTACGGCATTTCGCATGCCCTGCCTGAGGGCCTGGACGCATCTGTTGAGCTCGATCATCTGCGGCACCTCGAAGCCGGAGTGGCGCAGCAGAGCATCCGTGAGGCATCCGGTCTGAGGATGGAGCTCCCTGCCCTTTTCGGTCAGATGCACTTCGACCAACCGCTCGTCGACGGCGCTGCGCCGGCGGCTGACGAAACCCGCCGCCTCCAGCCGCTTGACTGCCGGTGTGATCGTGCTCGGCTCCAACGCCAACCGCTCGGCGATGGCGCCGATGGTCAGCCCGTCACGCTCCCACAGCGTGCTCAGCGCCAGATACTGCGTGTAGGTCACGCCCAGCGCGTCGAGCATCGGCTTGTAGACCCGCTGGATCGCCAGCGAGGCGGAATAGATCGAAAAGCACAGCTGCGCGTCGAGCGGCAGCGTCGCAGCGTCAGCTGCCATGGGGACATCGGCATTGGGCGCGTCGGCCTTGGACGTATCGGTCATCGGGGCTCTCCGGAATCGGTGACAGGTCGATCTCGAGAAAAATGATATCGCGATAAAGAAAGTGCTTTACAAGTCCGAGGCGGGCCCGCATGAATATGCTTATCGCGATAATGAATATCGCGAACAAAACAACGAAAGGAACCCGCCATGACCAAGACCCTGATCGCCGCTGCTGCCCTCTCCCTCGCCGCCGCTGTCGCCGGCACCTCCGCCCAGGCCGCCCCCACCGTCAAGAACGTCGTTCTCGTCCATGGCGGCTTCGTCGACGGCTCCGGCTGGCAGGGCGTCTACAACGCCCTGAAGGCCAGGGGCTACACCGTTACTATCGTCCAGAACCCGACCACCTCGCTCGCCGACGACGTCGCCTTCACCAAGCGCGCCATCGCCCAGCAGGACGGGCCGGTCGTGCTCGTCGGCCACTCCTATGGCGGCGTCGTGGTCAGCGAAGCCGGCACCGATCCGAAGGTGAAGTCGGTGGTCTACATCGCCGCCTTCGCCCCTGATCAGGGCGAGTCCGTCTCCTCGCTGATCGCCAACCCGCCTCCGGGCGCCGCCGTCCCGCCGATCCTGCCCCCGGTCGACGGTTTCCTCACCCTCGACAAGGCCAAGTTCGCCGCCTCCTTCGCCGCCGATGTCGATGCGAAGACCGCTGCCTTCATGGCCGAATCCCAGGTGCCCTGGGGTGTCGCGGCGCTCACCGGCGCCGTCAGCAACCCTGCCTGGAAGGTCAAGCCGAGCTACTACCTTGTCGCAACCGACGACCGCATGATCCCGCCCCCGGCCCAGCGCAAGATGGCCCAGCGCGCCGGCGCCACCGTCGTCGAGACCAAGGGCAGCCACGCCGTCTATGTCTCCAAGCCGGCCGTCGTCGCCGAGATCATCGAAAAGGCCGCCAACGCGAAGTGAGGAAGGCCAAGCGGGGCGGAACCCAAGGTTTGCGTCTGAGCCGGCCTCCTCCCCATCCAACACGAAAGCGGGCCCGAAAGGGCCCGCCGCTTCTTTGGGGGTGCGGTTTTACACGGAACCACGCCGTCATCCCGGGCTTGACCCGGGATCCATGCCGGAGCGCTTCCCGACAAAGGTTCAGGCATGGATCCCGGCTCCCCGGCCGGGATGACCCGCGCTTCCATGAAAACGCAGCAAGCCCTAGGCCGCGTGACCGAGCCTCGGAATGAAAAACGTGACGCGCAGGCCGCCTTCCGGCCGGTTCTCCAATGCGATCGCCCCGTCATGCGACCGCGCGACGGCAAGGGCGATCGTCAGGCCGAGCCCCGAACCACCGGTCTGGCGACCGCGCGATTCCTCAAGCCGGACGAAGGGATGGAACACGCGCTCCATATCGGCCGGCGGAATGCCTGGACCTTCATCCTCGATCGCGACGACCAAAAGGCCGTCGGCTTCAGTGATCGTGACCTCGGCGGCGCCACCATATTTCAAGGCATTGCCGATGAGATTGGAGAAGGCGCGCTTCAGGGACAGGACGCGCCCCAGCACCGGGGCGGAGGCAAGTCCGGAAAAGCCGACGCGGTGCCCCTGATCGAGATGCTCGTCAATAATCGTCTCGATGACCGAGGCCAGATCGATCGGCCGCACCGCTTCGCCGGATGTGCCGCCGCGCAGATAGTCCAGTGTCGCGTCGATCATCTGCTCCATCTCGCCGAGATCGGCATCGATGAGACGGCGCGTCGCGTCGTCGTCGAGCAATTCGGAGCGGAGCCTGAGCCGGGTGATCGGAGTCCGGAGATCATGCGAGACCGCTGCCATGGCCTGCATGCGCTCTCCCACGAGGCGCTGGATGCGCTCTCGCATGGTGTTGAAGGCGTGCGCGGCGCGGCGCACCTCGACCGGGCCGCGCTCGGGAAGCGGGTGGGGCGCCTGATCGAGGCTGAAGCGCTCGGCCGCGATGGCGAGGTCCCGCAGCGGCCGCGTTGCCCAGCGCAACAGCAACAGCGCGACGACAACGATGCCGACGCCGAAGCAGATGGTCACCGCGATCACGCTCCAGTCGACATGCTGGGTCGCGCCGAGGGCGGAGGAGGAGAAGTTCACCCAGGACCCGTCATCCAGCCGCACCGACACCAGCATCATGTGCCGGTAGGCATCGGCATCGCCGGTCCCCAGGCCTCCGTCATCCGCGAAGCCGACCCTGAAGGACTCCGCCGCGAGGTCCGGTGCCAACTCCTTGAGACGGGCCTCCATCACGCGCGTCCGTTCCGTCACCGGCGCGGTTCCGAGAACGAGGCTGACCTTGCTCCAATGGACCTCAAGGCTGGCGCTCGACAGGTCATGCGCGACACGGTCCCGCTCAGGCGCGGCGGGAAGGCTCGCGATCGCCCGCTTGATGGAGACGATGTGCTCGGCGAGGCCACGGTCGCGCGCTGCGGTCGCCAGGCTCTCGACGCCAACGCGATAGGCCCAGTAGCCGAGCAGGTGGAAAGCCAGCAAGGCGGCGACCAGAATCAGGATGGCGCGGCTCGCGACCGTGTCGGGCCAGAGGCGTTCGACGAGAGCATGTCCGCGTTTCCCTGAATCGCGGACATGCTCTCGCTCGTTGTTTGGTCGCATTTTCTTCACGCGAACCGGTGTCCACTTCGCTCGAAAATACTCTAGTTTCCTCAAGCGGGCTGACCTTCCCGCCGGGCGATGCTGGAGGTGAAGATGTAGCCGGCGCCGCGGACCGTCTTGATGAGCTGTCCGCCGCTGGCGTCGGCCTCCAGCTTGCGGCGCAGGCGGCTGATCTGGACGTCGATCGTGCGATCGAAGGGGTCGTCGCTCGTCCGCGCCTTGGCAAACTGCAGCAAGGCCTCACGCGAGAGGACGCGGTTGGCGTGCTCGACGAAAGCGACGAGCAGGTCGAACTCGCCGGTCGAAAGATCAATCAGCATGCCACCGGGCGAGACCAGCTCGCGACGGCGCAGATCCATGCGCCAGCCATCGAAATTGATCGCCTCGACGCGCCGCGCCTCGACGGAGCCGCGGGCGGCACGCGAACGACGCAGCACGGCGCGCACCCGCGCCAGCAGTTCGCGCGGGCTGAAGGGCTTGGTGACATAATCGTCCGCCCCGCCCTCCAGACCCATGATGCGGTCGCTTTCCTCGTTGCGGGCCGTCAGCATCACGATCGGGATCTGGGATGTCACGCGCAGGTCGCGGCAGAGCTCGACGCCGGAACGGCCCGGCAGCATCAGGTCGAGCACGATCAGGTCGATGGCGGCGTGCGCCAGCACATCCATCATCACACGCCCGTCGGGGGCGCCGGTGACCTGATAGCCATACCGCTGGAGAAAGCGCGCGACGAGAAGCCTGATCTGCGGATCGTCATCCACCACCAGGATATGCCCGTGATCGTCGGGAGCCGGGTTCATCGCGCGCGTCGCTTCCAGTCCGCCATCCATGTCGCCCGGCCTCGCCGGAACTCATCACTGTCAATCCTGTATAGCGCGCCCGGGGCACAGCCGCGCTCGTCGGTTTGAAACAATTTGTAACGGACGCACGCAGAGCCGCGTTGCTACCCCTTCCTCAGCGAAGCAGGGAGCCGAATCGTGACGTTGGTGAAGGTGCCGTTCCTGGCGGCGATCGCATTGGCGCTCGGCGCCTGCACGATGTCCGCCGTTCCAGACCACCTGGCCAGGCCGGCCGACCCGAATGTCCGCGTTCCCGCCGTCGCATATCGCAGCGTGACCGCCGGCGCCGCCACGCTGCGCCCGGCCGACCCCAAGGACTGGCACGAGCTCAACCGTCAGGTCGGGCCGAAATCATGAGGCTGCCCGTCCACCCCCTCGCCTCCCGCTGCCACGCCGACCTCGAAAGGCCAGCCTTGACCGCCTCCCGCGCCCCGAATGTCCGCCGCCTGCTGCGCTGGGGGCTGCTTGCCGGAGCGGCCGCGATGCTCGGCGGCTGCGCGAGCTTTTCAGCCGATGGCGGCATGGGCCCGGTCCAGACGGCAGCTTACGCCGATATCGGCAAGGACGTGGTCAAGATCGGCGACGACCAGGCCGCGCTCACGGCGAAGGCGCGTGTCGATCAGCTCCTGCGCAAGCCGCTGACGGCAGACATCGCCGTGCAGGTCGCGCTGCTGAACAACCGTGGGCTCCAGGCCGCGTTCAACGAGCTCGGCATGGCCGAGGCCCAGATGGTCGCAGCCAGCCTGCCGCCCAACCCGCGGCTCGGCATCTCGAAACGCTCCGGCACCTTCGGGCTTGAGATCGAGCGGCAGATCGCCGGCAGCCTGCTGGCGCTTGCGACCCTGCCGGCCAGGGCCGAGATCGCCCGCGATCGTTTCCAGGCGGCGCAGCTCCGGACGGCTGAGGCGGTTCTCCGGCTCGCTGCCGACACGCGTCGCCAGTATTATCGCGCGGTCGCGGCCAATGCCCAGGTCGCCTTCTACCAGGAGGCGAAGGGCTCGGCCGACGCCGCGTCCGAACTGTTCAAGCGGCTCGGCGAGACCGGCGGCGTCAACAAGATCGACCAGGCGCGCGAATTCGCCTTCGAGGCCGAGCTGACCGTGCAGCTCGCCCAGGCCCGCCAGTTGCAGCGCCAGGAGCGCGAGCGGCTCGTCCGCCAGCTCGGCCTGTGGGGCGACGATCTGAAGTTCAGATTGCCGGAGACCTTGCCGCCGTTGCCGCGGCTGCAATCGGTCAAGGCGATCGAGGCCGAGGCCCTACGCAAGCGCGTCGATCTGCGGATCGCACGTACCGAGCTCGACACGCTGGCGAAGTCGCTGGGGCTCACCCAGGCGACGCGCTTCGTCAACGACGTCGATCTGCTGGGACGCCGCACCTACGATCGTGGGCGTGTCATCACGGAAGATGGCCATGTCGAGCGCGAGACCAGCCGCAGCCGGACGCTGGAACTGGAGATCGACATCCCGATCTACGATTTCGGCCAGTCGAAGGTCGCCCTCGCCGAACAGACCTACATGCAGGCTGCCAACAGGCTGGCGGAGAAGGCGGTCAATATCCGCTCGGAGGCACGCGAGGCTTACACCGCCTACCGCGCCAATTACGACATCACCCGCCAGTACCAGAACAACGTCCTGCCTTTGCGCAAGATCATCCTGGACCAGTCGCTGCTGCAGTACAGCGGCATGCTCACCGATGTGACGGATCTCATCACCGATGCCCGCAACCGCATCCTCTCGAATGTCGCGGCGATCAATGCCCGCCGCGACTTCTGGATCGCCCATACCGACTTCAAGCATGCCCTGATCGGCGGTGGCAGCGGGGGTGGCGGCCCGGCCACCGTCGCGGCGGCGAGCGGCGGCGACGCCGGCGGCGGGCACTGAAGGAGTTTCCCGACATGACATCCCTATCTCGCAGAGGCTTCATCGGTTCGTCCGGGCTCGTGCTGGCCGGGGCGGCGGCCGTCTCGGGGCGCGCCGCCTTCGCGGCTGTCCCCGAGGCGCCAACCATGAAGGAGGCGACGACGCAGGCGCCGCTCGTGCCGACCACGGGGCCGGACTACCAGCCGGTCGCGACCCTGAACGGCTGGTCCCTGCCCTGGCGGATGAACGGCGACTGGAAGGAGTTCCATCTCGTCGCCGAGCCGGTGGTGCGGGAGCTCGCGCCCGGCATGAAGGCCAATCTCTGGGGCTATAACGGCCAGTCTCCCGGCCCGACGATCGAAGCGGTCGAGGGCGACAAGGTCCGCATCTACGTCACCAACAAGCTGCCGGAGAACACCGCCGTCCACTGGCATGGCCAGCGCCTGCCCAACGGCATGGACGGCGTCGGCGGGCTGACGCAGCCGCATATCCCGCCCGGCAAGACCTTCGTCTACGAATTCCAGCTCCGGCGCTCCGGCACCTTCATGTACCACCCGCATTCGGACGAGATGGTCCAGATGGCGATGGGCATGATGGGTTTCTTCGTCGTCCATCCGAAGGACCCGGCCTTCCGCCGCGTCGACCGCGATTTCGTCTTCCTGCTCAACGCCTTCGACATCGAGGCCGGCTCCTATGTGCCGAAGGTCAACACCATGACCGATTTCAACCTGTGGTGCTGGAACAGCCGGGTGTTTCCGGGCATCGACCCCTTCGTCGTCGGCAAGAACGACAAGGTGCGGATCCGCTTCGGCAACCTGACCATGACCAACCACCCGATCCACATGCATGGCTACGAGTTCAAGGTGTCGTGCACCGATGGCGGCTGGGTCGATCCCGCAGCGGCCTGGGACGAGGTCTCGATCGACGTCGCCGTCGGTCAGATGCGCGCCTTCGATTTCGTCGCCGACGAGCCGGGCGACTGGGCGATCCATTGCCACAAATCGCACCACACCATGAATGCCATGGGGCATTCGGTGAAGACCTATATCGGCGTGAACAAGAAGGACCTCGCCAAGCGCATCGCCAAGATCGCACCCGGCTACATGCCGATGGGCTCGAACGGCATGGGCGAAATGGGCGCGATGGAAATGCCGCTACCGGACAATACCCTACCGATGATGACGGGCTTCGCCCAATTCGGCGCGGTCGAGATGGGCGGCATGTTCTCGGTGGTGAAGGTCCGCGAGGGGCTGGCGAAGAACGACTACAAGGACCCCGGCTGGTTCAAGCACCCCGAAGGCACCGTCGCCTACGAACTCAAGGGGCAGAAGCTCGGCGAGGCACCGCGGGCGACGCCGCCCGACAGCGGCGTCCAGTCGGCTGAATGGCGGGCCAAGGACCCGCGCAAGCCCAGCCTCGGACCGGACGGCAAGCCGCGCCCGGCTGCGAAGAGTTCCCATTCCAACCACTGAAATTGCGACAACCTAGAACCCACCTCTGGAGAGCTACATGAAGACAGCCACGTTCAAACTGGCCGCGATCGCGCTTCTGATGTCGGCCGGCGCCGCCCTGGCGGGTCCCGGCGGTGCCGGCCACGGCCACGGCCATGGCGACGAGACCGCCTATGGCAAGGCGGGCGACCCGAAGAAGCCCGCCCGCATCGTCCAGGTCGTGATGAGCGAGCGGGACGGCAAGATGGCCTTCATTCCGGACCGGATCGAGGTCCGGCGCGGCGAGCAGGTCCGCTTCCAGCTGCGCAACAACGGCGAGCTCGATCACGAACTGGTCCTGGCGACGTTGGAGGAGAACCTCAAGCACGCCGTCGAGATGCAGAAGAACCCCGACATGGAGCATGACGACCCGAACGCCAAGCGGCTCGCGCCGAAGAAGACCGGCGAGATCGTCTGGGCCTTCACCAAGGCGGGCGAGTTCGACTTCTCCTGCCTGATCCCCGGCCACCGCGAAGCCGGGATGACCGGCAAGATCATCGTCAAGTAAGCATCAAACTCAGCGAAAGGAGTGTTCCCATGCTGAAGACTGCCGCCACCCTGGCTTTCCTGACCGTCGCGCTGCCGGCCGCCGCGCAGTCGGTCAACGGCACCGTCACCAAGGTCGACGAGGCCCAGGGCAAGCTCACCATCAACCATGGCCCGATCAAGAACCTCGACATGGACGCCATGACCATGGTGTTCAAAGCCGGCGATGCCGCCATGCTGAAGGACCTCAAGGCGGGGACCAAGATCAAGTTCGACGCCGACCGCGTCAACGGCCAGCTCACCGTCACCAAGCTCGAGAAGGCTAAGTGACGCTTCCCGGCAAGGGCGGATCTCTCGGATCCGCCCTTCTTCGCCGGGGCTGCATTCCGGCGATCTTTATCCTGGCTGGTCCTTTCGCTGCCTCGGCCTCGGATGGAGACTTGCAACGCGTCCTGCTCGAACAGGGCTGCGTCGAGCCGCAGATCACCACCCTGCTGAAGCAAGAGGCGCTCGTGATCTATCGGGCCAACTGCCTCGGCACCTCGCATAAGGTGATCGATATCACCTGTACCGACCGGCACTGCATCGGCAGCCGCCTCTCCGGCAAGCCGGAGGGCTAGAGCATGCTGCTCTTAGGTTGAACCGCCACGCTGGCGATGCGCGCTCTTCCCCTCCCCCCTTGTGGGGAGGGGAGAGGGGTGGGGGTGGTGCCGCTTGGTGATCGGCCGGAAAATTCAGCGCCATAGCAGCACCGCCGAGCACACCTCCCGATCGATTGCTCTGCTTTCCGACCCCCACCCCTGCCCCTCCCCACAAGGGGGAGGGGTTCGCGTCGCGCTAGCCTGCGCCTCACGATTCCAGCTCAAAGCATAATGCTCCAGCTTCCCGGACGACACGCGGGTCCACGTACAAGCCTCACACCTGCTGCAACCCGCGATAGCGCGCGAACACCTGCTGCGCGCCAGCCGAAAACGCAATGACCTCATAATCCTGCGGCACCTGCCCGGGAACTTCCATGCCGGGTGAGCCGACCGGCATGCCCGCGACGGCAAGGCCTGTCACGCGCGGCCGCTCGATGAGCAGGCGCTTGATCGCCGCAGCCGGCACATGCCCCTCCACGACGTAGCCACCGATCTCCGCCGTGTGGCAGGAGGCAAGCGCATCGGGCACGCCGAGCCTGGCCTTGAGCGGGGCGACATCCGGGACCTCGACCACCTCCACAGTAAGGCCGGCGGCCCTTACATGCGCAACCCAGTTGCCGCAGCAACCGCAGTTCGGATCCCGGGTCACGATGATCTTGGGGAGCGTCTCGGCCGCGATCGAGGGACGCCACAGCGCGAGCGCAGCGGCTGCCTGCGCGGCGCCGATCACCAGCCCGCGGCGAGACGGGAAGAGTTTGCTTGCCATGATGGATCTCCTGCTCCGAATTCCGCGGCCACTGGCGATGCGAGCGCTCATCGTTCGAGTGAAACAGCGCGCAAGCGCAGCGCATTGCCGATCACACTGACCGACGACAGCGCCATCGCCGCAGCCGCGATGATCGGCGACAACAAGATCCCGAACAGCGGATAGAGCAGGCCTGCAGCCACCGGGACGCCGGCAGCGTTGTAGATAAAAGCGAAAAACAGGTTCTGCCGGATGTTGCCCATTGTCGCCCGGCTCAGTTGAAGCGCACGGACAATGCCTTGCAGATCGCCCTTGAGCAGGGTCACGCCGGCACTTTCGATCGCAACGTCGGTCCCGGGTCCCATGGCGATGCCGATATCGGCCGCCGCGAGGGCGGGCGCATCGTTCACCCCGTCGCCGGCCATGGCGACCACCTTGCCCTCAGCGCGCAGCTTGCTCACGACGGCGCTCTTGTCCTCCGGGAGCACCTCGGCCTCGACATCGTCGATGCCGAGCCGGCGCGCCACCGCCTGTGCCGTGGTCCTGTTGTCGCCGGTCAGCATGACCACGCGGATGCCGGCCTGCTTGAGAGCCTGGATCGCCGCCGGCGTGGTTTGCTTGACCGGGTCGGCGATGGCCAGCAGGCCGCCGACGCGACCATCCAGGGCGACGAAGATCACGGTTCCGCCTTCGGCCCTCAAGGCCTCCGCTTCCGCCGCCAGGGAAGAGACGTCGATGCCGGCATCGGCCATGATCCGGTGGCTGCCGATCACGATCGACCGGCCTTCGACCGTGCCGGTCACACCCTTGCCGACGGGGCTGTCGAAGTCCCGGGCCTCGGTCAAGACGAGGTCCCGCTCCTTCGCGGCATCGACGATCGCGGCGGCGAGCGGATGTTCGCTCGCGCGCTCCAGCGAGGCGGCGAGCCGCAGCAGTTCATTCTCGTCGAATCCGCTCACAGGCCGCAAGGCGATCAGCCGCGGCTTGCCTTCGGTCAGTGTGCCGGTCTTGTCGACGACCAGCGTATCGACCTTCTCGAAGCGCTCGAGCGCCTCGGCGTTCTTGATCAGGACGCCGAGACGCGCACCACGCCCGACCCCCACCATGATCGACATCGGCGTCGCCAGGCCAAGCGCGCAGGGACAGGCGATGATGAGCACCGCCACGGCCGCGACGAGCCCATGGGCGAAGCGCGGCTCCGGCCCGAACGCCATCCAGGCGCCGAAGGCGGCCAGGGCGATGACGATGACGAGCGGAACGAACCAGCCGGACACCGTGTCGGCAAGGCGTTGAATCGGCGCGCGGGAGCGCTGCGCCTGCGCGACCATGTCGACGATGCGGGCCAGCATGGTGTCGCTGCCGACCTTCCCGGCGCGCATGATGAAGCCGCCGGTGCGGTTCAGCGTGCCCCCGATCAGCGCAGCTCCAACCTCTTTGGTGACGGGCATCGATTCACCCGTCACCATCGACTCGTCGATCGAGCTGCGTCCTTCGATGAGCTCGCCGTCTACCGGCACGGTTTCGCCGGGCCTGACGCGCAGACGATCACCGACCGCGACGGCGTCGAGGCCGATATCCTCGTCGGAGCCGTCGTCCCGCACCCGCCTTGCGGTTTTTGGGACCAGGTCGAGCAGGGCGCGGATCGCGCCGCCGGTCTGCTCGCGCGCCCGCAATTCCAGGACCTGTCCGAGCAGCACCAGAACAGTGATCACCGCAGCGGCCTCGAAATAGATCGCGACCGAGCCGTCCACAGCCCGAAACACCTGCGGGAAAAGCCCCGGCGTCACCGTGGCGACCACGCTGTAGACCCAGGCGACTCCTGTTCCCATCGCGATCAAGGTGAACATGTTGAGGCTGCGATTGACGAGCGAGGCCCAGCCGCGCTGGAAAAACGGCCAGCCCGCCCAGAGAACGACAGGCGTCGCCAGCACGAGCTGAATCCAGTTCGCGGCCTGCTGGCCGATCCAGTGATGCAGATCGGCGAGATGGCCGCCCATCTCGAGCAGGAAGACCGGCACGACGAGCGCAAGCCCGATCCAGAATCTGCGGGTCATATCGACCAGCTCGGCGCTGGGACCTTGTTCCGCGCTCGCGATCTCCGGTTCCAGCGCCATGCCGCAGATCGGGCAGTTGCCCGGCGCCGGCCGGCGGATTTCGGGATGCATCGGGCAGGTATAGATCGTCCCCTTCGGCGCCTGCTTCGCCGGAAGCGCCTCGGCCTTCCCCACATAAACCGCCGGGTTCGCCTGGAACTTGTCGTGACAACCTTCGGAGCAGAAGAAGAAGGTCTGCCCGGCATGGGTGGCGCGATGCTCCGCCGTCGCTGGATCGACCGTCATTCCGCAAACCGGGTCCTTCACCTCCTGCTCCGGCACGGCCGGATGGCCACGGCCGTGGGCATGCTCATGGGAATGATGACCGGCATGGTGGTGATGGGTTGTCATGGAATGCTGTCTCGCTGTTCCGGACCCGCGAACCCCGATACCTGCGCAGCCGGCACCTTCTTGCCGGCCGCCTGTCTCTCAGCTGGCCCGTTCGGCGCCGGGTGTATAGCCCGAGGCGACCACTGCCGCCTTGATCGCCGTCAAGTCGGTACTGCCGCGCACCTCGACCAGCTTCAAAGCAGGGTCCGCGGTGACCACTGTACCGGGAATCCGGCCCCTCGATGGCTTGCTTGACCGTGCCGGCGCAATGGCCGCAGGTCATTCCTCGACGAGGAAGCTGATCGCTCCGCTCGAGGCTGTGGGCGCGACTGAGGCCGCATTCGAATGCTGGTGGCAAGAGCACATCGCTGCAATGTCCTGTGTTTGACGATTGCGGCAGACTGCGCCTTCCCACGATGGTAAGGTCAAGCGCTCTTTGATCATTCCGAAGTCGTAGCGGCGCGCCTGACAACTGCCAGGATGGCTCAGGTTGGCCGGCTCCCGAACTGGCCTGCCGACTAGCGGACAGAAGCGCGCGACGCGCTCTCCAACCGGGCCGCGACATCCAGCAGGTAGGCATCCTCATGCCAGCGGCCGACAAGCTGGAGACCGATCGGCAGCTTGTCGCGGCTGAAGCCGCACGGGAGCGACAGGGCCGGATGGCCCGTGAGGTTGAACGGGAAGGTGTAAGGATACCAAGCGCCGCGGATCGTGCCCACCGGCTTGCCTGCGATCTCGATCGGGCCGAGCGGATCGAGCCCGACCGGCAGGGCCGGCGCCGACAAGGTCGGAGAGGCGATCAGGTCGAAGCGCCCGAGGATGTCCTGCACCTTGGCGAAGCAATCTGTCCGGGCGAACTGAGCCTGGCAGAGTTCGGCGGCGCTGTAGCCGCGGCCGGACTCGATCGTGGCCAGCAGGGTCGGATCGAGCTTCTCCGGCGTCTTCTCGGCATGGCTGCCGAGGCGGGCCAGCAGCAGCGAGCGCAGGAAGACGAGGAAATGCGGCTCCAGCGAAACCAGATCGAGCTCGATCGGCTCGACGGCCCAGCCGAGCGCTTCCGCCTGCTTCATCGCGGCGACGACCGCGGCCTCCACGTCCGGATCGAGGATATTGCCGCAGCGCAGGAGGAAGCCGATGCGCGACTTTTCGCCTTCGGCGAGCCGGCGCTCCGGGAAAGCCGGCACCTGCCCATAGGGGTCGCGCCGGTCCGGGCCGTGCAGCACCTCGAACATCAGCCGGGTATCGGCGACATCCCGCGCCATCGGCCCGACGAAGGAGTTCGCGCCGAAGAGATCGGGCGCCTGCAGGTTGGGAATGGCGCCCAGCGTCGCCTTCAGGCCGACGACCCCGCAGCAGGCGGCGGGGATGCGGATCGAGCCACCGCCATCGCTGCCGAGCGCGAGCTGGCCCATGCCGGCCGCGACAGCAACCGCAGCGCCGCCCGACGAGCCGCCGCAGGTATGGGCGTGGCTGTGAGGGTTGAGCGTGCGGCCGAAGAAGGGGCCCTCGGTGAAGGGCTTGTGGCCGAATTCCGGCGTCGTGGTCTTGCCGATCAGGATGGCGCCGGCGGCGCGCGCGCGGGCGACAGCGACCGCATCGGCCTTCGGGACATTGCCGGCAAAGAGCGCCGAGCCCTGCGTGGTCGCGACGCCTTCGGTGTTGGTCAGGTCCTTGACCGAGAACGGGATGCCGTGGAGCGCGCCGAGCAGCTCGCCGCGCATCAGCTTTCCTTCGGCCTCCTTCGCCTCGGCGCGAGCCCGCTCGGCCGAGACGGCCATGAAGGCGTTGAGCTTGGCCTTCTCCGTGATGCGGGCGAGCGCGGCCTCGACCGCCTCGACGGGCGAAACGGTTCTCGCGCGGATCGCGGCAGCGAGATCGACGGCGGAGAGGTCGGCGATATCGGTCATGGCGGTCCTCAGATCATCCAGCGGCCGCCATCGATCAGCAGCGTCTGGCCGGTGACGTAGCGGGCGTCTTCGCTGGCGAGGAAGGCGACGCAGCCGGCGACGTCCTCCGGCTCGGCGATGAAGCCGGCCGGCGTCGTCGCCTTGATGCGCTCAATCACGGCCGGCGTCAGCCGGTCATGGGCGCGGGTGCGGACGGCGCCGGGCGCTACCGCATTGACGGTGACGCGATGCGGCGCGAGCTCACGCGCGAGCGAGCGTGTGAAGCCGATGATGCCCATCTTGGCGGCGGCGTAATCGGTGAGACCGGCATCGCCGACGAGGGCGGCATCGCTCGACATGTTGACGATGCGCCCGCCGCGCTCGCGCATCGCCGGCACGACGAGGCGGCTCATCCGCATCGCGGTGAAGAGCGAAACCTCCAGCACGAAGCGCCAGACTTCTTCCTGCGACTCGTGGAACTCAGCGGCGCGCTCGCGCCCGCTCTGGCCGACATTGTTGAAGAGGATGTCGACCGGGCCGAAGGCCGCGACGGTGCGGGCATGGAAATCGGCGAGCACCGCCGCATCGGTGCAGTCACCGACCATGGTCAGGAGGCGGTCGCCCGGCTGGCCAGCGAAGCTTTCCGCGAAGCCGTCGGCCTCGCGGTCGATCACGGCGACCTGCGCACCTTCGTCGAGGAAGCGGCGCGCCGTCGCTGCGCCGATGCCATGCGCCGCGCCGGTGATGGCGACAACCTTGCCGGTGAAGCGTCCGCTCGTCATGGCCGACTCCTGCTTGTCGCTAGTGGAAGGTCCGGCCGCCATCGACGGCGATGGCCGTGCCGGTGACATAGGAGGATTCCGCGCTGGTCAGCCACAGGATCGCCGCGGCGATCTCCTCCGGCGAGGCGACGCGCTGGAGCGCGTAGCGGGCGCGCACGGCCTCATAGGCCGCGACCGGATCAGGCGCGGTGTCGATGCTCGTGCGGAACAGCTCCGTCTCGACCGCGCCGGGGCAGATCGTGTTGACGCGGATGCCGAATTCCGCAGCCTCCATGGCGAGCGCCTTCGCCGCCATCTGCAAGCCGGCCTTGGAGGCGCAATAGGCGGTGCGATGCTTCAGCGGCGAGAGGCCGGCTCCGGACGAGACATTGACGATGGTACCGCCGCCCGCTGCCTTGAGATGGGGATAGGCGGCCTGCGCCACCAGCATCGGACCCGTCAGATTGACCGCGATGATGCGGTTCCAATCGGCGAGCGCCATGGCCTCGATATCGGCGATGAGGTCGATCCCCGCCGAGCTGACGACACCGTCGATCCCACCGAGCGTGGCGGCAGTGTCGGCAACGGTGGCGCTAACCGAAGCGAGGTCGGACACATCGACCTCGAAGGTGCAAAGCTTGTCCCCCTGGAAACGCCCGGCCAGCGCCGCCAGCGCCTTGGCATCGCGATCGAGCGCCGCAACCCGCGCGCCTTCCTTCACGAAGCGCTCGGCCGTGGCGAGGCCGATGCCCTTGGCCGCGCCGGTGATCAGGATGCGCCGGCCGGCGAGCGCGCCGCTCATCGCCTGGCCTCCGCGCGGGCCTTCTCGAGACCGGGGCGCATGTCGTCGACCATCTCGTCGCAGCGGCCGATCCAGACATCCGGGTGCTTCAGCGCGTGTTCGATCAGCCCTTCCAGCGCCTTGATGCGCGAGGGCTGGCCAATCATCTCGGGATGCATGCCGACCATCATCATCCGGTCCTCGGCATAGAGCACGTCGAACTCGCCCTTCCAGGCTTCGAGCAGGGCCGACGGCGCCTGCATGGTGCGGCCGGGCAGCACGATGGAGTACTGGAAGAAGGGCGCGTCATCGAGCACCCAGCGGAAGGGCAATTCGACGATCTTGGTCTCCTTGCCCTCGACGGTGTGGAGATAGGGCGAGTCGTCGTCGAAGAAGTTCGAGGAATAGTCGAAGCCGTATTCGACCAGCATCGGCATGGTGATCGGGCTGATCTCGGCCGCCGGCGAGCGCCAGCCGCGCGGCGCCCGGCCGCTGACGCGCTTGATCGACTGATAGGCCTTTTCCATCTCCTCGCGCTCTTCCTCGGGCGAGAGGTTCAGGATCCAGGTGTGGCTGTAGCTATGATGGGCGAGCTCGTGGCCGCGCTTCAGGATCTCCTCCATCAGCCACTCGCGCTGGTCGATGACGAGGCCCGGCACGAAGAAGGTCGCCTTGATGCCGTAGCGGTCGAGCAGATCGAGCACGCGGCCGGTGCCGACCTTCCAGCCATAGGCGCCCTGCGACATCAGGATCGGCCGGTTGGCATAGGCCGGGTCGCGACCGGTCCACATCGTCTCCGCGTCGAGATCGAAGGTGAGGAAGAGCGGGAAACCCTTGGAGGTCAGCGGCATGGGATCACGTCCGGTTGAAAGAAAACGTGGGCGGTCGGAGCTGCCGCGTCATTGCGAGCGCAGCGAAGCAATCCAGGAGGACTGGGTGAGGCGTCCCACCCGGTCCCCCTGGATTGCTTCTTCGGCTGCGCCTCCTCGCAATGACGGTGTGGTCGATCCATCGCCATCACACGAAGCGGTGGAAGCCGAAGCGGCGCTCGGCGATGAGGAGCACGATGCCGGTGGCGAGGATGAGCAGCGTCGAGACGGCGGCGACGCTGGGGTCGATGCCCATCTCCACCGAGGAGAAGATCAGCACCGGCAGCGTCGTCTGGCTGGCGCTGATCAGGAAGATCGTGACGGGGACGTTGTCGAGCGAGGTGATGAAGGAGAACAGCGCGCCCGCCACCAGCCCCGGCGCGATCAGCGGCAGCGTGACGAGGCGGAAGGCCTCGAAGCCGCTGGCGCCGAGCACGCGTGCCGCTTCCTCGACGGCAAGGTCGAGGCCCGACAGGTTCGCCAGCGCCGAGCGCACGACATAGGGCACGGTGATGACGACATGCGCCAACAGCAAGCCGATGAGCGAGCCGCGTAAGCCACTCATGCTATAGAACTGCAAAAGCGCGACGCCTACGACTACGGCCGGCATCACCAGTGGCGCCATCAGGAAGGAGGTGATCGCCTCCGAGCCCGGCAGCACCTTGCGGAACAGGGCATAGGCCGCGGCCACGCCGAGCCCGAGCGAGATCACCGTCGAGCCGCAGGCCAGGATCAGGCTCATGCGGATTGCGGAGAGATAGGTCGGGTCGCTCAAGACCTTGCCGAACCAGGCGAGCGTCAGCCCCTGCGGCGGAATGGTGAGGTAGGAGGTCGTCGAGAACGCCGCCAGCACGACGACGATCACCGGCAATTGCAGGAAGGCGACGACCGCGAAGGCCGTGGCCGTCAGCCCCCAGCCGGGGCGGTCTTCAGCTGCCGCGCTCATGCCATGCCCGCCCAGCGCTTGGTCAGCCGGCTCGACAGCCAGATGATCGCCACCGCCATGAAGGTCAGCGCGAAGGAGAGCGCCGAGCCGCTCGGCCAGTCGAGAAGCTGCATGTACTCGTCGTAGATCAGCGTCGCCATGACCTGATAGGTCGGGCCGCCCAGCATGCGCGGCGTCACCAGCGCGCTGATCGTCAGCACGAAGACGAGGATCGAGCCGGCGAGGATGCCGGGCGCCGAAAGCGGCAGCGTCACCGCCATGAAGACATGGGCACGGCTGGAACCGAGCGTCGCGGCGGCGGATTCGACGTCGCGTGGGACGTTGCGGATCGCGGCGACCAGCATCAGCACCATGAAGGGCAGGTAGATATGCGTGAGGCCGATGAAGAGGCCGATGAAGTTGAACAGCAGCTTCACCGGCGCTGCCGTCAGCCCGAGCTGCATCAGCAGGTTGTTGATGAGGCCGCGATTGGCGAGCAGCGCGATCCAGCCGAAGGAGCGCACCACGAGGTTGAGCAGCATCGGGAAGATGACGAGCAGGATCAGCGGCACGCGCCAGCGCTCCGGCCCGCGCGCGATGAGATAGGCAAGCGGATAGCCGAGCAGCAGGCAGATCAGAGTGACGGAGAAGCCCAAGCCCAGCGTGCGCCAGACGACCTCGCGATAATAGTCGTCGGTGACGATCTGGGTGTAGTTCGCCAGCGTCCAGGCGCCTTTGACGAGGCCGGTGCCGGGCTCGTAGACACTGACGCTCGTCGGCAACAGCATCAGCACCGGCACAAGGAAGAACCCCGCCAGCACCAGCAGCAGCGGCGAGATCAGCAGGAGCCCTTGCCGCCGCGACATCATGGCGTGGCATTCTCGGGCGACATCGCAAAGACGGAGGCCGGATCGATGGCAAGCGCGACCGGCGCGCCTATTGCGAGGGCCGCTTCCGCTCCATGCGAAGCCGCCTCGGCGACGATCTCGACGCCTTCCGCCAAGCGGACGACATATTGCACTCGCGCCCCGCTGAAGGAGCGCAGCACGACCTCGCCGGCGATCTCGCCGGGCAGCGGCGCACCGCTGCGGATCGCGACGGCCTCCTGCCGGATGACGACATCGACCTTGGCGCCGGCAGGCTGGTCGATACGTGCGGCCGGGATTTCGACACCGCCGACGGCGAGGCGCCCGCCCGCGCCCTCCCGCATCGCGACAGAGCCAGCGAGCCGGTTCGGCCTGCCGATGAAGCTCGCGACGAAGCCGGTGGCCGGGCGGTGATAGATGTCTTCGGGCGTTGCGAATTGCTGCATCACGCCCCTGGCCATCACGCCGACGCGGTCCGACATCGACAGCGCCTCGCCCTGGTCATGGGTGACGAAGAGCGTGGTGATGCCGAGACTGCGCTGCAGGCGCTTCAATTCGATCTGCATCTCATCGCGCAGTTGCGCATCGAGATTGGAGAGCGGCTCGTCGAAGAGCAGCACACGCGGATGCGGTGCCAGCGCCCGCGCAATCGCGACGCGCTGTTGCTGTCCGCCGGAAAGCTGGCGCGGATAGCGCTCGCCAAAGGCAGCGAGCCGAACCATGCCAAGCGCCTCCTTGACGCGCTTGTCGAGCTCGGTGCCGGCGACCTTGCGGCGGCGCAGGCCGAAGGCAACGTTCTCGAACACGGTCATATGCGGAAACAGCGCATAGGACTGGAAGACGAGGCCGAGCCCGCGCTTGTTCGGCGGCAAGGCCGTGACGTCGTCGCGGCCGATCAGGATGCGCCCGCGGCTCGGCTCGACCAGCCCCGCGACCATGCGCAGGATCGTGGTCTTGCCGCAGCCGGACGGGCCGAGCAGCGAGACGAATTCGCCCTCGGCGATCCTCAGGGATACGTCCCTGACGACCTCGACCTCGCCATAGGACTTGCCCAACCCTTCGAAGGTCAGCGAGCCCATTGCCCGTCCTCTCCCGCTGCCATGCGGTTTAGCGTGCGACTTCGCGCTGCCAGCGGCGCGTCCAGGTCGCGCTGTTCTTCGCGATCACTTCTGGGTCGACGAACCAGGCCTTCTCCAGGCTCTCGCCGTTCGGCACGATCTTCTTGAGCTTGTCCGAGAGCTGCACCTTGGTGTTCACCGCGCCGATATAGGCTCGCTCCGAGAAACAGCCCTGGCCCTCGGCCGAAAGCACCTGATCGAGGAACTTGTAGGCGAACTCGGTCCTGGCCGAGCCCTTCGGCAGGATCACCGCTGGCAGGATGCCGACAGCGCCTTCCTTCGGATAGGCGACGGCGAGCGAGAGCCCCTTGTCGATGGCGACGCCGGCACGGTCCGGGTACCAGGGCGCGATCGCAATCTCCTCGCGCTCGAACAGCGAGAGGAGCTGGTCGGCCTGGGTGTAGAGCACGGCCGAACCCTTCGCCAGCGGCTTGATCGCCGCAATGCCGGGATCGATATTGTCGAGGGTGCCGCCGTTGAGCTTGTTCAGGGCGAGCAGGAACTGCAGGCCGGCGGTGCCGCTGATATCGCCGATCGCGTATTTGCCGGCATAGGCCGGGTCGGCGAGGTCGAGCCAGGAGGTCGGCGGCGTCTTCACCAGCTTCGGGTTGTAGACGAGCGTGGTCGCGCTCACCATGGCGACGACGTAAGCATCGTCCTTGCCCCAGGCGGTCGGGATCACGTCGGCGGCGTTCTTCAGCTTCTTGCGATCGATCGCCTCGTTGAGCTTCTCGTTGGCGGTCTGCGCTGCCAGCGAGTTGTCGATATAGACGATATCCATGTCGGGCTTGCCGGCGGTGGCGCGCAGAGCCGCAGCGAACTGGGATGAATTGCCGAGCTTCAGCGAGACTGTCGCGCCGGTCGCCTTCTCGAAGGCGGCGACATGGCAGGCCTTGACGTTATCCGCGAAGGAGCCGCCGAAGGCGCCTACGACGAGTTCCTCGGCCTGGGCATTCGAGGCGAGTGCGACGCCGAGGACGGCGATGGCGGTCGCGTGACGAAACATCTGACGCATGGTTGCTTGTTCCCGTCTGTGGCCTGTGGCGCTGCGCACCGCTGTTGGCGCGGCTTTCCCTCGGTCGACGGAATTCCCCTCCCATCGGCCGGAGAGGAGCATGGCATGGCTCGATTTATCTTTCAAGAAAGATAAATGAAAGATATCTTGGATCGGCAGTCGCGGCGACGCATGCTTGCATCGCGCGCCCCGGCGTGGTCGGAAAGGACCGTTCTGGAGGATTTGAATGCGCAACGAGGCCGCGCGAAACCTGACTTTCGAGACGCCCGATGCGCTCTGGCAGAATGACCGCGTCGGCGCGGGCATGCAGCGCTGGCGGCGCGAATTCCCGGAGATCGACTGCTCCGGAAAGGGGATCGTCGGCCGGCTCCTGCACCTCAACGAGGTGTTTCAGACCGCGATCAACCGCAGCCTCGCGCGTCATAGGCTGAAATATCCGGCCTTCGCCGTGCTCGCGACGCTGCGCGTGCAGGGCGCACCCTATCGCATGTCGCCCAAGGCGCTGCTCGATACGCTGATCCTGACCTCGGGCGGGCTTTCGAACCTGCTTCGGCGTCTGGAGAAGACGGGCCATATCCGCCGCATGGCCGATGAGAGCGACGGCCGCGGCGTCATCGTCGAACTCACGGAACAGGGCCGGCTTCTGGTCGAGCCGGCCATGCGGGACCATGCCGAGACGGAACGACGCCTCGTCGCCATGCTACCGCCAAACGAGCAGGCGCTGGTGGCCGGCGCGCTCGGCAAGATGATGCTGGCAAATCGCTGAGCAGGGCAGCAGCAGCCAGCCCCGCTCCGCAGATGTTGTACCAGTCACCGGCCCGCCGACATCCTGAGGTGATCTTCTCTCCGACGGAGACCTCCGCAGGACGAAAACCGGCTTAGCGGATCGGCGGTGCGTATTGCAGGCCGCCATTCATCCACAGCGCGTTCTGCCCGCGCGCGATCTTCAGCTTCGACTGCTGACCGAGATTGCGCTCGAAAATCTCGCCGTAATTTCCAGCCGTTTTGATGATGCGATAGGCCCAGTCGTTCTCGAGCCCGAGCGACTGACCGAACGAGCCCTCCTTGCCGAGCAGGCGCCGGACATCGGGATTGTCGGACTTCTCGCGCATCTCGTCGATATTGGCCTGGGTGACACCCAGCTCCTCGGCCGTCACGAGAGCGTATTGAGCCCAGCTGACGATATCGAACCACTGGTCGTCGCCATGGCGCACGGCATAGCCCAGCGGCTCCTTGGAAATCGTCTCCGGCAGCACGACGTGCTCCGACGGGTCCTTGAAGCGCAGGCGCTCGGAATAGAGGCCGGACTGGTCGGTGGTGAAGGCGTCGCAACGCCCTGCCTCGTAAGCCTCCGTCGCCTCATTGTTGGTGGCGAAGGTCACCGGCTCGAACTTCATATTGTTCTTCCGGAAATAATCCGCGGTGTTCAGCTCCGTGGTGGTGCCCTGCTGGATGCAGATCGAGGCGCCGCTGAGTTCCTTCGCGGATTTGATGCCGGTCGACTTCTTCACCATGAAGCCCTGGCCGTCATAGTAGAACACGGCACGGAAGTTCAGGCCGACCTGAACGTCGCGCGACATGGTCCATGTCGTCGTCGCGGCGACGACATCGCTTTCGCCCGCCTGCAGCGCCGTGAAGCGGTCCTTCGAGGACAGGGAGACGAACTTAACTTTCGCCGGATCGCTGAAGATCGCAGCCGCCAGCGAATGGCAGAACTCGATATTGACACCGCGCCAGGTTCCGCTCGCATCGGCGAGGCCGAAGCCGGCGAGCCCGGTGCCGATGCCGCAGTTCAGCACGCCGCGCGCCTTCACCGTCTTCAGCGTCTGCGCCTGCGCTCCCGATGCCAGTGCAACAGCGACTGCGGCGAGTGCCAGCTTCAAGGCAAACTTCATGGTATCCCCCTTGGTCGACGCGCGACGGATCCAAAGACACCATGGCGGCTTCTCAGGCAATTCGGCCGGCTATCAATTTTTCGACTCTGCCATAACTTCGATGAATTGAAGATGGCGCCGCGCGGGCCCTCGCCTCTTTCGATCCCGCGACGGCAGACCGATCCAGCGACCTGTGATCGCTTTCGCTGCCGCGTATAAGCGCCCCGAATAGCGGCCGGAAATAAATCATAGCGCGCTACCGTCCCGTTCCGGAGCACGCCCGCTAAGATCGCTGCGGCGCCGATCGAAAGGGCGCCCGGCTGCCGAGCGCGACTGCCTTCCGGGCCCGCGACCTCGCCAGCCGACAAAACGGGGAACCACAATGACCGCCAAGATTTCAACCGGAGGATATCTTCCGGCAGCCGGCTTCATACTGGCACTCGGCCTTGCGGCCACAGCACCGGCCTCTGCCCAGCAAGGCAGCATCCCACTGCCCGCCGCGCTCAAATCGGCCGGGCATATCGTGGTCGGCATCGAGACCACCTATCCGCCGATGGCCTACAAGGATCCGAAGACCAACGAGCGCGCCGGCTTCAACGTCGAGCTCGTCAACGCGATCGCGAAGGAACTCGGCGTCTCCGTCAAATGGGAGGAAATGAGCTTCGAGCAGCTCATGACCTCGCTGACGACTGGTCGCATCGACATGATCGGCACCGCGATCAGCGACCTGCCCTCCCGCCGCGACAAGCTCACCTTCGTCGACTACCTCGCCACCGGCGCCCAGCCCTTCGCCCTGTCGGCCAAGGCCGGCGAACTGAAGAGCAACGCCGATCTGTGCGGGAAGACGGTCGGCGCGCCGCGCACCACGAGCTACATGCCGGTCACGGCGGCCTGGAGCGAGAAGAACTGCGCCGGCGCCGGTAAGCCGGCGATCACCGTCAACGGCACGGCCGGCGCGACCGCGACGCGGCTCGAACTCAAGCAGGGCCGGCTCGATGCCGCCGTGCTCGGCCCCGAATACGTCGCCTATCTGATGTCGGACGAGCCGAACACCTATGCCTTCGTCGGCGAGCCGCTGAACAAGACGCTGTTCGGCCTCGCCTTCGAGAAGAAGAACACCGAGATGCGCGACGCCGTCGCCAAGGCGACTGCGGCGGTCATGAAGAACGGCGGCTATCAGCAGGCGTTGAAGAAGTTCGGCCTCGAGCGGCAGAGCCTTCCCGAGCCCACGATCGACGCCGGCCAGTGATGGCAGCCCTCGGGGATCGGCCCATGAGGCCGTCACGCTCGAGCGGTTCGAGGTGCCGGCCGCCGCGCATGGCTACATGGAAAGCGGCAATCATGTCGGAAAAAATCCGACTGATCGCGCCTGAAACGGCCGCCTGAGACGGCGACGAGCCTGCGTCTACCCATCGCCTTCCTCCGACGACCTCAAACCATCGAGGCCAGATGATCGCTGAATCCGAAAACCTCATCATTGTTCCCCGCCGGCATTTCGGGCGGATCGTCGGCGCCGCCGTCGTCTGCCTCGCGCTGGCGGCGATCGTGCGCGCCTTCGCGGTCGGCCAGATCGAGTGGAACTACGTCGCCGAATTCCTGACCGTCGATGCCATCATGACCGGCCTCGTCAACACGATCGTCATGGCGATCCTGGCGATGCTGCTCGGCATCACGCTGGGCGTCATCTTCGCGGTGATGCGGCTCTCGGCCAATCCCGTGCTCTCGATGACCGCTGTCAGCTATATCTGGTTCTTCCGGGCCGTCCCCGCGCTTCTGCAATTGCTGCTCTGGTTCAACCTCGCGCTGGTCTTTCCAACCATCGGCATACCCGGCCTGTTCTCGTTCAAGACGGTCGACGTGATGACGCCCTTCGTCGCGGCGCTGCTGGGCCTCGGCATCCAACAGGGCGCCTTCACGGCCGAGGTGGTGCGCGCCGGACTGCTCTCGGTCGACAGCGGCCAGTACGAGGCGGCGCAGACGCTCGGCATGACGCGCCTGAAGCTGCTGCGCCGGATCATCATGCCCCAGGCCATGCGCGTGATCGTGCCGCCGATCGGTAACGAGTTCATCGGCATGGTGAAGCTGACCTCGCTCGCCAGCGTGATCCAGTTCGCCGAGATCCTGCACAGCGCGCAGAACATCTACTACGCCAATTCGCGCGTCATCGAGCTGCTGATCGTGGCCGCGATCTGGTACGTGGTCGTCGTCACCATCCTCAGCCTGATCCAGGGACGGATCGAGGCCTATTACGCCCGCGGCGTCGCCGCACCGGCGCGGCGCTGAGGAGCGGGCGATGAACGATACCCTCCCCCAAACGGCCCTCCCCAAGATCCGGACGACCGATCCCGACCATCTCGCCGCCGGCGCGCCGCTCGTCCTCGCCCAGAAGGTCGAGAAGCATTTCGGGCAACTCAAGGTGCTCAAGGGCATCGACCTCGCCATCTCCAAGGGCGAAGTGCTGTGCATCATCGGCCCCTCCGGCTCGGGCAAGAGCACTTTCCTGCGCTGCATCAACCAGCTCGAACGTATCGATGGCGGCGCGCTCTGGGTCTCCGGCGAGCGCGTCGGCTATCACCGCGTCGGCAACAAGCTCTACGAGCTCGACGATGCCGCGATCGCCCGCCAGCGCCGCTCGATCGGCATGGTGTTCCAGCGCTTCAATCTGTTTCCGCATCTGACCGCCCTCCAGAACATCATCGAGGGACCGGTGCAGGTGCTGGGCGAGCCGGCCGCCGCTGCAACGGCCCGGGCGCTTGCGCTCCTGGAACGCGTCGGGCTCGCCGAGAAGCGCGACGCCTACCCCTCCCAGCTCTCCGGCGGCCAGCAGCAGCGCATCGCCATCGCCCGCTCGCTCGCCATGCGTCCCGAGCTCCTGCTCTTCGACGAGCCGACCTCGGCGCTGGACCCCGAGTTGGTCTCCGAGGTGCTCAAGGTGATGCGCGACCTCGCCGACACCGGCATGACCATGATCTGCGTCACCCACGAACTCGGCTTCGCGCGCGATGTCGGCCACCGCGTCGCCTTCATGGACCAGGGCCAGATCGTGGAGCTCGGCGATCCCCGCACAGTGCTGGTCGAACCCAGAGAGGCGCGCACCCGCGCCTTCATCAACGCCGTCCGCCACTGATCACAACAGGGGAAAGACCATGAAGACATCGATCCTGCTCGGCCTCTCGGCTGCTGCGCTCTGCGCCGCCTCCGGCTTCGCCCAGGCCCAGAGCCTGCCCGCTCGCATCACAGAGAAGAAGACGCTCGTCGTCGCCAATGTGCCGAACTATCCGCCGCTCGAGTTCAAGGACCCGAAGACCTCCAAGCTGACCGGCCTCGACATCGATCTCGGCGAGGCGCTCGGCAAGAAGCTCGGCGTCACCATCAAGTGGGAGGAGATCAGTTTCGAGCAGATGATCTCGGCGCTGACGACGGGGCGCGTCGACATGATCCTGTCGGGCATGAGCGACCTGCCGGGACGGCGCGAGAGCCTGGATTTCCTCGACTATCTCGCCTCGGGCGCGCAGTTCTACACCAATGCCGACCGCAAGGACGAGTTCAAGGACCTCGCCGCGCTTTGCGGCAAGAAGGTCGGCGCCAGCCGCCGCACCTCCTTCCCAAAGGAGATGGAAGCTTGGAGCAAGGAGAATTGCGAGGCCAAGGGCAAGCCGGCGCTGCAGATCATCGGCACGGAAGGCTCGGCCGATGCCCGCACGCAGCTCAGGCAGAAGCGCCTCGACGCCGCCGTGCAGGGCAGCGAGACCCTGCCCTATCTGATGAATCAGGAGCCCGGCAACTACGCCATCCTCGGGACGCCCTTCACCACCGTCTATCAGGGCCTGGCCTTCGCCAAGAAGGATACCGAGCTGCGCGACGCCGTCGCCAAGGCCTTCACCCAGATGCTGGCCGACGGCAGCTATGCCGCCGTGCTGCAGAAGTGGGAACTCGCAGACGCCAAGGTCGATAAGCTGATGATCAACGGCGAAACCAAGAACTGACCCCCCGCACCAACCGCTTCCGTCGCGCCCCGGCCATCAGGCGGGGCGCTCTTTCGCGAAAGACGCTCTCCATGCTTACTGACTTCCCTCACCGCATCGCCAACCCCTCCGACCCGGCCCCGGACTATCCCTGGCCGGCAGGATACCGATGCGCGGTGTTCCCGGCCTTTGACGTCGATGCCGAGACCGCCTGGCTGCAATACGACGCCAAGAACACCGACCGGCTGGTGACGCTCTCCTTCGGTGGCTACGAAGAGCGCGTCGGCGTCCCGAAGATCCTCGACTATCTCCGCTCGGTCGAGATCAAGGCGACCTTCTTCATCCCTGGCTGGGTCGTCGAGGTGCATCCCGGGATGTGCGAGGCCATCGTCAGGGACGGGCACGAGGTCGGCCATCACGGCTATTCCCACAAGCGGCCGGAGCCCGGTGACTTCGCCGCCGACAAGGAGGAGATCGACAAGACGCTCGACATCTTCAAGCGCATCCTCGGGGTGACGCCGGTCGGCTACCGGGCGCCCTCGGGCGAGAACTACGACGAGCTGCTCGGCTATCTCCGCGAGAAGGGCATCGTCTATTCCTCCTCCTTCCGCGACGACATCCGCCCCTATCGCCACAAGCTCCGCGACGGCTCGAAGGGGCCCGTCGAGCTGCCGGTCAACATGTCGTTCGACGACTGGCTCTACGGCCTGTCGCAGCGCTTCAGCCCACGCCCGATGTTCCCGAAGGAGCACGTGCTCTCGATCTGGAACGACGAGCTCGACCAGACGCGCGAATGGGGCGGGCTCGTCTCGATGGTGATGCACCCGCAGGTCTCGGGGCGGCCGATGCGGATCGGCATCATGCGCGACTTCCTGGCGCGCGCGCGCGGCTATGGCGATGTCTGGATCGCCACCGGCAAGGAGATCGCCGAGCATTTCCTCGCGCAGGAAAAGAAGGCGGGGGCCTAAGTCACACGCGGCACCGTCATCCCGGCCGCAGCGAAGCGGAGCGCCGGGATCCATCGTAGAGCTCCGGAGCCTTACGATGGATCCCGGATCTGCGCTGCTCCGCAGCTTGTCCGGGATGACGGCACCCCTTCGAAAAAGCCGAGCGCAAACGAGACCGCATCATGACCACCCGCATCCGCAACGCCGACATCGTCATCGCCTATGACCTGGCCTCCGACGATCATGTCTACCGCCGCAATCTCGATGTCATCTTCGACGAGAGCGGCATCCTGCATCTCGGCGAGGGCTTTTCGGGCGAGGTCACGCGCGAGATCGATGGCAAGGGCTTCATGGTCATGCCGGGCCTGGTCGACATCCACTCCCACCCGTCGAGCGAGCCGGGAAACAAGGGCATGACCGACGAGGTCGGCACGCCAAAACTCTACAACTCCTCGCTCTACGAGTTCCTGTGGCTGTTCCGCGCCGACGCGGAGGGCATCCCGCATCTCAACCACGTCGCCTGGTCCGAGCTGCTGATGTCGGGCGTCACCACGCTGGTCGACCTCTCCTTCCCAAGCGAGGGCTGGCTCGACCGCGCGATGGCGAGCGGGCTGCGCATGGTCATGGCGCCGATGTACCGCAACGGCCGCTGGTTCACCCGCAACGGCTACACGGTCGAATACGAGCTCGACGATGCCGCCGGCCGCAAGGCGATGGAGGAGGCGTTCAGGGTCATCGACGCCGCCCTGGCCCATGAGTCCGGCCGGCTCTCCGGCCTCGCCTGCCCGGCCCAGATCGACACCTGCACAGAGGAACTCTTCCGGGCCTCGATCGCGGCCGCCGCCGACCGGAAGATCCCGATCCAGACCCATGCGGGCCAGTCGATCAGCGAGTTCCACGAGATGGTCCGCCGCAGCGGGCTCTCGCCGATCCAATGGCTGGACAGCGTCGGCTTCCTCGCGCCGAACGCCTCGATCGCCCACGCCATCTTCCTCGACGACCACCCCTGGGTGCGCTGGCCGACCCGCACGGATCTTGCGCGCCTCGCCGAGACCGGCACGTCGGTGGCGCATTGTCCGACCGTCTTCGGCCGGCGCGGCTTCACGCTGCGTGACCTCGGCCGCTATCTGAAGGCCGGCGTCAACATTGGCATCGGCACCGACACTTTCCCGCATAACATGCTGGAGGAACTGCGCCATGCCGGCGTCTATGCGCGCATTACCGGCGAGAGCCATGCGGTTGTGACGACCGGGCAGGTCTTCCGCGCCGCGACGCTGGGCGGGGCGAAGCTGCTCGGCCGCGACGACATCGGCCGGCTGGCCAAGGGCGCCCAGGCCGATCTCGTCATGATCGACCTGACGCATCCGATGATGCGCCCGACCCGCGACCCGCTGAAGAGCCTCGTCAACGCCGCCGCCGATCGCGCCGTTTCCCATGTCTTCGTGCAGGGCAAGCAAGTGGTCGCCGACGGCAAGGTCCTGACCATGGACTATCAGACCGCGTCCGACGGGCTGGAGCAGGCGCAGCGGCGCGCACTCGCAAAAGCGTCCTCGCTCGATTGGGCCGGACGCTCCGTCGACGAGCTCTCGCCGCCGAGCCTGCGCTGGGCCTGACCCGGCACCGCCGAAAGGCTGGCATATGATTTGCTGACCAAATACAGTGGGAACACTCTATTTGGGGCGATCATATGAACCTTCGCCAGATCGAGCTTCTGCGAGCCGTCGTCCGCTGCGAGACGACGGTTCGCGCTGCGCAGGAGCTCGGGCTGTCGCAGCCGGCGGTCAGCAACGCGATCAAGCATCTCGAAAGCCAGGTCGGCTTCCCGCTGTTCGAGCGCGTCAACAACCGCCTGTTCCCGACCGCCGAGGCACGTGCGCTCTACAAGGATTCCGAGCCGATCTTCACCCTGCACGCCGCCTTCGAGGCCAGGGTGCAGGATATCAAGGAGAACCGGGCCGGTCATATCCGCATCATCGCGACGCCGCCATTGGGCTATGGCGTCCTGCCGGCGGCGTTGCGCAACTACCTCGCCAAGCGCCCGAAGGTGCGGGTGTCCTTCGACGTCCGGCGCTTCGAGCATGTCGTGGAGAGCGTCGAGAACGGAACCGCGGAGCTCGGCTTCGTCATGGGGCTGGACGACGACCGCGGACTCGATGCCGAAACGTTCTTCACCGGCAACATGGTCTGCGTCATGCGCCCCGACCATCCCTTGGCCTCGAAACCGATGATCACGCCGGACGATCTGCGCTCGGTGCCGTACATCGCTCTCGAACAGGGAACCCGCATGGGCACCATCGTCCGCCGGGCCTTTGCCCAGGCCGACGTGCCGTTCCGGTTTTCCGTCGAGGTCCGCTACTGCAACACAGCCTGCGTGCTCGCGGAAAATGGTGTCGGCGTCGCCGTGGTCGATCCCCTCTCCCCGGTTTTCAGCGGCCATTACGATCTGGCCATCCGCCCCTTCGCCCCCGCTTCCAAGGTGACGGCCTCGGTCGTGCGCTCGCGCAAGCGCCCGATCTCGCGCGCCGCCGACGCCTTCCTGCGCGAGGTCAGGTTGATCGCCGCCGAAACGGCTGCCAAGCTCGGCTCGGGCTGAGCGCAGGCCGTGCTATTCAGCGCACAAATGTCACCCCGGAATTCCGCATAGGCGGCGCCATTGTGTGGCCGCGCAGGCTGGCCCAAGGTTTCCCAGCTGCCTCCCGGCGGCGAACATCATGAGACAAAGCGCGTGCCTGATCATCGCCGCTTCATGGCTGGCGTGTGATGGGCACCGCGACCCGCATCGACCGGACAGACATGACTGCAGCCGCCAAGACATCCCACGCTGACATGGCGATCGCCCAGGCCGTCGCCGCCCAGCGCGGCTGGGTGGAGAATCTGTTCGACCAGTTGGCGGCCGGCAGCCGCGACTCGCCCGGCATCACCCGCGACACCTATGGCGCGGGCGAGGATTTCGGCCACCACCTGCTGGCCGAGCACGGCAAGGCGCGGGAGCTCGCCGTCGCGCATGACTTCGCCGCAAACACCTATGTCACCCTGACCGGCCGCGATGCCGCGGCTCCCCGCATCCTGATGGGCTCGCATCTCGACAGCGTGCCGCATGGCGGCAATTTCGACGGCGCGGCCGGCGTCATCGCCGGGCTCGTCGTCATCGAGACCTTGCGCGCGCTCGGGATTCAGCCGCGCTGCGACGTCACGGCGATGGGCGTGCGGGCCGAGGAGAGCGTCTGGTTCCAGGTCTCCTATATCGGCAGCCGCTCGGCGCTCGGAACCCTGCCGGACGGGACGCTGGAGGCCAGGCGCATCGATGATGGCCGCGTGCTCGCCGCAAGCATCGACGCCTGCGGCGGCAACTCCGCGGCCATCCGCCAGCGCGAGCGCCATCTCGACCCGGCCACGATCCGCGCCTTCCTCGAAGTCCATATCGAGCAGGCGCCCAGCCTCGTCGAATCCGGATTGCCGGTCGCGATCTGCACCGGCGTGCCCGGCAATTTCCGTTACCCGGACGCCCGCATCGTCGGGCGGCACGACCATGTCGGCACGCCCCGACGCTTCCGCCGCGACGCTGCCATGGCCGGCGCCGAATTCGCCGTGATGGTCGACCGGCTCTGGCAGGAGGAGGAAGCCGCCGGCTTCCCGATGGCGGTCACGCTCGGCCGCTTCCACACCGATCCGGCCGTGCACGGCCTGACCACGGTTCCCGGAAGCTTCGCCTTCAGCCTCGACGTGCGCGCCTATGATCCCGCCGTGCTGGAGCGCGTCGAGGCGAAGATGCTGGCCGCGATCCGGGAGATCGAGACGCACCGGCGCGTGAGCTTCGAACTCGGCATGCGCGCCAGCGCCGCTGTCGGGCCGGTCGATCGCGACATCGTCGCCGGGCTCGAAGCCGCAGCGGCGCAGCAGGGCATCGCGACGATGCCGCTCGGCAGCCCGGCCTCCCATGATTCCGCCGCCTTCGCCGCCGCTGGCGTGCCCATCGCCATGCTGTTCGTGCGCAACGAGCACGGCAGCCACAACCCGCAGGAGGCGATGGAGATCGACGACTTCCTTGCCGCCTGCACCATCCTGGCCGATTGGGTGGCGCGAGAAGTCGCCTGAGCCATGCTGAAACGCGGATCGTTCTACTTTTTGTTGGAAACGCGCGTCATCCCGGCCCAGCCCTCGGGTCCGGCCTTTGGCCGGCCCAAGGATAAACTCCGCGGAGAGCCGGGATCCATGCCTGATTCTCAATCGGAAGCGCTCCGGCATGGATCCCGGGTCAAGCCCGGGATGACGGCGTGGTTTGGTGTAGAACCAGTGCATTCCAAGCTCTTTCCTCCGGAACCTCGCCGATGAGTCGCCGCCCCCGTATCCTCGTCATCAATCCCAACTCGAATGAAGCGGTCACCGAAGGGCTGCGGCAGGCGCTGGTGCCTCTCGCCTTTGCCGAAGGACCGGAGTTGATCTGCGAGACGCTGAATGAGGGTCCGATCGGCATCGAGACGCAGGAGCATGTCGAGAGCGTCACGCTCCCCCTCCGCCGCCGGATCGAGGCCGCCAACGATGTCGATGCCTTCGTCATCGCCTGTTATTCAGACCCTGGCCTCCACGTCGCCCGCGAGGGCACGGCGAGCCCGGTCTTCGGCATCGCCGAATGCGGCGTGCTGACGGCGCTGACGCGGGCGGACCGCTTCGGCGTCATCGCGATCAAGTCGCGCTCGATCCCGCGCCATATCCGCTATCTCCGCCAGATGGGGCAAATGGACCGGCTCGCCGGCGAACGGCCGCTCGAAATGTCGGTGGCGGAGAGCGCCTCGGGCGAAGGCACGCTGCAGCGCATGATCACGGTCGGGCGCGAGCTCAGGGACGAGGACGGCGCCGGCGCCATCATCATGGGCTGCGCCGGCATGGCGCGTCACCGCAGGCCGCTGGAGGATGCCCTCGGCATCCCGGTGATCGACCCGACACAAGCCGCTGTCGCCATGGCGATCGGCACGGTCATGGTGCGCTGAGAAGGACGAAAACAGATGACGGCGAACTACGATCTGGTCATTCGCGGCGGCACGGTCGGCTCCGCGACGGGCAACTTCCGCGCCGATGTCGCGGTCAAGGACGGCAAGGTCGCCGCGCTGGGCCAGGATCTCGCCGCAGGCACCCGCGAGATCGACGCCGGCGGCAAGCTCGTCCTGCCGGGCGGCATCGACACCCATGCCCATGTCGAGCAGGTCTCGGCCGGCGGGCTGCTCAATGCCGACAGCTTCGAGAGCGCCACGGCTTCGGCCGCCTTCGGCGGCAACACGACGCTGATCTCCTTCGCCGCGCAGCATCGCGGCCTCGATCTCAGGAAGGTCGTCGACGACTACGCCGCGCTGGCGCGGCGCGGCGCCATGATCGACTATGCCTTCCACCTCATTGTCGCCAATCCCGACAGCAAGACGATCGAACAGGATCTGCCGGCGCTGATCGGCGAAGGCCATGCCTCGATCAAGGTCTTCATGACCTATGACCTGATCAAGGTCGACGACGAGCCGCTGCTCGACCTGCTGCTGACCGCCCGGCAGAGCCGCGCCCTGGTCTGCGTCCATGCCGAGAACCACGGCATGATCTCCTGGATGGGCAAGAAGCTCGTCGAGAAGGGCTATGTCGCGCCGAAATACCACGCGATCAGCCATCCGCGCGGCTCGGAGGCCGAGGCCTTCAACCGGCTGATCACCGCGGCAGAACTGCTCGACCAGCCGATCATGATCTTCCACGTCTCGACCACTGAGGGGGCGCAGGTGATCCGCGATGCGCGCGGGCGCGGCCTCAAGGTCTTCGCCGAGACCTGCCCGCAATATCTCTTCCTGACCCGGCACGACCTCGATAAGCCGGGGCTGGAAGGCGCCAAATGGATGTGCTCGCCGCCGCCGCGCGAGCAGGCGGATCAGGACGCGCTCTGGCAGGCGCTGGCGCTTGGCGACATCCAGACGGTCTCATCGGACCACGCGCCCTATCGCTTCGACGAAACCGGCAAGCTAGCGGCCGGCCCGAACCCGAGCTTCAAGCAGATCGCCAACGGCCTGCCGGGCCTCGAAACGCGTCTGCCCCTGCTCTTCGACGCGCTGGTCTCGAAAGGCCGGCCGGAATTCGCCGGGCGTGGGCTCGAGGCCTTCGTCAACCTGACGGCAACCGCACCCGCCGCGATCTACAACCTGCCCGGCAAGGGCACCTTGCTACCCGGCTACGACGCCGACATCGCGATCTGGGACCCGCGCAGGGCGGTCACGATCACCGACGACGCGATGCATGATCGCACCGGCTTCACGCCCTTCGCCGGCCGCAGCGTCACCGGCTGGCCGGAGCGCGTTCTCGTCAGGGGCGAGGAGATCGTGGCCGACGGAGCCCTTCTCGCCAAACCCGGCTGCGGTCGCTGGCTCAGCCGCGAGGGCGGCTGGGCAACGGAGCCGACCGGGCGCCTTGTCGCCGACATGGATCCAAGCTCGAATTTCGGCGCCGTCATGCTCGACTGAAGCGCGGCATGTCGGCCGCTATTTTTGAACGGCCGGCAGTTCGAGCGGGAATGCGCGCGTCGGAATGCATGGCTCGGAGCGCGCCGGTTCAACCAGGGCACCGGCCGCATCCGTGTGCCGCGCACCCAGGCGGCGCAAGCGCGCGAGGCGTTCAATCGTTGACGCGCGTATCTCTTCGGCAGAACTGGACGACGTTTGAAGTCGCTCGAGCGCCATCAGCATAAACCGCCGCATCCAAAACGAGCTCGATGGCCTTTCGCAGACGCTCGTCTTCAGGATTTTTCGCGGAAACGCAAAGCAATGCGCATTTGAGAAAAATGACGCACTGGTCGTGATTTGGTTTGATGTGCTGCGTCATGTTCATGGCCTGCTCGAATGGCAGCGCTTCATGAGAGGCAGACGATTGAGCTTTGACCTCATAATGGCACCACGCGGTACACACTGTTTCAATTTGGGCCGGCATCGTCGTAGCAGACGATAGAAGCGCAAGGCTGGGGCCAACGCGTCGTGCAATTGGGGGAGGCGTGACATTCGCGCGGCCTCTCGCCGGGTCCGGCAAGCCGTTCAATGCATCAGCCGTTGAAGCATTGCCCTCAGGGACAATAGCGCGCCGCTCCGGTTTGGGCGCCATCTGACAATCCCCGATCGGCTGGTGCAGAAGCGCCGAGCCGGCTGGCGCGCTTCGCCAGGGTTTGCCTGAGTGAAAACTTGGTTGATGGAGGGGAAGATGAAGCTCCCGATCATGCTGGCGGCGATTGTTGCCGGGTTGACCGTAGCGGACACCAGCGAGGTTAGCGCGGTGGTCTACTGTCAATACGTCAATTACCCGGTCGGCTGCGTCGCAAGGCCCGGAGTCGTCTTGCGTCCTCGGCCGGTCGCGCGTGCCGTGGTGACGCCGGGCGTCGGTGCGCCGGGTGTCGGAGTCCGCCCGGGAACGCCGATGAATCGTGGCGGACCCGTCAACCGGGCGGGCCGGCGCTGAGATTCCCTGCCCATTGGAGGGCGTGCCGATGTGGGTGCTGATGTACGTCTTTTCCTATTCCGTCAGCCCGATCGCCACCAACGACCGGGCCGAATGGCGGCTCCTGCCGACAGTGGTCTTTCAGGAGTTCACGACTGAAGACCGTTGCCGGTCGGCAAAGTCGAAACTGGAAGACAGCTTGAAGGAAGCCGGCACCAAGCTGAAAAGCGCTCTCGATGAACTCCAGTTCGTGGGCAAGGTCGGCCCCAAGGACATCATCGTCGCCTACAATGTGGAGTGCCTTCCGAAGTAGAGCTTGCCGGCTGCTTGGCCATCAGTGTTGCGGCTCGGGAGAAAAGGAATGCTGCAGATCGATCTGCTCGGCAACGAGGGTATCGTCACCCTGGCGCCTCACGGACCTCTCGAGAAGGCGGACTTCGAACGGCTGTCCGGTATCGTCGATCCCTACATCGCCTCCAACGGCTCGCTTAAGGGCCTGATGGTCGATGCTGCTTCATTTCCGGGTTGGGAAAGCATCGGCGCCCTCTTCTCCCATCTGGAGTTTGTGATGGGCCACCATCGCAAGATCGAACGCGTTGCGGTCGTTTCAGACAGCGAACTTTTGAAGCTCGCTCCCCAAGTCGCCAAGCATTTTGTGGCGGCCGAGATCCAACAGTTTCCAGCAAATGAGAAAGCGCGCGCACTGGCTTGGCTGAAGGGAAGCTCGACCTCGGATCTTTAGCAAGCGATCGGTAATTTTCGACGACGATGTGGTTTGGCAGCACATTTCCCAAAGCAAGCTGTCCCTAAGGACAATACGCCGATGCCGCCCTTTGTGCTGGTGTGGGCGCACCTCGCAGTGGGGATGCGCGACCAAAACCGCAACCACACAGTGATGGGACATGCGCGCTGGGATACGAATCTGCGTCGATCTCTGCCGATCGTGTCTGGATCCCAGGATCTAACCCGGCTGTGTCGAACGCCCATTCGAAATTGAAGAAGCTTTGGAGTGCGCCATGGTCAAAGGCCCCGCGGATACCTTCGCTGACGCGCTCTCCTATGCAACGGATGCCGGGCAGCGTTTGGTATTGTTCCTCGACGCCCTCAGGCAACGGGGCCTCCAGTATGAGGAGCATCTGTCGCAGCTCGCTCCCCATGTCCTCGACTATGACGCCGAACTGATTTGCGACGGACGTCATCTCGCCCGACCGGTCAATTACGTCCTGGCGCGAATTGCACCGCCCCAGGGCCTGGTCATCGACGAGACGAAGCGCCCCTTTGTCATCGTCGATCCGCGTGCGGGCCACGGGCCGGGCATCGGCGGGTTCAAGGCGGATAGCGAGATCGGGGTGGCCATGAAGGCTGGGCATCCCTGCTACTTCGTCGGCTTCCTGCCCGACGCTGTCCCGGGGCAGACCATCGGGGATGTCGCGCTCGCCGAGGCCGTCTTTCTCGAAGCGGTCATCGCGCGCCATCCCGAGGCCGACGGCAAGCCATGCGTGATCGGGAATTGCCAGGCTGGCTGGGCCGTCATGATCCTCGCCGCGTTGAGGCCGGAGCTGTTCGGTCCGATCATCCTGGCAGGCTCGCCCCTGTCCTACTGGGCGGGTGTGAAAGGCCAGAACCCGATGCGATATTCCGGCGGCCTGCTGGGCGGGAGTTGGCTGACGGCCCTCACCAGCGACCTCGGCGCAGGGACCTTCGACGGCGCCTGGCTGGTCCAGAACTTCGAGAACCAGAACCCGGCCAACACGCTCTGGACCAAGCAGTACAACCTCTATTCGAAGATCGACACGGAGGTGGAGCGCTATCTCGGCTTCGAAAAATGGTGGGGCGGCCACGTCACGCTGAATGCCGAGGAGATTCAATTCATCGTCGATGAGCTCTTCATCGGCAACCGACTGGCCTGCGGCGAGGTCCGAACCTCCGATGGCACGGCAATCGATCTGCGCAACATTCGCTCGCCGATCGTCGTCTTCTGCTCGAAGGGCGACAACATCACCCCGCCTCAGCAAGCGCTCGACTGGATCCTCGATCTCTACAGCAGCGTCGACGAGATCCGCTCCTATGGGCAGACGATCGTCTACGCCATTCACGACAAGATCGGGCATCTCGGCATCTTCGTATCGGCCCGGGTGGCTCGTAAGGAGCACGACGAGTTCGCCTCCAACATCGACTTCATCGATGTCCTGCCGCCCGGCCTTTACGAAGCGGTCTTCGAACCGAAAACCGGAGCCGAGGCCAACCCGGATCTGGTGACCGGCGAATGGGTCATGCGCTGCGAGGCGCGGACCCTCGACGACATCCGCGCGCTGGGCGGGAACGACCTCGACGATGAGCGCCGCTTTGCCACCGCCGCCCGCGTATCGGAGATCAACCTGTCGCTCTACCGCGCGCTGGTTCAACCGTGGGTCAAGGCGACCGCCAACCCTGCCCTGGCGCAGGCGCTGCGGGCACTGCATCCGCTGCGCTTGCAATATGAGATGTTCGGCTCGCGGAATCCGTTTCTGTCCTGGCTTGAACTGGCGGTGCCCCAGGCCCGCCTGGAGCGCCAGCCAGTTGCCGACGACAACATCTTCCTCAAGGCGCAGGAAGCGGTCTCGACTCAAATCGTCAGCGCTCTCGATAACTGGCGCCAGATGGTCGAGCGAGTGTCCGAGCAGACGTTCCGCACCGTCTATGGCTCGCCATTGCTGCAATCGGCCGTGGGCATCGACGCGAGCTCGCAACGCCGGCCTCGAAGCGCCCCCAAGAGCAAACTGCACGCCGAGCTCCTGGCGAAGCGGATCGCGGAACTGCGCGGCGGCATGGCATCCGGCGAGTTGCTTCACGCCTGCGTGCGGGCGCTTCTCTATATCGGCATGGCGCGGGAAAGCGCCGACGAGCGCAGTTTCGAAGCGATCCGACGGTTGCGCAGGCAGGGCGAGCATGCCCGCCGCCTGACACTGAGCGAATTCAAGTCTCTGACCCGCGAACAGTTCTTCATGCTGCTGATCGATCAGGCCGAGGCGTTGCGGGCGCTTCCCGTCCTGTTGCCACCTGATCGCGAGGAGCGAACCGCTGCATTCAAGCTCATTGAGCAGGTGGCGACGGCGCGAGGTCCGCTTTCAGGGGAGGCCGCGGATCGGCTCGACGAGATCCGACGCCTCTTCGAGGTCGCTTCACCGGTGGGTTCGACCCCGCCCGGCAAGCTGCATATCGCCACGCGACGGAGGGCTTAAGGATGCGCTCCGCCAACGACAGCACCTTGGATGCAGGCCCTGTGCAAGCGGGCTCCAAATACGACAGGCTGATCGCGGCCGCCCGCAGCGATACGCCGGCGCTGACGGTCGTCGCTCACCCCTGCGACGCCACCTCCCTTCGAGGCGCACTCGAAGCGCGCGACGAGAGCCTGATCACGCCCATTCTCGTGGGGCCGCAGCACAGAATCCGTGAGGTCGCCAAGGCCGAGGGACTGGATCTCGAGGGCATCGAGGTCGTCGACGCGCCGCACAGCCACGCTTCCGCGGCCGAAGCCGTAAAGCTCATCCGGGAAGGGCGTGGCGAATTGCTGATGAAGGGCAGCCTCCATACCGACGAGCTAATGCGCGAGGTCACTGCTTCCGCTACGGGGTTGCGCACGGAGCGGCGCATCAGCCACGTCTTCATCATGGACGTACCAGGCCATGCCGAGACGCTCTTCATCACCGACGCCGCGATCAACATCTTCCCCGATGTCGACGCGAAGCGGGATATCATTCAGAACGCCGTCGATCTCTGGGCCGGAATTGGTCTCGGCGTTCCGCGCGTCGCGATCCTCTCGGCCGTCGAGACCGTGACGACCAAGATTCCCTCGACGATGGAGGCAGCGGCGCTGTGCAAGATGGCCGATCGTGGCCAGATCACCGGCGCGCTGGTCGACGGCCCACTCGCCTTCGACAACGCCATTTCGCCGGAAGCCGCTGCGATCAAAGGCATTGTCTCACCCGTCGCCGGGCATGCGCAGATCCTCGTCGTGCCCGATCTCGAGGCGGGCAACATGCTCGCCAAGAACCTGACCTTCCTCTCCCGCGCCGACGCGGCGGGCATCGTCCTGGGCGCGCGCGTGCCGATTATCCTGACATCGCGGGCCGATTCAGTCCGGACACGCTTGGCATCATGCGCGGTGGCCGCGCTCTATGCCGCCGCCCGGCGAGGAACCGCCTCCGTGGCGGCGGTCTAGGCCATGGATGCGATCCTTGTGGTGAACGCCGGCTCGTCGAGCCTCAAGTTTCAGATCTTCACCGTCTCCCAATCGAAATTGACGCGCCAGGTGCGGGGGCAGCTCGACGGCATCGGGCAGCGGCCGCGCCTGCGCGCCTCCGATGCCAAAGGCATGTCGCTGATCGATCAGACCTTCCAGCGCGAGGAGGTGCCGGACCTCCCCGCGGCGATCGACAGGACTCGAACCTGGCTGCGCAGCCTGGAGGGGTTCAGCCTGCTGGCGATCGGTCACCGCGTCGTGCATGGCGGACCCGACTATGCCGCTCCAACCATCATCGATCACGCGCTTCTCGACAGGCTGGCGACCTATGCCGAGCTGGCGCCGCTGCATCAGCCCAATAATCTGCTGCCGATCCGGCTCGCGATGGAGATCAATCCGGACGTGCCGCAGATCGCCTGCTTCGACACCGCCTTCCATCGCGACCACCCGGCGCTGGCCGATTGCTATGCCCTGCCTCTGGCGCTGCATCGCGAGGGCGTGAGGCGCTACGGCTTCCATGGGCTGTCCTATGAATATGTCGCCGGGCGCCTTCGCGAGATCGTTCCGCAGCTTGCCGCCGGGCGGGTGATCATCGCCCATCTCGGCAGCGGCGCCTCGATGTGCGCCCTGCTGAACGGACACAGCGTCGAGAGCACGATGGGGTTCACGGCGCTCGATGGGCTGCCGATGGGGACGCGCCCCGGGCAGCTCGACCCCGGGGTCGTCCTGCACCTGATCATGCAAAAGGGAATGTCGGCCGAGGCCGTTTCAAAGCTGCTCTATCACGAGGCCGGGCTCAAGGGATTGTCGGGCATCTCCAACGACATGCGTGATCTGCTCGCGAGCGACGACCCGCGCGCCGCCTTCGCGATCGATCACTTCGTCTATCGCTGCGCCCTCAATATCGGCGCGCTGACGGCGGCGCTCGGCGGGCTCGACGCCTTCGTCTTCACGGCGGGCATCGGAGAAAACGCCCCCGAGCTGCGGGAGCGCATCATTCACCGCATGGCGTGGCTGGGAGCGGAGCTCGATCCGGAGGCCAACGCAGCCGGTTCACCGCTGATCTCGACGCCTGCCAGCCGCGTCGGCCTCTACGTCGTTCCGACCGACGAGGAGCTGATGATAGCCGGCCACACCTTGAGACTGATCACTGCCACTCATTGAGCCGAGGCTGTCATGACCATTCCGACCGTGAAAGCAAAACTGCTGGAGGGCAAAAAGGGCCTGATCGTTGGCATCGCCAACGAGAATTCCATCGCGTGGGGCTGCGCCCGGGCTTTCCGCGCCTTCGGAGCCGAGCTGGCCGTGACCTACCTCAACGAGAAGGCGCGCCCCTATGTCGAGCCGCTCGCCCGGCAGCTGGAAGCCCCGATCGTCCTGCCGCTGGACGTCGCCGTGCCCGGGCAGATCGAGACAGTCTTCGCGCAGATCGCGGAGAGCTGGGGCGAACTCGACTTCGTCGTCCACTCCATCGCCTTCGCACCGCGCGACACGCTGGCCGGGCGCGTCGTCGATGCTCCGCTCGACGGCTTCCTGAAGACGATGGAGATCTCGTGCTGGTCGTTCATCCGCATGGCGCAGCTGGCGGAGCCGCTGATGAAGAACGGCGGCACGCTCTTCACCATGACCTATTACGGCTCGCAGATGGTGGTGGAGAACTACAACATCATGGGGGTGGCGAAGGCGGCCCTCGAATCCGCCGTCCGCTACATGGCCGCCGAACTGGGTCCGAAGGGAATCCGCGTGCACGCGATTTCGCCCGGCCCGCTGGCGACACGCGCCGCTTCGGGCATCCCCGAATTCGATTCCCTGCTAGAGAAGGCCAAGAGAAAGGCGCCTGCTCGCGAACTCGTCTCCATCGACGATGTCGGCGCCGCGACCGCCTTTCTCGCGCATGACGCGGCTCGGCTCATGACCGGCCAGGTCCTCTACATCGACGGGGGATATCACATCATCGACTGAGCTGGCGCTGGGCACGCCCGCGCCATGGCGAATACCGGCGGAGATGCCGTGGTGCAGCTCGCGCTAGCCCCGCATCGGTGACGAGGGCTTCGACCGCCTCGCGGCCTTAGATCGCCGCGCGTCCGATCGGACGCGATAACGGTGATCTATGTATTTGTTATCGCATCGGATCTTTCCGAAAAGTGGAATCCACTTTTCGGTCCGATGCTATAGCGCGAGGTGGAAAGCTGGGCCACCCTCCCGGTCTAATCTCAGCGGAAGCCCGGCGGCGATATCCCATGCCCGAACCACTCGACGAAGCCGATGATGTCGAAGACCGGCCGCCCCGTGGCGGCAGCAACCGCCGCCGAATGCGGCGGGAGATTCGTGCATTCGCACAGGATCGCGCCGACATTCGGGTGGCGGTCGACCAGCGCTCGGGCCGCGGCCACGACTTCCGCCTCGAGCTGCGCGACGTCGGACTCCCCGCCGCGATTGCCATAGACCTGGCGGAACAGGCTGTCCGGCGGCAGCCCCTCGATGGGAGTGTCGGGGCGCACCCCGACGGCGGCCAGATGGCGTGCCGTCAAGGCCTCCGCAGCGAAGGTGAGGATGCCGACCTGCTGCCCGGCAGGCAGCATCGCCTCGATCAGCGGCGCCTGCAGCAGGCTGCTCGTCGCGACAGGAACCGGCAAGGCGGCGGCCAGCTCCTTCTGAAGCAAGGCCAGAAAGCCGCAGCTCGTGGTGATGCCACGCACGCCGCAACCGACAAGATCGAGGGCGGCTGCAATGAAGGGCTTGAGGAACTCCTCCGGGCGACCGTGGACGATCGCTGCCGGATCGGCGCCGCGCACGACCCGGAACTGGACGGGGAACGACCAGGTTCGGCCGTTGCCGATATCGCCGGGCAGACGGCGAAAATGGGTGTCGAGCATCAGGACCCCGATGCTCAGGTCGGTCACGACCGCGCCCGTCCGTATCGAGCCAGAACCGTTCATGGAAGCGCTCCCTGCAAAACGCGCCCGGAGGCAGGTGCCGGCGTCTCGAAGAACCAGGCGAGGAACCGGTTTTCGCGCAGGAGGCTTAGCGGGATGTCCTCCTGCGCAAGGAGTCCTCTGCGGCCGATCTGCCCGAGGCGCAGCAGATCGAGCACCGCAGCGACGTGGGAGGCGGCGGTGCGCCGCATCGCCCCGATCGAGACATCGTCGATCCGCGTCGGCTCGACCTCGCGCAGGAAATGCTCGTGGCGCGCGCCTTCCGCGCCGCGAGACGCTGCGGTGATCGAGATCAGCAGGCGATCATCCGTGATCTCCGGCAGCGCGTTGAGGAAGAGATTGCGCAGCAGATAGACGCGTTCGCGCAGCTTGAGCTCGTCCAGCAGAAACGCCATCTGGTCGGCGTGCCCGGGGTAGCGGATCGTGTGCGAGATCAGGTTTCCGACCTTGCCAGCCAGGCACGCGCGAAGCGTCGTCGGGATGGCGCCGGAGACGAAGACCTCGTAGTCGCGCTCTCCGAGGTGCAAGGGGCTGCAGCGCGACAGCGGCGCCAGCTCGGCTTCGCGACCGTCGATGAGAGCAAGCGAGGCGCGCGTGTACTCGCGCAGCGTGGCGTCGACATCCCAGACCAGCCCGTAGCCGAGGCGGCCGGCGAGCGTTTGCGGCAAAGCGCCAATGCGAACGTCGATATCCGGCAGGCCAGGGCAGCGCGCGGCGAGATCGAGCACGAGGCCCGAGACGAGCCCCGGCGAGATGCCGCATTGCGCGATGAAGCAGCCGGCCGCGGCGCTGGCCTCACGCTGGACCGCTTCGAGCGCGGCCCCGTCATCGCCCAGGTCGAGGTAGTGGCTGCCGCTGCGCCGGGCCGCCGCGGCCACCATGGGCGTGGCCGATGACGGCAAGGCCGCGACGACGGCGTCTGCTCCAGCCAGCACCCGGTCGAGCTCCGCCACATTGCCCGGATCAGCCTCCGTCAACGGCAGCGCGAGGTCCTTGGCCCTTCTGCGGCCGGGCTCGGTCGGGTCGGCGAGCAGGAACGTGAACTCCGGCTTCTCGCGCAGGAGCAGCGCCAGGGCGATGCCGATCCGGCCGGCGCCGACGATGACGACCCTGAAGGGCCGAGCGTTGTTTCCCTGCCGATCAGCCATGGAAGCGCGCGAGGAAGGTTTTGAGACGCTCGTTGTCCGGGTTGTGCAGGATGCGGTCCGGGCTGCCCTGCTCGGCGATGCGCCCGCCTTCCATGAAGACGACCCGATCGGAGACACCGGCGGCAAACGAGATCTCATGCGTGACGAGGACCATCGTCATGCCCTGTTCCGCGAGGTTGCGCACCACGCCCAGGACCTCTCCGACGAGCTCCGGATCGAGCGCGCTGGTGATCTCGTCGAGCAACAGCGCGTCCGGCTGCATGGCGAGCGCCCTGGCGATGGCCACGCGCTGCTTCTGTCCGCCCGAGAGCTGATCCGGCCGCGCGTCGCGCTTCTCGGCCAGGCCGACCTTCGCGATGTAGTCCATCGCGATATCGACGGCCTCGGCCCGCGGCTTGCGCTGGACGGTCACGGGCCCTTCGATCACGTTCTCCAGCACGCTCATGTGCGGGAACAGATTGAAGTGCTGGAACACCATGCCGACATGGCGCCGCAATTCACCGAGGCCGAGAAGCTGGTCCGTGCCGCGGAACTTCGGGCCGACGCGGCGGCCGCGGAAAACGATCTCCCCGCCGTCCGGCACTTCGAGCATGTTCATGCAGCGAATGAAGGTCGATTTGCCGGAGCCCGAGGGCCCGATGATCGAGACGACTTCACCGCTCGTCAGGGAGAGATCGATGCCGTGAAGGACGGGAAGCGTGCCGAAGCGCTTGGTGATGCCGCGAGCTTCGAGAACGGTGTCGCGGGCGCCGGATGGGGAAACGGACGTCATGGAATGGCCCTCGCTCAATAGCTGCCGCGCGTCCGGCTCTCGACGATGTCGGCGAACTTCGTGATCGGGAACAGGATGGCGAAGTAGAGCACCGCGAGGACGGTGTAGGATTCCAGCGGGCGGTAGGTCTGCCCGTTGACGATGCTGGCCATGTAGGTGAGCTCGGCCACGGAGATCACCGAGATCAGCGAGGTGTTCTTGAACTGCGTCACCGACTGGTTGATGAAGGCCGGCATCATCCGGCGGATCGCCTGCGGCAGCACGATGCGCCGCATCACCTGCCAACCGGACATGCCGATGGCGGCGCCGGCCTCGGACTGCCCCTTGTCGATCGAGACGATGCCGCCGCGAAAGACTTCGGCATAGAAGGCGGCGGCATAGAGCGAAAGCGTGATCAGCGCCGCCGCCCAGTTGGCGAGATCAAAGCCGAGCAGCAGCGGCAGGGCGTAGTAGATCCACAAGAGCTGCACGAGCAGCGGCGTGCAGCGGAACAGCTCCTGGAAGCCCTGCGCCAGCCAGCTCAGCGGCCCGATACCGGAAAGCCGCGCGAAGCACAGGAGCAGCCCGAGGACCAGCCCGATGGCGATGGAGGCCACCGTGTAGACGATGGTGATCCACGCGCCCCAGAGAAACAGGTCGCTCGCCTGGAGGATCGGGGCGAAGCTCCACGTGTACATGTCATGCCAGCCTTTCGTGAAAGCGGCCCTTGAGCAGGATGCGAAAAGGCGGGAGCCAGTTTTCGCGAATGTCCTGCTCCAGGGCTGCTCCTGCCTTAACCACCGAAGCCGAAGCCCTCGGGCATGTCGTCGAGCGTGATGCCGAAGGGCGCCAGGCTCTTCACGATCCAGGTCTGGTTGTTGCCGATGCGGCGGTTGTATTCGGCCCAGGCCGAGATGAAGGCGCGCGACTTCTCGTCGGCCTTCCAGTTCATCGCGACCACGGACGGCGTGGATAGAACCGGGGACGGGACCATCACCTTGCCGACACCGCTCGCCTTCTTGCTCATGACGAGGCCGTTCAGCATGGTGTTGACGAGACCGTCGGCCTTGCCGCTGACCACCGCCACGATCGCCTCGTCGCGGGACTTGAAGCGCAGCATCTTGGCCTTGGGTAGATATTGTTGGGCGATCAGGTCCTGCGACGAGCCGAGATCGACCGCGAAGGTGTATTTCGGGTCGTTGAGCTCGGCCCAGCTCAGCTTCGAGAGCTCCGCCTTGGGCGAGACGATGACGAAGCTGTTGAAATAGGTCGGGTTCGAGAAGGCGACCGAAAGGGAGCGCTGCGGCGTCGCCGTGACGCCGAGCGCGAGATCGACCTTGCCGCTCTGCACGTCGAGGATGGCGTTCGGCCAGCTCGACTCGACAACCTCCAGCTTGACACCGAGGGTGCTGGCGATGTCGCGGGCCATCTCGATGGCGAAGCCGCGCCATTCGCCGGAGCGCGGGTCCTTGTTGAAGTAGGGGTCCTCGTTGATGATCCCCGGGATGCGCAAGACGCCGCGCGAGCGGATGGTGTCGATGGTGTCCTCGGCCCGGGCCGAGGCTTGAAGCGCCAGCAATCCCAGGCCGGCTGCGCAGATGGCGCGAATGATCGATTTCATGAGCTTTCCACTCCGTTCCCTTGCCGATGTTTTTCGGTCTTGCGCTGGTGGTTAGGACAACCAGAGCCTAGGCGACGCACTTGCGCGGACAATGCGAGAGTAGGGCGTCGTCCTACCGGTTTTCTTATATGTTCGCCCGGCTCTCGAAGGATTGCAGGCTTGCTTCCAGTGCCTTGCGGCTCTCTGGGCGCAGCGGTGCAAGCGGTGCACGCAGTTCCGGGCCGATGAGGCCGGCTCGCGCGAGCGCCGTCTTCACCGGCACCGGATTGCTCTCGATGAAGAGGTGGCCGACGAGGTCGAACAGGACCTCGTGGATGCGGCGCGCCTCGCGCGGGTCTCCGGCGTACCAGGCCCGGCACAAAGCGACGACCTCCGCGGGCAGCAGGTTCGAGGCGACGCTCGTCACGCCATCGGCGCCGAGCGCGAGGAAGGGCAAGGTCAGGCCGTCATCGCCGGAATGGATGACGAAGTCTGCGCCGAGCGCCAGCCGCAGCTCCGTGATGCGCTCGGCCTTGCCGCCGGCCTCCTTGATGCCGACGATGTTGGAATGAGCCGCCGCAAGCCGCGCGGCCGTCGCCGGCGCGATCTCGACGCCGGTGCGTCCCGGCACGCTGTAGAGCATGATCGGCAGGTTCACGGCGCTGGCGATGGCGGAGAAGTGGTCGAACAGCCCGTCCTGCGAGGGCTTATTGTAATAGGGCGTCACGAGCAGGAGGCCATCGGCGCCCGCCGCCTCGGCGCGCTCTGCCTTGCCGACGGCGAGCCGCGTCGCGTTCGAGCCGGCGCCGGCCATGACGAAGGCCCGTCCGGCCGCGGCCTTCACCGTGGTTCGGATGACCGCATCGGCCTCATCCTCGCTCAGCGTCGCCGCCTCGCCCGTCGTGCCGACCGGGACGAGCCCGGCGACGCCCGCCGCGATCTGCGCGGCGATCAGCTTCTCGAGGGCAGGCCCGTCGACCGCCCCGTCGCGGAACGGCGTGACCAGGGCTGTGAAGACGCCGGTCAGGCGCCGGCGCAGTTCGGGATCGATCATCAGATTGGCTCCTTGCATCGTCAGTCGATGACGACCTTGATTTCGCTCATTTCGCGCAGGGTCATGTGGATGCCTTCGCGGCCGAGCCCGCTCGACTTGATGCCGCCGAAAGGCACGTTCTCGGCGCGGAAGTCCGGCCCCTCGTTGACCATGACGCCGCCGACCCGGAGCCGGCGCGCGACCCGCTTCACGAGCGCATGGTCGTTGGTGAAGAGCCCGGCCTGCAGCCCGTAGGCGCCGCTATTGATCTCGGAGATCACCGCGTCGGGATCGTCGAAGCGGCGCACTGCGAGCACCGGCCCGAAGGTCTCGGAACGAACGAGTTCCGTCTGCGCCGGAACGGCGTCGAGCAAGGTGGGCGCGAACAGCGTGCCGCGGCGGCTGCCGCCGGCGACGATCCGGGCACCGTCGGCTACGGCGAGTTTCACGCGCCGCTCGACCTCGGCTGCGGCCGGCTCGTCGATGACGGTGCCCATGACGGTCGCGGCATCGGCCGGATTGCCGGTCGTGACCTCTGCGACCCGCGCCGCGATGCGCTCGATCATCGTCTTGCGAATGGCGTCGTGCAGATAGAGGCGCTTCACGGCGGCGCAGCTCTGGCCGGCGATCTCGAAGCGGTGCGCTATCGCGACTTCGGCGGCGCGGTCGAGATCCGCGTCGGGCATGACGATCAGCGGGTCATTGCCGCCGAGCTCCATCAGGCAGCGGACGAGGCCGGAGGCGTTCTTCAGCGCCAATCCCGCCGCGGGCCCGCCGGTGAAGCTGAGCAGGTCGATATCGCCGCTCGCGATCATCGCCGCGACATCGGCACCGCCATGGACGATGCCGAACAGGCCGGCGGGGAAACCGACTTCCTCGGCCAGCTCCGCCAGGCGTTGCGCAGCAAGCGGCGCCTTCGGCGACGGTTTCGCCACGACGGCGTTGCCGGCCGCGATCGCGGGGCCGAGCTTGTGGCAGAGCAGGTTGAGCGGATAGTTGAACGGCGTGATCGCGCCGAGGACCCCGGCAGGCTCGTGAGTGATCACCGCCTGCTTGTCCGGTGCGGCCGGCACGATGGCGGTGGGCAGAACCTCGCCATGCAGCACGGTGACGGCGTCGCCGCTGAGCCGTAGCGTATTGCGGGCGCGACGGACCTCGTTGCGGGCCTCGGCAATCGTCTTGCCAACCTCGGCGCAGATCGTCCGAGCGATCGCTTCGGCCTCGTCCCCGAGACGGTCGGAGAGACGATGAAGCAGCTCCTTGCGCTCGGCGGGCGTGGTGAAGCGGAAGGCGGACCAGGCCTTGCGCGCCCGGCGCAGCGCCTCGGCCACCGTGACCTCGTCGGCCTGGCGGACCTTGCCGACGAGAGATCCGTCGAACGGATTGGTGACCTCGACCATTGAGGCGGCGGCAGCCCGGGCGGGCTTGGCGAGGGACATGGTCACGGTACGATCACTCCGTTTCATCGGTGGTCAGGCGGGCGAGCGCTGCGACCGAAACCGGTCGCAAGGGCCAGCGCGGGGGAGTTGCGGCCGGCAATGGCCGGCCTCGCAGGGCGGCGATCATCGGGCCGCAGAAGCGCCCCTGGCAGGCGCCGAGGCCGAAGCGGCCCATCAGCCGGATCTCGCGGGACGAAGCGTCGTCGGCCAGCGCCGCCAGATCGGCATAGCTGCGCCCTTCGCAGCGGCAGATCAGCGTTTCGGGCGCCGGCAGGATCGGCTCGCTATGGAGAGCCCGTGCGAGAGTGGCTTGGAAGTCGCGGGCCCGCTGCAGGCCGCGCTCATCCGACGACGCGCCTGTGCCTGCAAGCCCAAGCCGGGCGAGCAGTTGCATCGCGGCGCGTCGACCGTCGAGCAACGCGGCATCGGCGCCGAGGGCCTCCCGCCCGTCTCCCGCGAGCAGGATCGGCACGGCCGCATCGGGGTCCGGCAGCGGAATTCCCGTCCGGTTCGGCTCGATACCCTCGTGGATCAGCAGATGCCGCACGCGTAGGACTCGACTCGCCTCGCCGATGCGGATGCCGACCTTGAGCCCGGCGCCATCCGGCTCGGCCTGTGTCACGAAGGCTCCGCAGCAGTAAGGCACGCGGCTCGAGACAAGCGCCGCCGCATAGGCTGCGGCCTCAGCCATCGGCGCCCATGACAGGGCGAGACGAGCCAGCGCCTCCGGGGCTCGCCACGGCCGGCCACGCTCCAGCAGGGCGACCGGCGGATTGCCGGCCTTGGCGAGCTGGGCCGACAAGGCCGGCAGCAACGGCCCGCTGCCGGCCACCAGGATCGGGCCTTCCGGAGGGCGGCCGGTTTCCTTGAGCAGCACCTGCGCGCCACCGGCCGTCATGACGCCGGGCAGCTCCCAGCCCGGGAAGGGGCGGATCGTCTCGACGGCGCCGACCGCGATGATCGCGGCCCGGGGCCGGCGCGCGAAGACGCGGCCGGCGCAACGATCGTCGAACAGGAAGCGGCCTTCGCCATCGACGCCGAGGAAGACGGTCTGCGTCCGGGTCTCGATCCGGTCGGCAGAGGCCTGGAGCCGCGCCGTCAGCTCAGTCCAGTTGCGGCGGTGCCGCGCGGGCTGCCAGACATGGCTTTCGTTGCCGGCTACCGGCTGGCGATGGATGGCGCCGCCGAGCCGGTCGCGCTGCTCGATCAGGAGGACCGGCAGACCCGCTTCCGCGATGCTCGCGGCTGCGCTCGCGCCGGCCGGGCCGCCGCCCACGACGATGACAGGGGTCTCACGCATGGTCGGTTCCGATCGCGGGCAGCGGGCCGAGCCGGAGACCTTCGCTCGCCGGCGTCAGGCAGGCTTCGACCGGTGCTGCCCCCGCGACAGCGACGACGCAGCCCTGGCAGGCGCCGATCCCGCAGAACACGCGCCCGCTCGGCGCATCGCTGGGCCGGCCGAGACCGGCAATGCCGGCCCTGAGCAGCGCTGCGGCGATCGTCTCGCCCGGCTGAAAAGCCACCGGTTCGCCGTTCCAGAAGAAATGGCGGGTCATGCGTGGGCCTCGACGCGAGCGAAGCGTTGCGGCGACAGCGCGGACAAGTCGGTTTCCGGCTTCTCACCGAGCAGCAGGCGGGCAGCACTGGCGCCCATGAACGGGCCGAGGCAGATGCCGTCACCTTCGAAGCCCGTCGCGATGACGACGCCCTCGCGATGTGGGTGCAGGCCAACGATCGGCAGGCCGTCGCGGGAAGCGGTCCTCACCCCGGCGAAGCTGCGCAGGACGCGGCGGCCGGAGAGCGGCGGGTAGAGATCAAGCGCATCACGCAGAATCGCCGCAACGGTCGCGGCATCGGTGGCGTGGTCGCTGCGATGGTCTTCGCGGCTGCCGCCGATCAGGAACTGGCCCGTCATCAGCGGGTCGACCACCAGGCCGATATGGGCGTTGTCGCGAACGATGCCGCGCTTCGCGGCGAGATAGGAAGCCGCCATCAGATGGCCGTCGATCGCAGGGCCTGCGGCGCTGGAACGGTCGGTGACGACCATCTGCCCCTTGCGCGGGATCAGGATCTCGCCGAGGCCGAGCAGCGCGGCCGAGCCGATGCCCGCGGCGACGAGCACCGCGTCGGCCGCGAGCAGCTCGTCCCGGATCGCGACCCCCGCGAGGCGCCCGGCCCGCATGACGATCTCGGACACGGGCGCATTGCGGCGGATGCCGACGCGGCTCGTCCGCAGGAGGCGCTCGGTGATCTCGTAGCCCAGCGCATGCCCGTCGTCGGGAATTTCGAGCGCTGCGCAGACACTGGCACCCAGGCCCGGAATGCGATCCAGCAACGCCGTGCGGCTGATCTCGACGACGCGCTCGCCCGCCGCCGCAAGGTCGGCGCCGTGCTGGGCGACGAGCTCGGCCTCGATCGCAGTGCGTGCGACGAGGAAGGTCGAGCGGCGGTGGAACAGGCCACGAAACAGACCGTCCCGCTCGCAGCGGGCGTAGAAGGCACGGGCGTGGCGAGCGAGATCCATCATCGGGCCGGGACGCTTGCTGGCGACCGAAACCGCCCCGTCCGAGGCGCCGGTCGCGCCTGCCGCCGGCCCGGAAGCATCGAGCAGCGTCACCCGTGCGCCCGCGGCAGCCAGGAAATGGGCGGCGGCTGCGCCCACGATCCCGGTGCCGACCACGGCGACGTGAATGGATGAAGAGGAGGCCATGCCGAAGCGGTTCGTCCCGTATAGCGATGGCGAGAACCTCGTTGGCTTCACCCGTCGGGTCGATGCAAATGATCCGCTTCGACTTGCCTCATTGTTTGCAAGTGGCGGAAGGCGAGCTGTTGTAGGAAGGGAAGACGGGCCGGCCGGCGGAAGGGACCATGCGCGAAGCCAATCTGACGCTCATCCAGACATTCTTCATCGTCGCACGCGACGGCTCCTACTCCGCCGCGGCGCGCAAGCTCGGCATGAGCTACCAATCGGCCGCCAACCATGTGCGGCGGCTTGAGCAATTGCTGGCCGAGCGGCTGGTCGTCTCCGAGCAGGGCGCCAAGACAGTGACCCTGACGCCACGCGGACGCAGCCTCTACAAGCTATTGCTGCCGGAGCTCGATACCGTGCTGACCCGGCTCGACCGCACGCTCCAGAAAGAGCGGCCGGTGCTGCGCATCGGGCTGCCGCAGGCGATCTTCTTCTATCTGATGCCGCCGATCCTGGCGCAGTTCCGCGCGCTTTTCCCGCAGGTCGAGATCATCGCCTTCGAACGCGATACCGCCCTGCCGGAGATGATCCGGGACGGCAGCCTCGACCTGTGCATCACCGAGCGCTATTTCGGCGACCCCAATGTGCCGCAGCACCTCGTCTGCACCTATCGGCCGGCGCTTGTTCTGCCGCGCGAATGGGGGCTGCCGCCGCGCGGGGAGATCAGGCAATGGGTCCAGGGGCGCCCCTTCGTGACCTATGAGCCCGGCCAGCTTCTGCGTAACCTCGCCATCGATTATCTGCAGCCGGACGACACCGAGATGGAGATGGAGATCGCGATCTCGACATCGGGCAGCTCGAGCGTGAAGCGCTGCGTCGAAGCCGGCCTCGGCTACGCGATCATTCCCGCCTGGTGCATGGACGGCACGGAAACCACGATCACCGCGATCGATTTGCCGGAGCTGCCTGAAATTCCGATTTATTTTGGCGAAGCCAGCTTCCTGGCGCGCAACCCGTACGTTGTCGCACTCCGGCAACTTTGTGTGGGTTTCACCTCCGCGATGGGGCAAAGGCCGCATCAGGCCGAGCCTCACGACGTGTTGCCATCCGTCTCACCGAATAGGCATTCCGACTCTCGGTGATCGAAGTGCCGCCTCGCGAGAGGGCTGCCTGCTCCCTTCGATACCGAATTCCGAATACGAAGGACTCGTCGGGGTTCTAAGCCGCACCGCCTATGAGCGGCTATTCCTCTTGACGCCATGAATTTGTGTCGACTGCTCAACAAACGACAGCAGAGGCACATAATCTTTTACGTCGTAATCGTTGCGCACGTCAGATTTGATATTGTCGAGCACGAGCTGTCCGGCCGTTGTGTTGACCACCAAGATCGCGTGATCCTGACCAGTCGCCGGGATTTTGACGAGCTGAAGCCGGATCTGGGAAGGATCGAAGCCAGCGGCGAGCAGCATCCACATTTTCAGAATGGCGTAGCCTTTGCAGTCGCCGGTACCGCGCTGCAGAATTTCCGACGCTGCTGCCCAGTAGTCCGGGACACCATAGGTATCCAGGTCGGTGCGATACTTCAGCCGGGCGTTGACCGCCGAATTGATCGATCGGACGGCTTCCTGCTCATCCTGCCGCTGAGCAATCGCGACGGCATCGAACAACTGACCGCGCAGCTTGGATGCGCAGACCACCCGTTCAGCGTTGCAGCTGCTGCCAAAATACGAATCCGCCCGCTCTGCCACAGCCGTCCGCCAGCGCTGCGTCAGGGGAGCACTCGAAATCGCGAGAGTAACGGAGCCCAAAACCTCGCCCCGCACAGGAGGCATGCTTCGAGGCTGCACGGCCGGGGAACTGGCGAGGCGCTTCCAGTATTCGGTTGCCGTGATCGGCGCTTCTTTCGCGTCCGCCGCAGACGGAAGAAAGACCGGTCGGAACGCAGAAACGGCGAGCTGAGAACTGGAAACGACCGCGTTCGTCGCCCGCGACATCGAAGCGGGTAGCTCAATCGCGATTTCGCCGAAACGCGATGTGGCGACGAAGAACGGAAGATTGGCCTGGAGCTGAAGATCTTGCTTCCGCTGCTCTGGCAGAATGTTGGCGAAGGCGACGGTGGACAGGAACGCTGTCGCGACAGGCGTAATCGCCAGACAGCTTCTGATCAGGTTCTTCAGCACTTTGGCCAACCGGCTCATCATTTCACCTCTGTATGAGGTCGATGATGCGCAGGCGGGTCGTTGGATCGGCTGAATTAATCAGCTAAAATCTTACGGTACTTCGATAAACTGAAATACAGATATCGACGATCAAAGCTATCCGATCGAATTCGATTAAAATTTTCGGGGAAATTATCGTTTTGTTTTCTATCCCGAGAGGGCTTCTCTGAATGACTTGCGGCCGCGATGTGGCGCGGCCGCAAATAGTCTTCGATGCGCTGTCAGTCTCTCGCCGATGGAGGCGTCAGCCGATGTCGGCCTTCAGGTGTTCTGGTGATCCGAAACTTCGGCGCTTCGGGCGCGCGTCAGCAGCTCATCGAAATTTGTTTCGTCGGCTTTCCGCTCCACGGCCACGACCGGGATATCCGGCATGCTCTGTCCGAGCAGGAGCGGTGGCCGCGCGAGGACCGCATTCCTGAGACGATGGGCGATGCTGGTCGCGGTCGGCGCAGGGGCGCCAAGCAAGAGCACGCCGAACTCCGAGGGAGAGACGCGTGCCACGACATCGTAAGGCCGAACGAAGCTCTTCAGAGTGTCGGCAACGTGCAATTCCAGAGCCTCAGCGGTATTCCCGTCATCGCGGGTCGCGAGTTCGTTGTAGCCCTCGATCTTCAACAGGATGAGGGAGAGCGCGCTGCCCTCGCGCTGGGCCCGGCTGAATTCCTGCATCGCCCTGATTTGCAGCCATCTCCGGTTTCCAAGGCCAGTAACCGGATCGACGTCCTGCAGGCGCTCGACCTCGAGGCGATATTTGCCGATCTCTTCCCGCGCCTTCCGGGCGTCATCGAGCAGGTCGCCGTCTCGGTCGCCCTCTCCGAGCATCCGGCTCGCAGTCTCGATCTGGCGCAGCAACTGACCGATGGTCCTGGCCGTACCAGCCAGAGCGACAGCCGCGGCTGCGCCCAATCCGAGCGGCACCCACGCCGGCAGCGCGGTGCCCATGCCCATAGCCAGGCCCGACGACACGACGATGGCCGCGATGCTGCCTGCGAGCGCGGAGCCCCAGGCCTTCAGACCGCCCGCTCCATGGCGTGCATAGCCTTTGGCAGGCTCTTGAGGAGAGGTCGTCATTCGTGTCCCTCGAAGCGGGTTCCGTTCACGCCCTTTAACAACAGGACACCTAGCTAATTCCCTTCAATATCCCATAAATTTATCGAACGAGAAGCTGTTTACGTTAAATTTTCATGTCATCGACCCAGTTGCTCGTCTTGCCGTCGTCTTTATGATAGTTGCGGCAAGGCAGGATGCTTGAGGCGGCTATCGCGCGGGAGCGCTACCCTGGTGACGTCGATCATTGGCCGGGAGCGGCTGCGTTCCATTTCCTGGTTTCGCGGCAAACCCGAAAAGCAGGCCTTTCGCAGGGGCGACCGACCGCCGCGGCTGGCCTCGCAGGCAATCAGGCTGATCGGCGCTTTTTTGATTGCGGGGCTCGTCTGGGCCAATTTTTCCCGCGTCGAGGAAATCACGCGCGGTTCCGGACGCGTAATCCCGTCAGCACGCACCCAGGTCGTTCAAAGCGCCGAGGCCGGGGTCGTGCGCGATATCTTCGTGCGGCAGGGCCAGCGGGTCACGCAAGGCGAACTCATCATTCGGCTGGATGACACGCCAAATGCCGCCAAGGCCGGCGAGGCAGAGGCACAGGGCCGCGCGCTGCGCGCCCAGATTGCGCGTCTGGAAATGGAGATCGCAGGTCCGGATACGCCTTTTGATTGCCCGAAGGACATCCAAGAGGTCGCGCCTGCCATCTGCCAGAATGAACAGAAGCTGCTCGCTGCGCGGCAGGAAAATGTCAAAGCGCGTATCGAAAGCTTCAGGGAGAGGCTCGAGCAACGCAAACGAGAGCTGGGAGAGGTCACCGCGCAGACCCAGCGGTTCACTGAATCACTCGTTCTTGCCGAAAAGGAGCTCTCGATCATCGCCCCAATGGCGAGCAGAAATCTCGTTTCTCAGCTCGAACTCATTCGTACGCAGCGGCAGGTGGTCGAGCTGAAAGGGCAATTGAGCACAGCCAAGGAAACGACCGCGAAGCTCGAGGCCGCGTTGCGCGAAGCGAATCTGCTGCTCACCGAGCAGATCTCCCAATTCCGGCGCGAGGCCCTGGCCGAACTGACGGCCCGCCGGGCGGAATGGTCGGTTGTTCAGGAAACGCTGCGGGGCGCCGAGGAGCGTGTCCGCCGCACCGATGTCCGCTCGCCGGTCGATGGCGTCGTGAATTCTCTCGCGGTGAATACGGTCGGCGCTTACGTGAACCCCGGAGAGCGGCTGCTCGACATCGTGCCCTCCGATGGAAAGCTGTTGATCGAGGCGAGGGTCAAGCCCTCCGACATCGCTTTCATCGCCGCTGGGCAAAAGGCGCTGATCAAAATCTCCGCCTATGATTTCTATCAGTATGGCGGCTTGAACGGCGTGGTCGAACAGGTGTCGGCCGACAGCATCTACGATTCCAACTCCAAGGAGACCTTCTACGTGGTTCTCGTCCGGGGTGACGAGACCACGTTGAAAATGGGGAAGGGAGTCCACTCGATCATCCCGGGCATGACGGCCGATGTGGACATCATTACTGGCGACAAGTCGATTCTGGCCTACCTGCTCAAGCCGATCAATCGCGCCAGGCATGAAGCGCTGACCGAGCGCTGATGGAACAGGTCGAGGACGAAGCCGACCTGCGCTCCGTCAAGGAACCGCGTCTACGGCTGTTGACGATCTCCGGGCGTCGGCGAGCATTCAAGCTCGAACCGTCGTTCTGGCGGGCGCTGGAACATATGGCGGACCAGCAGCGCGAGCGGCTGTCGACGCTGGTCGCCCGGCTCATCGCGAAAGACGGCGGCAATGCCACCGCGCGGCTGCGGGTGGCTGCGATCGAATGGTACATGCGGGAAGCGCAAGCCGGCCAGCCGAGAAATCTGAAGGGACGCTGGCAACGGATCATCGATCTGATGATCGAGCCGGCCTTCATCATCAATCAGCACAAGCAGATCCTGCTCTTCAACGGACCGATGCATACGCTCGTCGCCAGCACGGGCGTCCAGTCCCAGCTCCGGCTCGGGCTCGCGGCAGAAATTGGCCGGGTGCTCGCACTCTTCGAGGAAAACGAACAGCGGATCCTGTCGATTCCCGGTTCGCTGGATGCAGAACACCATTCGCTCAAGGCAACGGTCAGAGTAACGCTGCTGGAGCGGACGCGTGGGCAGGCTCTTCTTCTTTGCGCGTTGCGGCCAACTCCACCCGCGCCATAGGCGGGCTGCTCTTGAGCGGCTTCGCTTCTGGCTCCTATACGGCTCGACGCCTCGATCACCCGATAATGCCGTAAAGTCAGAGGATCTATTACGTCGCCTGTTAAGCATTCAGCAATTATTTGAAGTCCTGATATACGCCAATATAACGCCACTCTTGTCCGAGAACCAAAACTCGCCAAAGCATCCGATCAGACATCAGCGTGATCGGGTTACGTCATGGTTGAAGGTAGCGGCAACCTCGGCTTCGAAACGAAGATCGAAGCGGGGCAAGTTTCGGCAGAACAGGGCGCCTCGGATCGCGCCGGCCACATTCAGCTGGCCCAGGCCAAGACGGAGGCGCCGGCGTCGGCGCCTGCACCGGTAACCCCCACGCCCCCATCCGCAGGGTCCGCGACCGATGTGACGCCGCCGGCGGTTCATTTCGACGCTGCAGCGTCCAAGGTCGTTCGCCTGCCGCAAGGGACGTCGCTCGACAATATCGAGATCACCGGCAAGGACATCGTCCTGAAGCAGGCTGATGGTCGTACGATCGTCATCGACAACGGTGCCTCCAACGTCCCGACCCTGATGGTGGGGGACGTCGAAGTGCCGGCCGAGACGTTGGCTGCCGTCTTCGACCGCCAGGGGATCATCGCGGCGGCTGGTCCGGCCGGCGCTCAGGCTTCCAGTATTGGCAGCTCCGGCGGCAACTTCAGCGTGCCGAACGGCAGCGTCGGTAGCTTCTTCGGGCTCACGGATCTGCTTCCGCCGACGGATCTGCAGTTTCCGACTCTCGAACAGCGCGAGCTCGGCGCCGTCAGGGGGCAGAGCGTCGGCCCGAGCTCCCTGTCGTCGACGGCGAGCCTGGTGCTTGCGGAAGCGGCCCTGTCGAGCGGGTCCGCCAGCGCCCGGACAGACGAAATTGGGCGTGCCACCCTGTCCTTCGATACCGGTACGCTGCCGGTTACCGGCGTCCGCTTTGCGGCCGATCTGGGTTCGCTGCAGACCGAAACCAATGGCCTTCCCGGCGCGGATATCATTTGGGTTCGGCTGTCCGATACGACGGTTGTCGGGCGCGTGGGAGGCGTCGACACCGTTCTTCTCCAGATCGAACCAGCGACCGGTCAGGAGATCGGCACGATCGGCGTCGTCGTCATGACCACGCTGTTGGGGCCCGTGCCTCATGTTCCGGGCGCCGGGCTTCAGGCGGTCGATCTCGGCTCGATCGGTGTCGTCGTCGAGACGGGCGCGGGCGCCGCGCAGGGCAGCGTCCAGATCTCGGTCAGCGACGACGTGCCGACGGTGACGGCGGCGGCGGCTGCGGCGACGGTGGTGGAAGGCCAGACCCTGGCCGGGACCTGGTCGCAGGTGCCGGGCGCGGATGCGGCGGGCGCGGTGACGAAGGTCGTGGTCGGCGGGAGCGAGTACGACCTGGGCACGGCGATCACGGTCGCCGGGCTGGGCACGCTGACGGTGGCGGCGAACGGGAGCTGGAGCTTCGCGGCGCTGAACAACCTGAACAACCCGGCCGGGCTGCCGGTCGCCTTCGCGGTGAAGGTGACCGATGGCGACGGCGACGTCGCGATGAGCCCGGTGAGCTTCACGATCACGGACGGGTCGGGCCCGACGCTGAGCGGGCCTGAGGGCGGCGTGGTGGCGCTGACGGTGGCGGAGAGCGCGCTGGCGAGCGGCTCGGTGCCGGGCAACAGCAATGAGGTCGACAGCGGCACGCTGAGCTTCACCTCGGGCTCGGACGCGATCGCCGCGGTGGTGTTCGCCGACCCGAACGCGGCGGGCAATGCGATCGCGGCGGATCTCGGGCTGAACGAGGGCGTGACGCTGAGCTGGGCGCTGTCGAACGGCGACCGGACGCTGACCGGCTCGATCGGCGGGCAGGCGGCGATCGTGCTGACGCTGGGCGGCGGCCAGACGGCGGCGGCCGGCGGGGCGACGGTGAGCCCGACGGTGACGGCGACGCTGACCGAGCACTTCCCGCATCAGGACAACGCCAATGCCGGCGAGCTGACGCTGTCGGGGATCAAGGTGATCGCGACCGACACCGACGGCGACCCGGCGGTCGGCGCGGTCACGGTCAAGGTCAGCGACGACGTGCCGACGGTGACGGCTGCGGCGGCTGCGGCGACGGTGGTGGAAGGCCAGACCCTGGCCGGGACCTGGTCGCAGGTGCCGGGCGCGGATGCGGCGGGCGCGGTGACGAAGGTCGTGGTCGGCGGGAGCGAGTACGACCTGGGCACGGCGATCACGGTCGCCGGGCTGGGCACGCTGACGGTGGCGGCGAACGGGAGCTGGAGCTTCGCGGCGCTGAACAACCTGAACAATCCGGCCGGGCTGCCGGTCGCCTTCGCGGTGAAGGTGACCGATGGCGACGGCGACGTCGCGATGAGCGCGGTGAGCTTCACGATCACGGACGGGTCGGGCCCGACGCTGAGCGGGCCTGAGGGCGGCGTGGTGGCGCTGACGGTGGCGGAGAGCGCGCTGGCGAGCGGCTCGGTGCCGGGCAACAGCAATGAGGTCGACAGCGGCACGCTGAGCTTCACCTCGGGCTCGGATGCGATCGCCGCGGTGGTGTTCGCCGACCCGAACGCGGCGGGCAATGCGATCGCGGCGGATCTCGGGCTGAACGAGGGCGTGACGCTGAGCTGGGCGCTGTCGAACGGCGACCGGACGCTGACCGGCTCGATCGGCGGGCAGGCGGCGATCGTGCTGACGCTGGGCGGCGGCCAGACGGCGGCGGCCGGCGGGGCGACGGTGAGCCCGACGGTGACGGCGACGCTGACCGAGCACTTCCCGCATCAGGACAACGCCAATGCCGGCGAGCTGACGCTGTCGGGGATCAAGGTGATCGCGACCGACACCGACGGCGACCCGGCGGTCGGCGCGGTCACGGTCAAGGTCAGCGACGACGTGCCGACGGTGACGGCTGCGGCGGCTGCGGCGACGGTGGTGGAAGGCCAGACCCTGGCCGGGACCTGGTCGCAGGTGCCGGGCGCGGATGCGGCGGGCGCGGTGACGAAGGTCGTGGTCGGCGGGAGCGAGTACGACCTGGGCACGGCGATCACGGTCGCCGGGCTGGGCACGCTGACGGTGGCGGCGAACGGGAGCTGGAGCTTCGCGGCGCTGAACAACCTGAACAATCCGGCCGGGCTGCCGGTCGCCTTCGCGGTGAAGGTGACCGATGGCGACGGCGACGTCGCGATGAGCGCGGTGAGCTTCACGATCACGGACGGGTCGGGCCCGACGCTGAGCGGGCCTGAGGGCGGCGTGGTGGCGCTGACGGTGGCGGAGAGCGCGCTGGCGAGCGGCTCGGTGCCGGGCAACAGCAATGAGGTCGACAGCGGCACGCTGAGCTTCACCTCGGGCTCGGATGCGATCGCCGCGGTGGTGTTCGCCGACCCGAACGCGGCGGGCAATGCGATCGCGGCGGATCTCGGGCTGAACGAGGGCGTGACGCTGAGCTGGGCGCTGTCGAACGGCGACCGGACGCTGACCGGCTCGATCGGCGGGCAGGCGGCGATCGTGCTGACGCTGGGCGGCGGCCAGACGGCGGCGGCCGGCGGGGCGACGGTGAGCCCGACGGTGACGGCGACGCTGACCGAGCACTTCCCGCATCAGGACAACGCCAATGCCGGCGAGCTGACGCTGTCGGGGATCAAGGTGATCGCGACCGACACCGACGGCGACCCGGCGGTCGGCGCGGTCACGGTCAAGGTCAGCGACGACGTGCCGACGGTGACGGCTGCGGCGGCTGCGGCGACGGTGGTGGAAGGCCAGACCCTGGCCGGGACCTGGTCGCAGGTGCCGGGCGCGGATGCGGCGGGCGCGGTGACGAAGGTCGTGGTCGGCGGGAGCGAGTACGACCTGGGCACGGCGATCACGGTCGCCGGGCTGGGCACGCTGACGGTGGCGGCGAACGGGAGCTGGAGCTTCGCGGCGCTGAACAACCTGAACAATCCGGCCGGGCTGCCGGTCGCCTTCGCGGTGAAGGTGACCGATGGCGACGGCGACGTCGCGATGAGCGCGGTGAGCTTCACGATCACGGACGGGTCGGGCCCGACGCTGAGCGGGCCTGAGGGCGGCGTGGTGGCGCTGACGGTGGCGGAGAGCGCGCTGGCGAGCGGCTCGGTGCCGGGCAACAGCAATGAGGTCGACAGCGGCACGCTGAGCTTCACCTCGGGCTCGGATGCGATCGCCGCGGTGGTGTTCGCCGACCCGAACGCGGCGGGCAATGCGATCGCGGCGGATCTCGGGCTGAACGAGGGCGTGACGCTGAGCTGGGCGCTGTCGAACGGCGACCGGACGCTGACCGGCTCGATCGGCGGGCAGGCGGCGATCGTGCTGACGCTGGGCGGCGGCCAGACGGCGGCGGCCGGCGGGGCGACGGTGAGCCCGACGGTGACGGCGACGCTGACCGAGCACTTCCCGCATCAGGACAACGCCAATGCCGGCGAGCTGACGCTGTCGGGGATCAAGGTGATCGCGACCGACACCGACGGCGACCCGGCGGTCGGCGCGGTCACGGTCAAGGTCAGCGACGACGTGCCGACGGTGACGGCTGCGGCGGCTGCGGCGACGGTGGTGGAAGGCCAGACCCTGGCCGGGACCTGGTCGCAGGTGCCGGGCGCGGATGCGGCGGGCGCGGTGACGAAGGTCGTGGTCGGCGGGAGCGAGTACGACCTGGGCACGGCGATCACGGTCGCCGGGCTGGGCACGCTGACGGTGGCGGCGAACGGGAGCTGGAGCTTCGCGGCGCTGAACAACCTGAACAATCCGGCCGGGCTGCCGGTCGCCTTCGCGGTGAAGGTGACCGATGGCGACGGCGACGTCGCGATGAGCGCGGTGAGCTTCACGATCACGGACGGGTCGGGCCCGACGCTGAGCGGGCCTGAGGGCGGCGTGGTGGCGCTGACGGTGGCGGAGAGCGCGCTGGCGAGCGGCTCGGTGCCGGGCAACAGCAATGAGGTCGACAGCGGCACGCTGAGCTTCACCTCGGGCTCGGATGCGATCGCCGCGGTGGTGTTCGCCGACCCGAACGCGGCGGGCAATGCGATCGCGGCGGATCTCGGGCTGAACGAGGGCGTGACGCTGAGCTGGGCGCTGTCGAACGGCGACCGGACGCTGACCGGCTCGATCGGCGGGCAGGCGGCGATCGTGCTGACGCTGGGCGGCGGCCAGACGGCGGCGGCCGGCGGGGCGACGGTGAGCCCGACGGTGACGGCGACGCTGACCGAGCACTTCCCGCATCAGGACAACGCCAATGCCGGCGAGCTGACGCTGTCGGGGATCAAGGTGATCGCGACCGACACCGACGGCGACCCGGCGGTCGGCGCGGTCACGGTCAAGGTCAGCGACGACGTGCCGACGGTGACGGCTGCGGCGGCTGCGGCGACGGTGGTGGAAGGCCAGACCCTGGCCGGGACCTGGTCGCAGGTGCCGGGCGCGGATGCGGCGGGCGCGGTGACGAAGGTCGTGGTCGGCGGGAGCGAGTACGACCTGGGCACGGCGATCACGGTCGCCGGGCTGGGCACGCTGACGGTGGCGGCGAACGGGAGCTGGAGCTTCGCGGCGCTGAACAACCTGAACAATCCGGCCGGGCTGCCGGTCGCCTTCGCGGTGAAGGTGACCGATGGCGACGGCGACGTCGCGATGAGCGCGGTGAGCTTCACGATCACGGACGGGTCGGGCCCGACGCTGAGCGGGCCTGAGGGCGGCGTGGTGGCGCTGACGGTGGCGGAGAGCGCGCTGGCGAGCGGCTCGGTGCCGGGCAACAGCAATGAGGTCGACAGCGGCACGCTGAGCTTCACCTCGGGCTCGGATGCGATCGCCGCGGTGGTGTTCGCCGACCCGAACGCGGCGGGCAATGCGATCGCGGCGGATCTCGGGCTGAACGAGGGCGTGACGCTGAGCTGGGCGCTGTCGAACGGCGACCGGACGCTGACCGGCTCGATCGGCGGGCAGGCGGCGATCGTGCTGACGCTGGGCGGCGGCCAGACGGCGGCGGCCGGCGGGGCGACGGTGAGCCCGACGGTGACGGCGACGCTGACCGAGCACTTCCCGCATCAGGACAACGCCAATGCCGGCGAGCTGACGCTGTCGGGGATCAAGGTGATCGCGACCGACACCGACGGCGACCCGGCGGTCGGCGCGGTCACGGTCAAGGTCAGCGACGACGTGCCGACGGTGACGGCTGCGGCGGCTGCGGCGACGGTGGTGGAAGGCCAGACCCTGGCCGGGACCTGGTCGCAGGTGCCGGGCGCGGATGCGGCGGGCGCGGTGACGAAGGTCGTGGTCGGCGGGAGCGAGTACGACCTGGGCACGGCGATCACGGTCGCCGGGCTGGGCACGCTGACGGTGGCGGCGAACGGGAGCTGGAGCTTCGCGGCGCTGAACAACCTGAACAATCCGGCCGGGCTGCCGGTCGCCTTCGCGGTGAAGGTGACCGATGGCGACGGCGACGTCGCGATGAGCGCGGTGAGCTTCACGATCACGGACGGGTCGGGCCCGACGCTGAGCGGGCCTGAGGGCGGCGTGGTGGCGCTGACGGTGGCGGAGAGCGCGCTGGCGAGCGGCTCGGTGCCGGGCAACAGCAATGAGGTCGACAGCGGCACGCTGAGCTTCACCTCGGGCTCGGATGCGATCGCCGCGGTGGTGTTCGCCGACCCGAACGCGGCGGGCAATGCGATCGCGGCGGATCTCGGGCTGAACGAGGGCGTGACGCTGAGCTGGGCGCTGTCGAACGGCGACCGGACGCTGACCGGCTCGATCGGCGGGCAGGCGGCGATCGTGCTGACGCTGGGCGGCGGCCAGACGGCGGCGGCCGGCGGGGCGACGGTGAGCCCGACGGTGACGGCGACGCTGACCGAGCACTTCCCGCATCAGGACAACGCCAATGCCGGCGAGCTGACGCTGTCGGGGATCAAGGTGATCGCGACCGACACCGACGGCGACCCGGCGGTCGGCGCGGTCACGGTCAAGGTCAGCGACGACGTGCCGACGGTGACGGCTGCGGCGGCTGCGGCGACGGTGGTGGAAGGCCAGACCCTGGCCGGGACCTGGTCGCAGGTGCCGGGCGCGGATGCGGCGGGCGCGGTGACGAAGGTCGTGGTCGGCGGGAGCGAGTACGACCTGGGCACGGCGATCACGGTCGCCGGGCTGGGCACGCTGACGGTGGCGGCGAACGGGAGCTGGAGCTTCGCGGCGCTGAACAACCTGAACAATCCGGCCGGGCTGCCGGTCGCCTTCGCGGTGAAGGTGACCGATGGCGACGGCGACGTCGCGATGAGCCCGGTGAGCTTCACGATCACGGACGGGTCGGGCCCGACGCTGAGCGGGCCTGAGGGCGGCGTGGTGGCGCTGACGGTGGACGACCAGAACCTGGCGGGCGGCAGCACGCCCGGCGGGGCAGACTTCGACCAGGGGACGATCACCTTCGCGCCGGGCGCGGACGCGATCGCCTCGATCAAGTTCGACACGGATCTCAGTGGGCTGGCGACGGCGAATCTGAGCTGGAGCCGGGTGTCGGACACGCAGATCCTGGGCAAGGACACGGTGAGCGGCGCGACGGTTGTGACGCTCGACCTCGCGGTCTCGGGCGATGCGGCGACGGTGACGGCGACGCTTAACAGCAACTACGACGCGCATCCGGGGCTCAACCTGGACGACCTAGTCGATCTCGGCGTGGTCAAGGTGATCGCGACGGACACCGACGGCGACAAGGCCGAGGGCACAGTAAAGGTGACGGTGTCGGACGACGTTCCGTTGGCGGTGGCCGGTGCGCCTCTCACGGTGTCGGAGACGGATGGTCCGACGTCCGGCACCAATCTCCTGGCCAATGATGTGCGCGGCGCCGATGGGGCCAAGCTGACTGCCGTGGATTTCGGTCTCGGCAACGGTTTCGAGACCATCGCAGTGGGTGGGGCCACCACGATCACCAATGCGAACGGAACCTATACGTTCCAGGCGGACGGAACCTGGACCTTCGATCCGGTCGTCAATTCCAGCACGTCGAACACGACAGGCAGTTTCACCTATCGGATCACGGACGGGGACGGCGACACGTCGACCGCCACGCAGGTCGTCACCATCGCCAATGTCAACAACGTTCCGACCGGTGGAACAGTGGCGGCCACGGTGGACGACGAGGGGCTGGCGCATGGGATCGCCGGCGGCGCCGGGGACGCAGCCACTCATTCGGCGTCGTTCTCGGGCACGCTGACGGGGTCGGGCGGCGATGGCGCGCTCTCCTTCAGCTTCACCAATCTCAATGGCACCACGGCCACGATCGGCCAGGAGACGGTGACGTATGGCTGGAACAGCGCAAGCAATGTGCTGACGGCGACGATCACGATCAGCACCGATTCGACGCGCGAGAACAGCGCCCTGTTCACCGTCGCGGTGACGCCAGCGACCGGCGCCTACACGCTGACGCTGCTCGACAATGTGCTCCACGCGCCCGGCAACAATGCCGAAAATGGCGACATAACGCTGGCCCTGCATTACAGCGTCGGCGACAGCGATGGCGACACGAGTGCCGGCGATACCGGTACCGGAACGCTCAACGTTACCTTCAATGACGACTCGCCCGTCGATTTCACGGCGCAGTCGATGACCATCGAGAATGGCGCCAACGCGGTGGGCAGCGGTGCGCTGAACTTCTACGAGAGCATCGGCGCCGATGGTGGCAACGTCGTCTTCAGTGGCGGCACGGATGGTGCGACGACGCTGATGAGCGGTGGGACGGCCGTGACCTCCGGCGGCAAGGCCATCTATCTGTATGGCTACGGCACGGACACGCTGACCGGCAAGATCGACCTTGACGGCAATGGGATCAAGGAGACCACCGTCTTCAGCGTCAAGCTGTCGCCGAATGCGACCAGCGAAGCGAACGATGTCTATACGACCCAGTTCTTCCGGGCGATCGATGACGGGTCGGGAGCAAGCATCACACCTACCAATTTCGGCAAGACGTCTGCTGAGAACTTCAAGGTGATCGAAGGGACTGGCGATCTCGATGTCCTGATTTCCGGGCAGAATACCGTTACCGGCGCTCTTGCCGTCGTAAAAGGAAATAATTCCAATTCGACGATCAGCATAAGTTCCGGAAACGGCTCGATGATTGCGGATACGGACCTTCTGCGGTTTGATTTCGCTAACAATGTAACGCTTTCCGGAAGCGGAAATAATCTAGCCATCAATTCACCTATTGCTCACCACGACGTCAATGGATTCACAACCACCATTGAGAACGGTGGTGGTGCGTCAACAATCAGGGTTGTGGCGTTCAACGCAGACAACGATACCGTCTTGTGGGGGGATGCCGGGGATGCGCCGGACACCATAACGCAGATCTACAAAAACGGCGTGCTGCTGACGGGCTTAACTCCATCCGGGTCAGGCTACGCGGTGCAGGTCACGAATGGAGATCAAATTTCAGTATTCACCGCCGATGGCTATAACAGGATCGAATTTTCTAAGGATTCTGGTGCAGATTTCACCGTATCTGGCGTCGGTTATTTGAACCTGAACACGGGGCACGACGTCCCGATGTCGTTCAACGTAACTGCAACGGATGCGGATGGCGACACTTCGTTAGGCACGATTTCTGTTACCACGACACCACTGAAAGCAACGATCAATGGCGATGCCTCGGACAATCTGCTGGTTGCTGGAATTGGCGGAGAAACCTTGAATGGCCACGACGGCAACGACACGCTCATCGGCGGCGTCGGGGCCGACACCTTCGATGGCGGCGCGCACACTTCCGTCGGCGATACCGTCAGCTATCAGAATTCGTCCGCTGGCGTGACGGTCGATCTCAATCTAGTTGCGCAGAGCTCGGCCGGCGATGCCAGCGGCGACAAGCTGACCGGCATCGAGAACCTGATCGGTTCGTATTTCGGCGACACCCTGACGGGTGACGGCAACGCGAACACGCTCAGCGGTCTCGATGGCAATGACACGCTCAGCGGCGGAGGTGGAAACGACACGCTCATCGGCGGGGCCGGAAATGACACGCTCATCGGTGGAGCTGGGGACGACACGCTCATCGGCGGGGCGGGCCAGGATGCGTTGAATGGCGGCAGCGGGAACGACGTATTCGTTCTCGACAGCAGCAATCTCTCCGTCTCCGACCTGATCCAGGACTACAACTACAATGGCGGCGCCGGCGACATCGTCGACCTCAGCGCGATCCTGGAGCCTCTGGGCGTCACCGCCGCAAACGTGGATGGTTACGTCAATCTCGCGAATGGAGGGACCGCGCTTCAGATCGACAGCAACGGCGCGGCAGCTGGCGGCACCGTGACGACCGTCGCGACCTTCAGCACGCCGCAGGTGCAGGTGTCGGTCCTTTACGATGACCATCAGCCACCCGCGACGGTGACCTGATCACTTATATGGCGACAGCGGGTGAGATGTTCTAAGCGAAGCTCACCCGCGATCGCTGCGGATCGTGGGGTGACGTGAAGCTGGACGGGGAAGCCGCGAAAGGGCGACGATGGATTCTGATCCGACCCCATCGACTTTGGATGAGATCGTCCTCGCCCTAACCCCGAGCGGCGACGAAACGCCGATGCCGTCGGTGCTGGAACTGACCGTTGCCGATCTCGTCTCGGACAGCGCAACCGAGTTTGTCGATCTGGCGAATGTTCTGGGAGCCGGGGCGCAGGGCCAGGGCTTCTCCGCCGCAGGCATAGAAGTCGTTTCCATGCAGAGCGGCGAAATCATTATAACCCAGCCGGCAAACGAAGCCGGATCCGGCGATCACGTGGCCGATGCCTCTGTTCTCTATGGAATTCTGCAGCTTGCAGGCGGTGAAGCTTTGTAAATCCGATGTATCGACTTTCGCATCATCGTTGAAATCAAGGCAAGAGTTCTGCACTTATTGAGTTTAGGATGTCGGCACGCCGAGGATATGACCTGCTTTTTTGAGCGGACGGCAGATTTTCGGACCGCTTTTCAGCGGATATCATCTGGTACGCTGTCGCATTTTGGTAACGATCGATTCAAAAGCGTGTTTGTTTCTCTGAACGCTACGGAAACGGCTTGAGCGCGGCAATGCGCCCCTTTAGGCTTGTTTGATTGGAACAATTCTCGACGAGGAAGCAAATGCGGGCCTTGCCTCTGGTGTGCGCCGCGGTCTTTCCGCTCCTTCTTTCTGCCGCGGCTCACGCTGCGGATTTGGCTGGGCTCCCCCGGACACGCGGCGGTCCGGCTGTCTGCCAGGCCTGGGGGCATTCCTCCCTGGCGCAGGAGCAGAATCTCTCGGTCATTCAGGAAGAGGTGCGGGCGCGTTATGTCGACGCGCAATCCGTTTCGACGCAGATCTCGACCGAGGCGAGCCGGTCGGAGCGGATTACCTGGGCATATGCGTCCCGGACCGCCTGTGGCATCGCGCTGGGCATGCTATCCTACCGCGAGGTCGACTCGGATCGCCTGTGGAACTGCGAGTGCTATCACGCCCGCATGCGTGCGACGATGGTCAGGTAGTTCCAGGATGGCGTGTTCCGAGGTTAAGGCTTGGTTTTCCATGTCCGAATCTTCTTCTTAATTAAGCTAAAATTATCTAATTATTTCAGCACGATAGAAATGTTGCACTGCGGTTATTGTTACGGTTCGGTTATGCTTTTCCACTGAATATTGCCGAGAGGCGGGCGCGACGAAATACAGGTTCCGTCGCGGCCGTGGTTTAAAGAGCATAGATTGCTCGTCTGGGGATGGTTTGGGGGCGGCTGTGAGTTTTGGCAAGCGAAGCGCATGGTTGCGGGCAAGGCTCCTGAGCGGGGTCGTTGCCTGCACTCTGCCGGTACTGGCGACGAGCCCGTCGACGGCACTTACCTTGCGTGAGGCTATCGCGACGACGATCGATTCGAATCCGCAGATCGGTGCGGCAATCGAGAACCGCGAGGCGATCGAATTCGAGCTGCGCCAGGCCCGCGGCCTCTACATGCCGCGAATCGATGCAGAGGCGTCGGCTGGCAGCCGAGACCTGGACAGGAAGCGCAACGCCGTCGACCGGCTGAACGGCGGCGGGCGCGACGCGACCGGCTATTCTCCGGTCGAAGTCGGCGTGGTCGGAACATGGCGGCTGTTCGACGGCTTCACGACGGATGCCGAGGTCGAGCGGCAGGCGTCGCGCGTGGACGGTGCCTCGCTTCGCGTTCTGGAGCGGTCGGAGTTTCTGGCGCTCGAGGTTGCGCGCGAATATTACGACATTCTTCTGCAGGAGCGGCTGGTCGGGCTGGCTGCGGAGAATATCGGCTATCTGCAGGATACCGTGCAGCGCATCCGCGGCAATGTGAGCAGCGGCTCGCTCACCGATGCCGATCTGAAACAGGGTGAAGAGCGCGTGTTCGCGGCCCGTGCACGCGCCGTCGAGGCGAGGCAGAATCTCGACGAAGCCAAGATACGCCTGCAGCGCCTGGTCGGAAAACCCTATGTCAAGGGAGGGATGCCGCCCTCGATGGCAAGCCGGTTGCCGAAGTCGATCGAGAGCGGGCTCGTGCTCGCGGTTCGCAACAACCCCCGCATCCATATCGCCAATGCTGATATCGATGCTGCGAACGCCCTGGTGAAGAAGGCGCGGGGCAAGATGCTTCCCGAGATCTTCCTGGAAGGGCGTGCGCGCGCGGGCCGGGATATCGACGGCGTGGAAGGGCGCACCAACGATCTGCAGGCCCGCGCGGTGATGCGGATGAACCTCTACAATGGCGGCATCGACCAGGCCGCGATCCAGGAGCAGACGCGGCGCGTTGCCGAGGCTCAGTTCAATCGCGACCAGATTCTGCGCGAGGTTCGCGAAGCCGTGAAGCTCTCGTTCGAGCGGCGGCTACGGCAGAGTGAACTGTCCGGCGTGCTTGGCCAGCAGGCCAGCATCGGCGACCGGATCGTGTCGGCCTATTCCGATCAATTCCAGGTCGGGCGCCGCTCGCTTCTCGACCTTCTGGACGCGCAGAACACGCGCTACAACGCCAAGGTTCTGCACGAGACCTCGCTGATGGCCGCCCGCTTTGCCGAGTACCGAATCCTGGCATCGACCGGGCAACTGGTCGAGTCCTTCGGCCTGCGCCCGCCGAAGCAGGCGGAGGTCTATGCGCGTACGGAAGCCGGTGTCCCACCGAGGGCCGATGCCGAAACCCTGCCGCGCTATTCGCCCAATAAGGGGCGCCTGGGCGTGCCACCGCCGGCGCTGTAAAGCTTGGCCGAAAGTCAAAATACGATGCACGGCACCCCAGTGCCACATGAGGGAGAGGCGCAGGCGTCTCCCTCGTTGCGTCCCTTGGCAGGTGGCAATGACGATCCGTTGCTGCTCTGCCTCGTTCAATTGAGCACCCATTTCGAGCGCCCGACCGCCGCGACCGTTCTGACGGCCGGCTTGCCCGTCGGAGACGGAGGAGAGGGACTCACGCCGGAACATTTGATCCGGGCCGCCGAGCGCATTGGCCTGCGTGCCGACTGGGTGCGTTTCGATGTCGGCGCACCAGTCGAGACCGACTTTCCGGCCATCGTCTGGCTGCAGCAAGCCATGCCCGTTCTCGTCCTCTCGCTCGACGAGGACAAGGCGCGGATCCAGATCTATTCGCCCGGAATGCGTTCGGTGGCGACGGTTCCATTGGAGGCGCTCAGAAGTGCCGACGGCGGCGATATCCTGCGCTTCTCGCCGCAGTTGACGGCAACCGACCCGGCTGGCGAGGGCTCCCCTGATGTCGACCGCAACTGGTTGCTGGCCGCGGTACGGCCGCATTGGCGCAGCTACTTCGAGGCCTTCTTCGCCTCCGCCTTCGTGAATTTGCTGGCGCTCGTCAGCCCGCTTTTCACCATGAATGTCTATGACCGCGTCCTGCCCAACAAGGCGATTTCGACCTTGTGGGTTCTGGCCATCGGCACGGCCATAGCGATGCTGTTCGATGTGCTGCTGCGATCCGCGCGAGCGTTCCTGGTCGACCATATGGCGCGACAGCTCGATATCCGGATTTCGAGTCTCCTGATCGAAAGGATCATGAACACGACGCTGCAGGCCAACACACCGACCACCGGGGTCACCGTTCAGCGGATTTCCGAATACGAGTTCCTGCGCGAGTTCATCGGCTCGAACACCGTCATCTACTTCGTCGATTTCATCTTCGCCTTCGTCTTCCTGATCGTGATCATCGCGATCAGCCCCTATCTGGCACTGTTTCCACTGATCGCGATCGCGGCGCTCATCCTGCTCGGCTTTGTCGTGCAACGCCTGATCGCGGCGGAAATCAGCCGCGCCGACAAATCCAGCTCCCATCGGCAATCACTGATGGTCGAGATCGTTTCCGGCCTCGAGACGATCAAGGCCGTGCGCGCGGAAGGCATCTTCCTGAGGCGCTGGCGCGACATCACCACGGTTGCGACCAACACGACCCATCGGATCAAGAACTACGCCGCCTTCGCGGCGAACCTGTCCTATCTGCTCCAGAACATGGTCACGGTGGTCACCATCGTCGTGGGCGCCTATCTCTTCGATCTCGGCATGATCACGACCGGTGGCATCATCGCCTCGGCCATGCTCGGCAGCCGCGCCGTCGCTCCCCTCGGCCAGATCGCGCTGATGCTGTCGCGTGTCCGCCAGGCGGTCAGCGCCTACCACAGCCTCGATGCGATCATGAAACTGCCGGATGAGCGCAGTGAGGGCCGGATGCTGGTGTCCCGCTCGGTCGAGCACGGCGAGGTCGAGTTCCGCGGCGCGGGCTTCACCTATGCCGGGCAGGCCCGCCCGGTCCTGAGCAATTTCAGCGTCAAGATCCATCCGGGCGAACGGGTGGCCATTCTCGGCCGCATCGGCGCCGGCAAGACCACCGTCGGCCGGCTTCTGGCACGTCTCTACCAACTTGACGCCGGAGAGCTGCTGATCGACGGCGTCGACATCCGCCAGTATCATCCGCAGGAAATCCGGACCGCGATCAATGTGGTGACGCACGACACCCAAGTCTTCAATGGCAGCGTGCGGCAGAATCTTCGCTTGTCGAAGCCCGACGCCTCGGATGCGGAACTGCTCACGGTCGCCAGGCTATCGGGCTTGGCGGACTTCGTTCAATCACACCCTGCCGGCTTCGAGCGTCAGGTCGGGGAGCGCGGCCAGCAGCTGTCGAGCGGGCAGCGGCAGATTCTTGGTCTGGCCCGGGCCCTGCTATCTTCCGGGCGCATCATTTTCCTGGACGATCCGACCAGTTCGATGGACACCGCCACCGAACGGCAGTTCGTCACGAGGTTCAAGGAGGCGCTGGCGCCTGATCAGACCCTGATCGTGACAACGCATCGCAACGCGGTCCTGGCCCTGGTGTCGCGCGTTGTCGTCGTCGACGGCGGAAGGGTTGTCGCTGATGGGCCGGCGGAGAAAGTCTTGCGCCTCCTCAATGAAAAGGCTGGCGGAGTCTAGCCGATAGACGCGGCAGAGCCGGCAGGACGGATTTTCATTGAGGTCGATGCTACAAGGATCGTCTGGGGTGTGAGACAAAGAGCGATGGCCCGGCAATCTCCATGACGAAGCTTGGGTGGATATCGACCAGCCTGTGTCGCCAGGCGACTTTCGCTGCATGTCTCGGGCTGGCATTCGCTGCGGCTGCGCCGGCCGCGGCCGAGGACACGAGAGTCCATTCGAGCCAATTGCGCTGCCACATTCTCAGCATGATGGAGAAGGACCTCTCCGAGGCTTTGAAGAAATGCGGGGTTTCGACGATCTTTTTTCGCCCCGAACTGTTTCAGTCGCAGCCGGTCAATGGCCTGGTCGCCCCCGGCGGGCGCGACAGCGAGCTCTACACGCGGTTCGGCCAGGCGCGCTTCGTCCAGCGCTTCCCGCTCTACCTGAACGGCCTCTACGCCTCTCCGGAGAAGGAAGAGACCGAAAGGGACTCCGCCACCGTCAAGCAGGCCGCGCTGGGCAGCACGGTTCGCGGCGGGCTGATCGAGGATAACAGCGACGATCTCGGGCAGCCTACGGTGAAGAGCGGTTTGGTCACCTGGGCGGCGGTGCCTCCCGTGTTCGAGCCGGGCGCGCGCATCTCCCGCGTCCGCGCCGATCTCATCCTCAAGGACAGCAAGGTCGCCTTGAATCTGGTGCTGATTCCCGAAGAGGCTGGCAAGGGCCTGATGATCCTCGTCAAGCTTACCGGCGAACGCGGCGCGGAGTTCGGCGTTCCTCGCATGCGGAGAACCGGCGACCGCTCGGGCGAGCCGATGGACATGGTCAGCCGCAGGCAGGGCGACGGAGAAACCGCATTCGTTCCGGCAGCCGAGCCTCAGGCTCTTCAAAACATCGCTTCGGCCCTGCTTCGGGGGCAGTGGATCGACGTCCCGGTCAGGCTGCGAGGCGAGCCTTCTTATATTTTGACGATGGAACTGGCGCGCCCCGGAAAGGCGCTCCTCACTCGCGCCCTGAGCGATTGGGGCTTGTCCGTCGAAGGGCGATAACCACCCGAGTTACAAGATCAATCGTCAGCATCAGCATACGCTCACTTTGACACAAATCACCGCATCGACCTGACCGATAACAAAAATATCATTCCAAATTTTAATACTTAATTATAAATCTATAATACACATTACCACAATAAATCAAGTATAGTTAAACTATTAAATACATTAAATTGTTTAAAGCATTGAATATTACTTTCAAGAATCGCGCAATCTACTCGATAGAATCAACGATATCATTGACGCCGCAATATCATACTATTAAAATGAGCGATTGCTAGAGCCTGCTGATTTTACGCAGAAACACGCCGTCATCCCGGGCTTGACCCGGGATCCATCGTAGACTGCCGAGCCCTATGATGGATTCCGGATCGGCGCCGCTTCGCGGCTTGTCCGGAATGACGGGGCCGTTTCCGCTAAAAGTCAGCGTGTTCTAGCGGACAAGGCCAAGCGTCACACCAAGCTCGACCGCAAAATTGGCAACGACGACCCAGAGGTGTGAGCCTTCAAACACGCAACCAGTTGCGCATTTGCCCGTTCGGTTCCCCTCGATTGTCTCTTGTCAGAGGAGGTGCTCCATGTCGTCACCAGCCGCCGCAGCATCCGCCCGCCCACCTGGAAGGCCGAGACTATCGTGCTTTGCCGAATGAAGCCGAAGTGCCGGTCGATCGCGATATGGATTTGTAGCAAGGGATCTGCGACGGGGTCGTTCCGCCCGACAGATGCCGGATCTTGCCACCGATCATCAAGATCCAGCGCGCATCGACACCCTCCTGCACCGCCTTGTTCAGCTCGTCCTGACAGATCTCCCTGGCCGTCGCGGCGGCAGCCTTGAACGCCACCTTCGCTCTCGCAGAATGAATGCGCCCAAACAAACCGCGCAGCCCGGGAATGATCGAACTCGTCGTCACGCGTCGAGTTAACAAAAAGGGACTAAAGGGGCCATCGGTTCATAATGGAAAACCTTCGGGGAAAATCTGTCCATGCCGGGCTCGCAAATGTAAGCGGTCAAGTTGGGCGCGTTCTTATTAAAATATTATCGACAATGATTTTGGCGCGCCTGCTGGCACCAAGCGATTATGGCTTGATCGCGATGGCAACGACCTTTACTGGCTTTCTAGGTCTTTTCAGCAGCTTAGGGCTCTATCACGCCACAATCCAATGCGATTCGATCTCCCTCGACCAATCTTCGACGCTTTTCTGGATCGTTCTTCTTATTGGATTCGTTCTTTTTATTTTATGCATAGCGCTCTCACCCGCAATTGCACTCTTCTATGGCGATCCAAATCTTATCTCTGTAACGATTATTATCGGAACCGGATTCATATTTTCGGGGGCCGGCATACAACATGGAGCACTCTTGTCCCGACAGATGCGCTACGGGACGTCAGCGCTCATTGATATTAGCTCCGAGTTTATCAGTACTGCCGCGGCGATCTATCTCGCCTTGATCGGGTACGGATATTACGCTTTGGCGTTCATGATCGTCCTGCAGCCGCTCGTCGCGACGATCGGGTTGTGGTGCAGTACAAGATGGTTTCCAACGCGCCCGCGTTTCAGCACCCAGATCGCGCCGATGCTACGCTTCGGGAGAGCCATGACGCTCACCAGCGCGGTCACTTACATCGCAAACAACCTGCAGAAGGTCCTGATTGGCAAATTCTGGGGCGAGGAAGCAATTGGATTGTACGGACGCGGCAGCTATTTGATATCGTTTCCGATCGATACATTGAACAATGCCATAGGCGAAGTAGCTTTCAACGCCCTATCGAAGGTTAAACGAGATGCGGCTCGGCTCCGGCGCTCGTTTTTGCAGATCTATACGTGTGTCGTCGCACTGACTCTACCGATCACGACAGCTTGTGCGCTATTCGCCGATGATGTGATCGCAATACTCCTCGGTCCAAACTGGAGTGCGGTCGTCCCGATATTCCGGCTTCTGACTCCAGCCGTCTTGGTGTTCGCAATCAATAGCCCAATCGGATGGCTGTTGAGCGCACTTGGAATGGCCGACAGAGGCCTGAAGATCGCACTGATTTCGGCTCCCTTGTTGTTGTTGGCAGTGATGGCCGGGTTGCCTTATGGGCCGAACGGCGTCGCTTTGTCTTACTCTGCCATCATGCTGCTGAAGGCTGCGCCCGTGACAGCGTGGGCCCTTCGCGGGACAGGAATCCATTTTAGGGACGTTTTCACCGGCCTGCGCGGAGCCCTTACTGCAAGCGTCATCGCAGGGATCATATCCTATACCGTAAAGGTCGAATTATTGGCTGCGGCGCCTCCCTTTGTTCGCCTTGCTCTGGTGGTCGCACTGTTCTCGGTAACCTATGTCGTGGTGCTGTTGCGCTCGACCACGCACAAGGCCGTCATTTCTGACGTGCTGCAGACGGCAAAGAGCCTTGGAATCGACCCGAGAAAATTAGGTTTCAAGAGCGCCGCTTGAGCGGATGAAGCGCCGCTCGGCCAGCTCGAAGAAGCCGTTGTTCAGCGGCTCGGCTACTCCGGCTCAACTTTACCCTTCCTGGCCAAGTAACGGGGCAGAGTGGTCTCCGAGGCGGGGGGCATCAAGCTCTGCGGCACTCGCGCTCCAGCATCGCAAGGGGCATCGCCAACAGCACGCACATGAAGCCGCAGGGCTCGGCTGATCGGCAGACCGCTCTCGCACGCCCCCTCGCCTTGCTGCCGCACCGAGCATGGACGCGCCGCACGGGGACACGGATGGAGCAGTTGATCGGTACGGTCAGGCTCGTCGAGCGACGAAGAAGATCGGGCTGGCGAACTTCGTCTCCGACATCAAGCAACGCATCGTTTTGGGCCGCCTTGGCGACCGGAATTCCGCGGAATCGCCTTGCCCGGTCTCCCGCTCTGGAAGTTTAACCGATGACGCTCTTCTGGCCACCAGAGCAATCGAACAGCAGTCGGTGGCCTCAAGACAAGGCCGCCCACCGTAGACAGCCTGTCTCCGATACCGTGCAACCAACCATGAATTCCATCCAGCGGCCAACAACTTAACGGCACCCTCCCCTTGCCTCCTCCTCGGTTTGCTTGGGAACAGTGGCGATCCCCTGCCGTTGATTATTTAGAATTCCCGGGGGCTGGCAGCATGCGTGACGTGATATCGGGCCGCGCGCATCATGCGATCTCAAATCCGGAGATGATGAAAGCACCGTGGCCGAGCGCAGTGCCAGTTGGCTCGAAGCTGCGGCGACCAAGGATCGAGCGCCCCGGACATTGCGGGACAGGAAATGTCGGCGACGACGCTGCGGTCTCAATCGTCCCGAGCGAGATCAAAGAACGGTGCCCCAAGCATCGCTTGTCGCGCTATCCCTTGCGCCGACAGCCTCGCACCATCGGCACGGGCCTCGCCAGATATCCGCAAATACCCGGGCATATTTTTCCGGCGAGAACGGCAGCGGAATCACTGCGCAGTTTGAGAGCTTTCGAAAACGCCGTTCGGGTGAATCCATCCGATCGGCCTTCTGATCAAAATACATGATCAGACCGCATTGACTGCCGAAATCGACCGGCTTTTCGAGGGAGAGGAATTAACAGACGCCAAACAGCCGGTGATGAGAGGTTCGATATCTGCTTAATCTCGATGGGAATGGCGATGAAAGCGAACGAAGGCCCTTTGGTTAGCGTATTGACGCCGGTCTATAATGGAGCCGCCTATCTGAGGGACTGCATCGAGAGCGTTCTGTCGCAATCTTATGAGAATTTCGAGTACATCATCATAAACAATGCCAGCACGGATCGTACCCTGGAATTGGCGAACGAGTACGCCAAGAGAGACGAGCGGATACGTATATGCAGCAATGATACTTTGCTGCCGATCATCGCGAACCACAACAGGGCATTCCGGGAGATAGACCCGCGGAGCAAGTACTGCAAGGTCGTTTCCGCTGACGATTTGATCTTTCCGGAATGCCTGGCACAAATGGTGGCGCTCGCAGAGGCGAACCAACGAGTCGGCTTGGTAGGCTCCTACCAATTGTGCGGCCAGATGAATTGCAACTTCGAAGACCAGACGGTGCGGAATGTCGGGCTCGATCCTTTCAGATCTATCTTTCCGGGCACCGAAGTCTGCCGGAAGCAACTCCTTGGAGAGCTGAGTGTTTTCGGCAATCCGACATCGACGATGTACCGGTCGGATCTGGTTCGCCGGACTCAAGAATTCTATCCGAACGCTTCCACCGAAGCCGATACAAGCGCTTGCTTCAGCGCGCTGTCCGATGCCGACTATGGCTTCGTTCACCAGATCCTTTCATACGAGCGCGTTCACAACGTCCGGCAAACGACCATAGCCCAGAATCTCAATACCTATCTCCCGTCAGCGATAAGCGACTGCTTGACGTATGGTCGAAATTTCATGACCGAGGCGGAGCTCGCCGAAAGACTTCACCACCTTGTCGTTGAATATTATGAATTTCTGGGATCAAGCGCACTCAGGCCGAGCAACAACGCTTTTTGGACTTACCATAAATCTGCGCTGCAAGCGTTGGGGATTCCGCTGGACAGAAGACGAGTCGTCCTGGAAGCAGCAAAGAAATGCATGAGGACGATGAAAACGCCAACCCGATTCTTCGGAGTGGCGATGGAACGGGCGCGGCGCATTCTAAATTGAATCTGTCGAGATCTTTTCGACAAAAGCATCCATGCGCTCAAAGGCGGGCAGATATTCGGGGTAATGAGATGGGCTCGCCGAAATTCAGCGTTCTGATAGCAAATTACAACAACGCTCACCTGATTCAGCAGGCGCTGGATAGCATCAAAAGGCAAACGGTTCAGGACTTTGAAGTGATTGTCGTGGACGATGGATCGACGGATAGCAGTCGCTTCGTGATCGAGGCGGCCGCAGCATCGTTCGATGGAAAGCTTCGATATATTTACCAACCGAACGGCGGCGTAGCGAGTGCCAGGAATACCGCAATCACGGCGTCTTCCGGAGACTACATCACGTTTCTGGATCCGGATGATTATTGGCACGATGAGAGATTGCAGGCTCACGCGGAAATATTGGATGAACATGAGGCGGTCGGATTTTGCTGCAGCGACTTTGACCGTCTCCATGAAGATGGGCATGTTGAGCGACATTTCAGCAAATGGGTGGCGTTTCCGCATTTTCCATTTGAGCAGCCGATTTCGCGCGAAGATTCACTGAGGTGGCTTCTCGCTGTAAATTTCGTCGGCACCAATGGAGTGACAATCCGAAGGAGTTGCGTAGAAGCCGTTGGGTTGTTCAACGAAAACTACAAACAAGCTGAGGACTATGATTATTGGCTTCGGTGCTCTGCGAATACGGAATTTTATGTCATCCCACGAGTCCTGCATACATACAGGATTCATCAGGGCGGCCTGACAAAAAACTTTCTCGAAAATTGCGAATACAGCCAGCGAGTGATCCAAGAATACACAAGAACCTATGATGGATTCATCAAATCTCGCGGGCTGGAAGGCGCGGTTAGAACTGCGGTCTCGCGAAAGTGGTATGAAATCGGAAATTTGAATTTTGAAGGCGGACACACAAAAAGAGCGTTTTACTCGTATGTAATGGGCCTGGAATCGGAGATCTCGTTTCCGAACTTGTTGCGCTTCATCTCAGTGGCAGCGCGCAAGACAATCAGGCTCGGTACATTTGGATTTCTTTCGAGAGAGCGCCTTGGACCGGTGGGCATCTCCGCACCGACGAGGCCGCGACGATCCTGACAGTCCCGCTTTCCCATCAAGATCCATCTGAAGACCGATTTCGACGCCACCCATCGCCTTCGACCTGACCGGCGGGGAAAGGTGGAAGGTTCGGAAAACCTCGGCATCGGGCTGGTCGTCGTGATCCCGCTCTCTCGGCAGCGTTCTCCGGGCGCCCGTTTCAGCACCCTGCTAGAGCATTTTCGAGCGAAGCGGATACCGGCTTGCGTGAAGAAAATACGCCAAAACAATGACTTGGAGCATTTCCGCGATCCGGAGAAACGCGGAAATGCTCCAAGCACGATTGCGGATGGGGACGACGACGAATAAGATCCCCCGTTCCGAGAAGCTCGAGATCATCCAGTTTGTAGAGCTGTCGCATCTTGTAGAGCCGTCGCATCTGCCGGCACGCCGAACGCTCGCTTGTATTGGTCGTCGAGCTCGCCACGAAACTCGAGCACCTTTTGCGCGATTCGGGCTTTGACCTCCCTGGCATCGGCCGTCAAAAGTTCAAACGTTTGGATGAGCGTGTCTGAATCCAGCCCGTGTATGTCCAAACAATATGCCGACATGCCCATTGCGGCCATCAACGATGCGCATTTGTGATGGAATGAAATCGCAATGACCGGCTTGCCGCCGAGCAACGCCAACAGGACGTTATGAAAGCGAGTCGCCACGACAAAGTCTGATACAAGAAGTGCCGAAAATAGGCTTTCCACTGAAGTAACAGGCTCATCAATAATCGCGTTTCCACCTCGTGCTTGCGTGTCTTCGCCCAACGACTGGACAAAATGGTCCCTGGCCGATACGTCCACTGTGTCGCCTATAAGCGGCCTCACGTTGTAACCCTGCGAAATCAGCCACCTGGTGAACCGAGTCAACTTCTCCCAATAGTCCTGGTCTGTCGATGCGCTGGGATTGGGCACGCTGTAATTTCCAGCGTAGGTCATGACTCCTAGACCGATTTCCTGGGCCTTATTTTTGTCCGGCCGCGAGGCCGGGACCGGGAGGCTAAATGCGAGATCAGGGTAGACAGGATCGTGGCTAGCCTTGAACCCAATACTCGCGAGGTATTGGCGGCTCGAAATCTCTCGGTACGAGCGGAAATCGGCCAAGGACAGAGCGGCCTTCACAAAGAACCGGCCAAGTCGGCTATAGAGCGGCCCGGCGCCCACACTCAGAAACAGCAGCCGGCATCCACATAACTTCGCGATCACCGCCCATCTGAAAAGGCCGTAGGGCCCGCACCCCCCCAACCCGAAGACATCCGTGAGTAATCCCGTTCCCGGGATGATCAACATTTCCGCGCGTCTCAGCACCATAATTCCGGAAATGCATCGATGCAGTTCGGTAGGAAACCCGAGGACGACCCTGCGTACGATTCGTCCTAGCGACGTCTTAGGTGTCCAGAACTTGAATAACTCCTGGTTGACCGGAATTGCCTCAACGTCGTCAGCTTTCGTAGCGTTCTCGTGATCATCGGTTATACAAATAAAATTTGCACCAGGGTATAACCGACGAAGATTGTATAAGGCGGCCTGAAGGCTACATTCGTTTCCAAAATTAGTCGAGTTGAAATGACCGAAGAAAGCGATGGTCCCAGGCCCATTCCTGCGCATGGTCTTGCCTTCCAAATATAAACGCCGCTTGACACCAAAACCCCGCAACCGCAGAGTATCGTATCTTCATGTATTTCTCAATCTGATAACTCCTTGAGCGAATATTTGATCCGGTAGGCGTCAGCCGTTTCGAAAGGGCATGCGTTATAAGGGGGGCAGGCTATTGATCGGCAACCGCGATCCCCGGGCGCAGACAGCCATCAACGAGCGCGTGCTTTCCCCCCACCATCTGAGAGACGCTCTCGGGAAACGCACGATCGTCGGGGGAGCCATCGCGGTAGGCGCCCAGCTTGTTCGTTTCGCGCTACAGGTCGCCGGCTCGGCCATGCTTGCACGCCTGCTCGAGCCGAGCCAGTTCGGCCTTGTCGCGATGGGCAGCACCGTGACGGCGTTCATCATCGTTCTGACCGAACTCAATGTCGCGACGGCGGCGGTGCAGCAGGAGAACCTCGACCAGAACACAGCCAGCGCTTTGATGTGGATCGCCTTCGGCATGGGGTTTTTGGCGTTCCTGCTCTCGGCGGCCGCTGCGCCAGCATCACTTTGGTTTTTCGACGACCGACGCCTGCCGCTCGTGGTACTGGGCCTCAGCCTGAACGCCCCGATCTATGCGGTCGGTGCGCTGCACACCGCGCTGCTAACCCGCAATATGCGTTGGCTCGATCTTCAGATCGCCTCGCTCAGCGGCCTTGCGATCAGCCTCGTGGTTGCTGTTATCGCGGCTAAGCTGTTCGCCGCCGGCTATTGGGCGCTCGTCATTCAATCGTGGGTGACGGCGTTTACAACGACAGCGGCAGTCTGGATCCTTTGCCCGTGGCGACCAAGCATTGTGAAAGATTGGTCGGCCGCGAAATCATCACTCAAGTTCGGCTTTCACCTGACTGGCGCGATGATCCTGAACTACTTCCATCAGCAGCTTGACAATATCCTGATCGGCGCACGCTGGGGCTCGGTCGAACTCGGTTTCTATTCGCGCGCGTACAATCTACTCATGATGCCGCTCAACTTTCTGAGCGGGCCGCTAGGCTCTGCCATGATCCCGGCGTTGAGCCGGCTACATCGCGAGCCTGCAAGGTGGCGCGAAGCCTATCTCGACGCATTAGGCGTCATCACCTTCGTAGGCGCCGGGATGGCTGGCATGCTTTATGGAGGCGCGTCGCCCATCGTTGACATCGTGCTCGGCCCGCAATGGCAACCTGTGAAGCTGATCTTCAGCTGTTTGGTGCTCGGCATGCTGGCCTCTGTTCCGATGAGCGCGACCGGCTGGCTCTATATCTCGACCGGTCGAACCGACCGAATGTTCTATTGGAGCCTGATCGGTGTCCCGATCTATGTCACATCGTTCTTGATAGGGCTTCCATACGGCGCCGTGGGCGTAGCGCTGTGTTACAGCATTTCGCGTTACGTCGCGTTCTTTCCTTCGATGTTCATGGCCATCTATCAGACGAACATCACCATTTTCGATATCCTCGCTGTGATCGCCGTGCCGACGCTGACCGGAGCCGCAATCGGCTTCGCGCTCTCGCTGGTGGTCGCCGTTCTCTCGACCGCGCCGGCGCTGGCAGCTATTGCGGCGGCCGGGCTGCTTTACGCAGGGGTTTGTGCCCTCGCAGTGTCGCACCTTCCGGTGTATCGACGCCTGCGAAGCCGCGGCCTTCACACGCTCAACAGCGCCTATGCGCGCCTTTTACGACGCGGGCCGGCCGGCTGAGATCACGCAGCGACCTTGAGCAGATCTTCGAGCCAGGTCTCGCCGCGGAAATGGCGGTATTGCTCGGCGCGAAGCGTGTCGGCGAGTCGCCCGGGCGGCAGGATGACGTCGCCATATGTCAGAACCTCGTCCTTCGCGACGTCGCGAGTGAGGCGGCAACCCGCAACCAAACCTTCGGGCAGATAGCGCTTGGCGCTCATTTCCTCGACATTCACCGCTTCGCCGTAGGTCATGTACATGCCGTAGTCGTCGAGCGTCTCGCCAGCGCTGAGGTCGCGCTTGGCGACCGCGCAAACCTCGACCACCGGACCTCCGAGCGGCGGCGCCAATTCATCTCGGAACAGCACCACGCGCGCAATCGATAGCGGTGTCTCGAAATGCACGAGGTGGTAAGGCGTGAAGAATGAATAGAGCGGCCCTTCACCCATCTTGTAGAGATTGAGGTAGTGCTGCTGCTTTGGATCAGGGTGCTCCGCCAGCACGAAGACTTTGGTGAGGGGGGTACCGACGACATAGTCGACGGCGCCGCCCATCTCTCGCAACTGGTCGATGTCGTAGAGCTTGCCGATGGCCATGACATCGTCGCGGTACTCGCGCCCGCGCGACATGCCCCGTTGAAGCACCTTGAAGCCGGTCGCGTTGGCGACGATGGACTGCTCAAAGCTGATCTTGGAGCCGTCGGCGAAGCTCGTCACCATCGCCGCATTCTGTCCCCAGCGCTCCGCCCAGCCTTTTTGGGTGGTCGGGGTGCGATAGGGATCCTGCAGGCCCTTGATGTTGCCGACGAGGCGGGGCGTCAGACCCAAGCCCCGCACCCAGCGAACCAGGTTCATCTGCACGCCCGGTTCGTCGCCGTCGCAAGCAGAAAGGATGCGTCCATATCTGTGCGCGTGAATCCGCAGGATCGGCCCGATGGTGGCGTCGATCTCGGCGTTCATCAGCACCACGTCTTTACCGTGCCTGAAGGCTTCCAGCACGAGGTGCGCGCCGAACTCGACCGAGCCTGTCGTATCGACCAGCACATCGATCTCCGGAGAGCGCGCCAACAGCATGGCATCTTCCGTTGCCGCCGGCTTACCGGAGCGGATGGTCTCGTCCAACTCCGTTTGGCTGCCGGATAGCTTGATGTCCTCGAACCCGGCATAGGCAAGAACGTTCAGAGCCCGCTCCGGGCGGCGATTGGAGATCGCCGCCACGCGCATGCCCGGCACGGAATGCGCGATCTGGTTCGTGAGCCCCTGGCACATGAATCCCGCGCCGAGAATGCCGACACGGATCGGGTTGTTCTCTTCCGCGCGCTTCTTCAGGGCCGTATCGACAATCAGCATGGCGCTCTACCCCTGTTTCGTCAGCCGGCCACCGACACTGGCTTGGAGCTCATCCTGGCTTTCAGCTCCGCTTCGACCACATCGAACGGCGCAAAAGCTTGATCTTTGGGCGAGATGACCGTCACGGGCAGAGGCCATGTCAGACCCAGGCGCGGATCGTTGTACATGAGCCCGCCTTCAGCGCTCGGCGCATAGAATTCGCCGACCTGATAGCTCGTGTCCGTCTCATCTTCGAGCGCCTGATAACCATGCGCGAAGCGTTCCGGCACGTAGAGCGCGCGGCCGTTCTTCTGGCTCAGTTCAACTTCAATATGTTCCAGGAATGTGGGGCTCTCCGGGCGCAAGTCGACGATAATGTCAAGGATTGACCCGCGCGTGCATCGCACGAGCTTGGTCTCTGCCGCCGGAGGATACTGGAAATGCATGCCCCGCAACGTGCCCTTGCGGATGTTCGAGGCGAGATTGGCCTGCGCGATCGTCGGCTTGAGGCCATGAGCTTGGAATTCGTTCTGGCAGAAGGTCCGTGCGAAGAAGCCTCGTTCATCCTCCCTGCGTTCGAGATCAAGGATGAACGCGCCCACAAGCTTGGTAGCGACAAATTTCAAGGCAGCCCCCCAAGATTCAGTCAAATAACATTGGCGAGCGATCCGTGCGGATCAGACGGAAGACTATAGCAAGCTCCGAAGCTTTGGCCCATAAAAATGATCCGTCGCGACCTAAAAATTGTATGTCGATCTGGCAGCGGGACAAGCTTCCCTTAGGTAAGAAAATCTGCTAGCAAATAGGCTGCGGTTTAGCGGCATGATGATCTGGTTGAGCAGTGCGTCGTGAGGCAGAGGCATACGTGCTTGAGCGGCCAGGGTCTGCGGCTTTGAGGTGCCAGATCGTGCCGATGCGTGAACCTGGCGCCGACCTCTTTTATCTCAGCAACGAAATCCACGATGTGCCGACGCGAATGGGGCGAGCCATTGGCCAACCCGATCGCTGAGGACGAGAGGGCGTGCCGTCATGTGAAAGCGCTTGCGCGCTGATGGCATTGGGAACAGGTTAACTGGTTATGGTGGTTGGGGGCTGGCCATGCGGGTGCTGTTTACTGGAGCGGATGGGTATATCGGCGCGCTTCTTGGTCCTTATCTGATTGAGCAGGGTATCGAAGCCGTTGGACTCGATACCGGCTTTTACCGCCAGGGCTGGCTCTATCCGATGAGAGGGCCGCGTCCGGCAGTCATCACGAAAGATCTGCGCGAAGTCACGGCCGAAGATCTGGAAGGCTTCGACGCGGTCGCGCATCTGGCCGAACTGTCGAACGATCCGTTGGGGCAGCAGGATCCCCAGCTGACGCACGAGATCAATCACGGCGGATCGCTACGGTTGGCGCAACTCGCGCGCAAGGCGGGGATCAAGCGCTTCGTCTACATGTCCTCGTGCTCTGTTTATGGGATCGGCGCCCCGGATCAGATCCTCGATGAAGAGAGCCCGGTTAACCCGCAGACGGCGTACGCGGAATGCAAGGCCAAGGTCGAGCGCGATGTCTCCGCCATGGCCGGCGACGATTTCGAACCTTGCTTCCTGCGCAACGCGACTGCTTATGGCGCTTCGCCGCGCCAGCGTTTCGACATCGTGCTGAACGATCTTTGCGGGCTTGCCTGGACCACGAAGCAGATCAAGCTTCTCTCCGACGGCTCGCCCTGGCGTCCGCTCGTCCATGCGCTCGATATGTGCCAGGCCGTGCATCTATCGCTGACCGCGCCACCTGATCGCATTCGCGGCCAGATCTTCAATGTCGGTTCGAACCAGCAGAATTACCGCGTCATCGAAATCGCCCGTATCGTCGCGAACGAGTTTTCAGGCTGCGAATTGATCGTCGGCGAGCCGAGCGCAGACAATCGCTCCTATCGTGTGAATTTCGATAAGATCGGCCGCGTCTTGCCAACGTTCGAAACGCGCTGGACTGCGGAATCCGGCGCCCGCCAAATGCATGACATATTTGAGCGTATCGCCATGACTGAGGAAGACTTCCGTGCTCCCCCCTATACTCGGCTCAAAATGCTGATGAAGCATCGCCAAAGTGGCCTGCTCGACGACAAGCTGTTCTGGGCTTATCCGTAACATGGCTATTCGGCGACCGCCGGATGTCGCTGCCGTGCTTCTTCGAATCTGAAGCGCAGATCATTCGCGAGTATCCGTCGTCAGGGATTCTGGGCCAAGGGGCGATTGAGCGAACGGAGGCTCTGCCTCCGGTTTCCTGGACCGGTTTTTGCTGGAAGATTCCAATTTAGCAGCACGGGCTGCGAACGGAGTTTTCGGCGTGAAGAAGTCGAAGTTCGCGAGACGCGGATCGCCTTCATCTAGAGCCCTTTGTTTTGTCGCATTTTCTTCACGCGAACCGGTATCCACTTCGCTCGAAAATGCTCTAGCTTTCTGAAGCTATGCCGGCTTCATACCCGTGCGTTGGCGATTTCGCGAACCGAGAGGGCGCCGGCGCTGTATTCCCGCTCGATGGCTTCCCAGGCGGTGGGCTTCCGCTCACTCAACGTCTAAACTCCTGGGGATGAGTGGGGTCGCGAACGATGCTTGACGAACGAACCGAGGCAGGCCCCGAGCTCCAATCAGAGATCACCTGCCCGTCCTGCGGGCATCGTCAGCTGGAGCAGATGCCTTTGGATGCCTGCCAGTTCTTCTATGAGTGCGAAGGCTGTCACACGGTGCTTCGCCCCAAGGCGGGAGACTGCTGCGTGTTCTGCTCCTATGGGACGGTGCCATGCCCACCGGTGCAGATGGGTGGCCCGAACAGTGCCTGTGGTTGCTGCGCCGGTTGAATAGCCGGGCAGCCGGATCACCCAAGGCTGGCGCCCGGCGCCGCTTGGCCGAGGCCGGATGGTACACCCGGGACGCTGATCAGCAACGCCTTGCGCGAGCCGCCGTTACCCAGCTGGAGCACGCAGCGGGAACAAACATTCCCAAACCCAACCTGAGAGGTTTGGGGAGGAAGCCCAAAAACGATGGAGGATCAATGCGCCAGCAAGAAGAATGGCGCTCCCTAGCGAAGCCAAAGAGCCAAGTGATAACAAGCAGTTAGCGAAAAGTGGGACGAAAAATCTTCCCATGAAATCGTTACGTATTCTTTCGTCACTGTCCCACTGATTTTTGCCCCCTACCCCGCCCGCGATCCGCCGGCGGGTTCGCGCCCTTATGGGCATAACGTCCGTGGAGGACACATTTGATCATCACCGCATTTTGGCCAGCCCCACCGGGCGGGCCGACCCTTGGCCATTTCGACGTTCAGATAAGCGACGGGTTCGCGCGGCTTGTCCGTCATGTGCTCTCAACGGAAGGAAGGGATCAACAGCCAACGATACCGCGTCGTATGCGAGCGACGGAGCTACCCCGCTGATCCGTCCACAGCGACTTCACCCCCACGGGGGGCGCCTCGCGGTTGGCCACCGCCGGCCCCGTGACCGGCCGGGTAATCGAGTGCGACTGCTAACACAGGAATCCGCCTCGCGCGCGCGATTCGCGTAGCGCGCGAGAGCTATTCGCTCGCAGATGTAGCTTTGCGGCGGAATTTCACGACATTCGTGTGAGGCGCAGCATTTTCCACGCCTTTGACCGCATCCAGCACGAGTTCAATAGCCTTTCGAAGGCGCTCGTCGTCTGATTGCGTGCCCGTAAGGCAAAGGAAGGCACTCGTGAGAAGAGCACGACACTTCTTGTAGTCCGAGGCGATAATGTACTGCGTCATGTTCATAGGCTGGACCTGGCGGCGTTGTATATTCGTGACCTACGAGGCCGAGTTGAGCGGCTTCGGTTGAGATGCATCGGGGCGCTGTGTTGACTTCTTGTCTTCTGCGGCGAGCTTCTCTTGCCGGAGCTTCTTCTTGGCCTGCGCCAGGCTCGAAATGAAACGCAGATGGTTTCGCTTTGACTTCATCAATGCCCTGCGCGGTTCAAATTGGGCCAGCTTGCCCGCAGTAGTGGAGAACACCGCAAGGTCGGGGCCAATGAGGGCGGGATCAGCCTGCGAGCATGCGCGCGAGAGCCTAGTGGTCGGTGCGCATATCTCTTCGGCAGAATTTGACGATGTTCGAAGGAGCCGCAGCGATCTCCGCTTTGGATATGTTGACCAGCACTGCTTCGATAGCCTTCCGCAGGCGTTCGTCTTCCGCGGTCTGTCCAGTTAGACAGAAAAACGCGCTTAGCAGATGGACGGTAGCCTCGTCATAGTTCGAGTTGGAACGCCCTCGGCTGTACTTCGACGGCATGGTGGCCCCACGTGGTGCATTGATGTTTCAGAACGGGCCGGCACAGTCATAGCGGGCAGGAAAGCGCAAAACGCAGGCCGGGGTTCTGTCAAAAGACATGATGGCAACCCGGGGCTGGGCGGATCGCTGCGGCGCCTGTTTACGACCGCGCCCGCGGCGATCTCACGCCCAACTGAATCGGGATCTTTGATTTTTTTGATTTCCTAAGGGCTGCGGAGCGCGCTCACGGCTTGCGCAAGGCCATCGCCGCGAGGCTCGCGGAGAGCCAAGCCACGGCCCACGAACCAATGTCGGTCACAGGACACAAAACACTTGAGGAGGTCGAACGCTACACCCGTGCAGCATGCAAGCCGCGGATGGCAGATTCAGCGATGATGAAGCTTCAGGCCGGCTCAATCATTGTCCCGCCGGATTCTGAGTTGGGACAAGACGCGGAAAAAAGCCTTATAAAACAGGCTCATTTGGCGGGAATGGCGCTCCCTAGGGGACTCGAACCCCTGTTTTCGCCGTGAGAGGGCGACGTCCTAGACCGCTAGACGAAGGGAGCAGCGCCGGTCGTGGGCGTCTCTGTAGTCGGAGCATCGCGCCGCCGCAACTGCTTTTTTGTCGCCGTCCCGACAAAAATCCTTGAACCAGCCCGATGCATTTCGATCGCCCGGCAGGCAGCCCGGCCCTTCCAGGCGGATCATGCCCCGGGCGGAGACGATCGGATCACCCCGCCCGATTGCCGGCGCGATCGATGTGCTGCCCTCGCGGCAAGACGGCGTGAGCCGCGCAGGCAACGACCAAACAGATCTTGCAAGCCTCCCGACGAGGTTGAAAACTGTCGGAGTGGCCTGGGGGGAGCGTTTGGTGGGCGGAGGCGAGCAGCGACGAGACCTGCCCTTCGCCGTCTTGCAGCGCGGCCGCCTTGCTTTCCGGGCCGGTCTCCGCGGCCTCATCTCGATCGTGTACCCTCCGGTCTGCATCGCCTGCCAGGCCGCGACCGGCGAGGCGCAGGCGCTCTGCCCAGCCTGCTGGGGCGGCATCGGCTTCATCGAGCGGCCTTATTGCGAGCGGCTCGGCACGCCCTTTGCGGTCGATCTCGGTCCCGGCCTGCTCTCGCCGGCCGCGATCGCCGACCCACCGGTCTTCACGCGGGCCCGTGCCGTCTGCCGCTTCGACGGCACGGCACGCGAACTGGTGCATCGCCTGAAATATGGCGACCGCATCGAACTGTCCCTGACGCTCGGGCGCATGATGGCGCAGGCAGGTCGCGAGTTGCTCGGCGAGGCGGAGATCGTCGCGCCCATCCCGCTCCACCGCACGAGGCTCTGGAGCCGGCGCTTCAACCAGGCCGCCGCGCTCGCCGGCGTCGTCGCGCGCCAAGCGAAGCTTCCGCTGGCGCCAAACCTGCTCGCCCGCGTCAAGCGGACGCGCCAGCAGGTCGGACTCACCCGCTCGCAGCGCGCCGACAATCTGCAGGGCGCGTTCCGGGTGCCGGACGCGATGCGTCCGCAGGTCGAGGGCCGGCGCGTCCTCCTGGTCGACGACGTGCTGACGACCGGCGCGACCGCCAATGCCGCCGCCCGGGCGCTGTTGCGGGCCGGCGCCCGCGATGTCGACATCCTGACCTTCGCACGGGTCGTGACGGATGGCCGGGAAGGCACTACATGAAGGCTAAGCGTCTTATCGAGAGTTCTCAGCCCATGCCGCCGGTCACGATCTACACCACCTCCTGGTGCCCCTATTGCAAGGCCGCCAAGGCCCTGCTGACCCGGAAGGGCGTCGCCTTCTCGGAGATCGATGTCGACGGCGAGCCGGAACTGCGGCAGGCCATGACGGCACGGGCAGGCGGGCGTACTTCGGTGCCACAGATCTTCATCGGCGAGCGCCATGTCGGCGGCTCCGACGATATCCACGCCCTCGATGCCCGCGGCGAACTCGACGGGCTGCTGGCGGCCTGAAGCAACACAGGGTTCTTGCCTGCCCTGTTAGGCCCAGCCTGCAGCGCTCCTTGCGTGCCGATTTGCCTTGGTGGCACGGCGCCACCATCTAAGATGACATGATCCGCTACACACTCATCTGCGACAACGGCCACGAATTCGACAGCTGGTTCTCGTCCTCAACCGGCTTCGAGGATCAGGTGAAGCGCGGCTTGGTGAGCTGTCCGATCTGCAACAGCGCCAAGGTCGAGCGCGCGATCATGGCGCCCAATGTCGCGCGCACCGATCTCGCTCCCCGGGCGGCCGAGCCCTCACCGGACGCTTCTGCCTCCGCTGCCGCACCAGCCCCGGTCGCGCTGATGAGCGACAAGGAGAAGGCTTTCCGCGAGATGCTGAGCGCGCTGCACCAGCACGTTCACGAGAATGCCGAGCATGTCGGAGAGCGCTTCGCCGACGAGGCGCTGAAGATCCATCATGGCGAGGCGGAATCCCGCGCCATCTATGGCGAGGCAACGGCCGACGACGCCCGCATGCTGCATGAGGAAGGCGTCGACTTCCTGCCGCTGCCGCGCTTGCCTAGCACGCGGAACTGAAGTCTCCGGCCGGACCGATACGCGCCTCCTTCGGGCTACAGCGGCAATGCAGATAAAAATTCGGAACCGGGGACGCCCGGTTTTGCGTTCTATGGCAAGGCGTTAAATCAAGGGCCGGCGGAGAGAGACATCCGCCGGGGAAAGCTTTGCGCGCCTCGGCCCTTCCTTCCCGGATTAACTTTCTGTTAAGGGTTTCGGGTTTCTTTGCCGGTGATCCCGGTGCGCCCCCCGGCTGCCCATGATCCCGATACTGAGGAGGTTGCCGCATGAAGCGGGCCGCGATCGCTGCGCATGGTCTCCGTTCTGGCGGAGTTTTCCGGTACGGCGGACGCGGATCGATCCCGATTCTGATGGCTCTCCTCGCGCCGGCCCTGGGCGCCTGCAGCATGTCGCCGGTCGAGACGGCCGCGGTCTCCGCGCCGACGACGAAGGAACCGACTGCTGCGCGCAAGCGCGCCGTCGCGCTGGCCAAGGCCGATCCGCGCGAAAAGGAATGCCTCGTCCGCGCGATGTATTTCGAATCGAATCGGTCGAGCGAAGCCGGCCTGCTCGGCGTCGGCACGGTCGTGATGAACCGGGTCGAATCGGCGCGCTACCCCGAGACGATCTGCGGCGTGGTCGGGGCTCCCCGTCAGTTCGCCTCCGGCGTGCTGACGCGCCCGATGCCGGAAAAGACCCTGCCGAAGATCGAGGCTATCGCCGAGGACATCCTCAATGGCCGCCGGAACGAATCGGTCGGATCGGCCAAGCACTTCCATATGGCTGGCATGCGCTTCGGCTACGCCAACATGCACTACGTGACCGTGGCCGGCGGCAACGCCTTCTATCTCAAGGGCGAGCGCCCCGAGCGCAGGCGGATCGAGGAGCCGACGATCCAGCTCGCATCGGCGTCCACCTCCGCGCCTCTTGCGACCACCGTCTCGACCGCCTCCACCTCCTTCGCCTCGGCGCCGCTTGCCTTCGCTCCCGAGACGGCGGCACCCAAGCTCGTTACGCTCCAGACGCCAGCGGTCATGCTCGTCAAGAACGCGCCGCTGCCGCCGGGCCGGCCGCTCGATCTCGATCTGCCGAAGGCCTCCGCCCGCGCGTTCGTCACGCCTCCGAAGGCCGACAACCGCCTGGCGCTTCTGCCGGCTTCCGAGATCAGGGGCAGCCTTTCCTCGCGATAGGCGCCCGGGGCCAGCGCAGCCCTGTGCGAACTCCTACCGACGTCCGAATTGCGTCCGTCTAACGTCGTAGGCGACATCGTCGAAGCTCTGGCGTTATCTTCGCCGCAGTGCAACATTGAGATTGCTCTGCAATACGGGGAGACGCCATGACCGCGACGAAGCTTGGCGGCCTGCAGACGGGCCCGCGCGACAAGCCCTGGATCTTCCGCACCTATGCGGGCCATTCGGACGCGGCTGAGTCCAACCGGCTCTACCGGACCAATCTCGCCAAGGGCCAGACGGGCCTGTCCGTCGCCTTCGACCTGCCGACGCAGACCGGCTACGATCCGGACCATGTGCTGGCGCGCGGCGAGGTCGGCAAGGTCGGCGTGCCCGTGAGCCATCTCGGCGACATGCGGGCGCTGTTCGACCAGATCCCGCTGGCGCAGATGAACACCTCGATGACGATCAACGCGACGGCGGCCTGGCTGCTCTCGCTCTACATCGCCGTCGCCGATGAGCAGGGGGCCGACCGCAAGCTGCTGCAAGGCACGACGCAGAACGACCTCGTCAAGGAATACCTCTCGCGCGGCACCTATGTCTTCCCGCCGCGTCCCTCGATGCAGCTCACCACCGACATCGTCGTCTTCACGGCCAGCGAGCTGCCGAAGTGGAACCCGACGAATGTCTGCTCCTACCATCTGCAGGAGGCCGGGGCCTCGCCGGTGCAGGAATTGTCCTTCGCGCTGGCGACGGGCATCGCCCTGCTGGATTCGATTCGCGCCCGGCCTGAGGTCAGCGCGGAAGAATTCCCCGGCACCGTCGGGCGCATCTCCTTCTTCGTGAATGCCGGGATGCGCTTCGTCACCGAACTCTGCAAGATGCGGGCTTTCGTCGAGCTCTGGGACGAGATCACATTAGGTCGGTATGGCGTTACCGATGAGGCGATGCGGCGGTTCCGCTATGGCGTGCAGGTCAATTCGCTGGGGCTGACCGAGCCGCAGCCGGAGAACAACGTCTACCGCATCCTGATCGAGATGCTCGCCGTGACGCTGTCGAAGAAGGCGCGCGCGCGAGCGGTGCAGCTGCCGGCCTGGAACGAGGCGCTCGGCCTGCCCCGCCCCTTCGACCAGCAATGGTCGCTGCGCATGCAGCAGGTGCTGGCCTATGAGACCGACCTGCTCGAGTTCGGCGATATCTTCGACGGCTCGACCGCGATCGATGCCAAGGTCCGCGAGCTCAAGGAAGCGGCGCTGGAGGAACTCGCCAAGATCGACGACATGGGCGGCGCTCTCGCCGCCGTCGAGACCGGCTACATGAAGCAGGCACTGGTCGAGAACGGGGCGCGGCGCATCGAGGCGATCGAGCGCGGCGAGCAGGTCGTCGTCGGCGTCAACAAATTCACCAACAGCGAGCCCTCCCCGCTGTCCGCAGGCGACGGCGCCGTCGTCACCGTGCCCGATTCGGTCGAGACCGAAGCGATCGCCCGCCTCAAGGCCTGGCGCTCGGCGCGCGACGCCAGGGCGGCTGAGGCGGCGCTCGCCGAGCTCGCGGCAAGCGCCCGCGAGGGCCGCAATGTCATGCCGGCCTCGATCGCCTGCGCCAAGGCCGGCGTCACCACCGGCGAATGGGCGCAGACCCTGCGCGAGATCTTCGGCGAGTACCGCGCCCCCACCGGCGTGGACACCACGAAGCTTGGCGACGCCACCGGCCTCGCCACCGCCAAGGCAGCCGTGGAGAAGGCGACCGAGCGCCTCGGCCGTCCGCCGCGCTTCCTCGTCGGCAAGCCCGGCCTCGACGGGCATTCGAACGGCGCCGAGCAGATCGCCGTGCGCGCCCGCGATGCCGGGATGAATGTCAGCTATGGCGGCATCCGTCAGACGCCGGAGGAGATCGTGACCCAGGCCCGGGAGAGCGAAGCCGACATCATCGGGCTCTCGATCCTCTCCGGCTCGCATCTGCCGCTGGTGCGCGACGTCACAGCGCGCCTGCGCGTCGCCGGCATGAACGTCCCGGTCGTGGTCGGCGGCATCATCCCGCCCGACGACGAGAACGCCTTGCGCAACATGGGCGTGGCAGCGGTCTATACGCCGAAGGATTTCGCGCTGGACGGCATCATCGCCGATGTCGCGGGGCTGACGGCGAAGAAGGGGTAGCCGTCATCCCGTGCGCGCTGCGGCGTGTAACGCCGCTGCGCAGATGCGGGACCGCGCGAGGAGAAGGCGCCTCACTCTGCCGACGGTCCCGTGTCTGCGCAGCAGCACTGCGTGCCGCAGCGCGCACGGGATGACCCCGCCCTAAACCATCCCCACGCTCTTCAACTGCTGATAGGCCTTCAGGATCTCCTGAAGCGTGCCTTCGCGCGAGCGGTCGCCGCCATTGGCGTCCGGGTGGAAGCGCTTCACCAGCTCCTTGTAGCGCGCCTTGATCGCGGCGGAGTCGGCGGTGTCGTCGAGGCCGAGCGTATCGAGCGCCTTGCGCGCGACGACGCCGACGCGCGCTTCCGGCTGCGCCGCCTGCTGCTTGGAGCGCGCACCGAACAGGTTGAAGGCGTCGTGCATGTCGGGGCCGGCCTCGCCGTTGCGAAGACGCCCGCGCTGCGACATGCGCGCAGCCTGCGAGTTGACGCCGAGCTTCCAGGTCGGCCGGTGGCCGATCTCCTCCTGCTTCTGGTAGGCGGCGAGCGCGTCGTCGTCCATGCCGGCGAAGTAGTTGTAGGTCGCGTTGTAGGCCTTCACATGCTCCTTGCAGAACAGGAAGAACTGGCCCTCGCGGCCGCGCCCCTTCGGCGCGCGGAATTCACCGGCGCGCGCGCAGCCCGGATGGTCGCAACGCGGCGCATCGCTGTCCACGACCGCTTCCGCCTCGGAAGAGCCGATCCTGATGCTGTCGAAAAGGCGCGAGTTGATGTTCATCGTCGACGGTTTATGAGACGCAGGGCTCGGGCCGGCAAGTGCGATGCAACACACCGCCGAACCGATAGGACAATCATCGCAACGGTGGCACGATCATGACCGCAATCGCTGAAAGAATCACGCGAAAGCTGACCGAAGCCTTTGCGCCACAGGAATTGAAGGTGATCGACGAGTCGCACCAGCATCAGGGCCATGGCGGCTGGCGCGAGGGCGGCGAGACTCACTTCCGCGTCAATATCGTGTCGGAAGCTTTCGCCGGCAAGAGCCGGCTCGAGCGCCACCGCCTCGTCAATGCGGCGCTGGCGCAGGAGCTGGCCGACCGGGTCCACGCGCTGGCGATCGCGGCAAAGGCACCCGGCGAGGCCTGAGCGCGCTCACCACTTCACCGGCTTGGGCGGCGCGAGCGCGTAGATCGCGACCGAGACCAGCAGCAGCGCGGCGAAGGCCCAGTGCAGATTGGCGAAGGTCCTGGCGGCGTCGAGCCCGGCCGCGCGCTGCTCGGCGATGAACCAGCCGGAGGCCGACTGCACCGCCGCGGCGCCGGCGATGAAGAGGAAGTTCACGAAGGTCATGCCGCGCCCGATCAGGTGCTCGGGGAAGAACTGCCGCGCATGCGCCATCAGGATCGCGTAGGTGAAGCCTGCCGCCCCGATCAGCGAGAACAGCGCGACCGCCGTCAGATGCGAGTTCTGCCCGCTCAGCGCCAGCAGCACGAAGCCGAGCGCGGTCAGCAGCGTTCCCCAGGTCACGATCGCCTTGGCCCGCCCGGTGCGGCTTTCCAGCCAGCCATAGATGAAGGCGCCAACGATCATGGCGGCCGCCATCGTCGTTGCCGCATGACCGGCCGCGACGGCGTCGAAGCCATGGACCTGCGTCATGAACGGGCCAATCCACAGGCCGCGCGCCGTGGCAACGATGGCGTAGCCCGTGATGGTCAGTGGCGCGAGCAGCCAGAGCGGCTTGAGCGCCAGAATGCTGGCGAGCCCCTGGAGCAGCCCTTCGTCCGGCGCGGCGGAGGCCGGGCGCGGCGGCGGATCGCGCACGAGCATCACGGCCAGGACGGTCGCGGCCAGGAAGGCGGCGGCCATGGCGGTCATGGCCCCGCGCCAGCCGAAATGCGCCGCAACAATGGCGAGCGGCGCAGCGCCAGCGATGTTGCCGAGCGAGCCCAGCGCAATGAACAGCGAGGTCAAGAGCCCGAAGCGCACGGGCGCCGCCGTGCGGGCGAAGAGGAAGAGCGAGGACATGAAGACCGGCGAGCAGCCGATGCCGATCAACGCCATGGCGATGCCGGCCGATAGCGGGCCGCTCGCCTGCGCAAACAGGAAGGCGCCGGCCGAACCGATCGCCATCGCGACCGCCACCGTCCGGCGCGGCCCGACCCGGTCGAGCGCCCAGCCAACCGGGAACTGCGCCAGCGCGAAGGCGATGAACCAGGCGGCACCGAGCAGGCCAAAGGCAGCCGGGCCGATGCCGAGATCGGCCATCACCGGCCCGGCGATCACGCTCAGGAAGGAGCGGTAGAAGATCGAGAGGATGTAGGCCGGCAGAAGCGCGATAAAGACGGTCACGTCGAAAAATCCGCTTCTGCCCGAGGCTTACAGGATCACTTGATCCGTTCGAGCACGGAGACGTAGTTCGCGACTGCCGCCCCGCCCATGTTGAAGATGCCACCGAGGCGCGGCTCGCTGAGCTGCATGCCTTCCGGCGCTTCGCCGGTGAGCTGCATCGCCGACAGCACATGCATCGAGACGCCAGTGGCGCCGATCGGATGGCCCTTGGCCTTGAGGCCGCCGGAGACGTTGACCGGCAGCTTGCCGTCCTTCTGCGTCCAGCCTTCCTTGATGGCGCGGGCGCCGTCGCCTTCCTTGGTCAGGCCCATCGCCTCGTATTCGATCAGCTCGGCGATGGTGAAGCAGTCATGCGTCTCGACGAAGGAGAGGTCGTCGAGGGTCACCCCGGCCTGGGCCAGCGCCTTCTGCCAGGCGAGCGCCCCGCCCTCGAACTTCAGGATGTCGCGCTTCGACATCGGCAGGAAGTCCTGGACATGGGCCATGCCGCGGAAGCCGACGGCGCGGCGCATCTGCAGCGCGGTCTCCTCGTCGGCCAGCACGAGCGCGGCGGCGCCGTCCGAGACCAGCGAGCAGTCGGTGCGCTTCAGCGGCCCGGCGACAAAGGGGTTCTTCTCGCTCTCCTCGCGGCAGAAGGCGTAGCCGAGATCCTTGCGCATCTGCGCATAGGGGTTCTCGACGCCGTTCTTGTGGTTCTTGGCCGCGATCATCGCGAGCGCATCGGACTGGTCGCCGTGCCGCTGGAAATAGCCGGCGGCGATCTTGCCGAAGACGCCGGCGAAGCCGGCTGGCGTGTCGCCGTCCTCCGGCAGATAGGAGGCTTTCAGCAGGTTCTTGCCGATCTCCGGCCCCGGCGTCTTGGTCATCTGCTCGACGCCGACGACGAGCACGATCTTGGCCGCCCCCGCCTTGATCGCCCGCGCACCCTGATGGACCGCGGCCGAACCGGTGGCGCAGGCATTCTCGACACGCGTGGTCGGCTTGAAGCGCAGCGCCGGATCGGCCTGGAGGACCAGCGAAGCGGTGAAGTCCTGGGCCGAGAAGCCGGCGTTGTAATGGCCGAGCACGATCTCATCGACCTGATCGGCGGTGATGCCGGCATCGACCAGCGCATCGGTCGCGACCCGCACGATGAGACTTTCGACGGTTTCGGCATCCTGCTTGCCGAATGGCGTATGTGCCCAGCCGACGATTGCAGCGCTCATGACGGTTCTCCCTCTAATGTGCAGCTACACGTTATCTTGGCAGCCTTGCGCCGTCCGGCAAGCCGGTATCCGTGCATGATCGCCGTGCGCGGATCGGCTGGCTAGCCCTGCTTCCAGCACTAGAGCACGCGCCGATCAGATTGTAGTGCAATCTGATCGGGTCACGCGTTCTCTATCAATATGTTAGAGACGGATTCACCGATCAGGTTGATTCAACCTGATCGGATCCGGCTCTAGCCGGCCCCAGCATTCACTGCAATGCCACCGAGAGCAGCAGCCCGACCCCGCCAACGATCATCGCCATGCCAAGTATTTCGCGCCGGCTGGTGCCTTCGGCGAAGAGGCGGCGCGAGGCGATCTGCGCCAGCGGCACCTCGATCAGCGCCAGCGTGCGGACATTGGCGGCGGTGGTCAGCGAGAAGCCGATGAACCAGAACTGCGAGGCGGCGGCACCCAGAAAGCCGGCCGAGAGCGAGCGGCGCCAGTTCTTCAGGCTCTGGAACAGGGCATCGCGATTGGCGGCGAGCAGGTAGAAGGTGAGGAGCAGCGTCTGCAGGCCGAGGCCAAGCACGAGAATGGTCGAGGCACGGATCAGGAAGCTGCCTTCCGGCAGTGCCTGGATGCCACCCCGGAAGCCGATCGCCGAGAGGGCGAAGAAGGCGCCGGAGACGATGCCGAGCACGGCCGGGCGCAGGTCAGCGCGGGTCAGTTTCTCGCCAGGCTTCCAGGAGACGACGATCACGCCTGCCGTCGCGATCGCGATGGCGAGGAATTTCAGCGGCGTCAGCGCGTCGCCGAGGAGTGTCGCCCCGAACAACGCCACCTGAACCGGCTCGGTCTTGGTGTAGGCGGTCGTCACCGCGAAGGAGCGCTCGCGCATCGCCGCCAGCATCAGCGCGGTCGCCGCGATCTGTGCGAGCGCGCCCCAGAGCGTATAGCCGAGGGAAGCCATGCCGATGGCGGGCGGCAGGCGTTCGAGGCCGATGCAGGCCAGGATGAGGAAGAGCGCGGCGAAGGGCAGGCCGAAAAGGAAGCGCACCTGCGTGGCGCCGACGACGCCGATGATGTCGGTGAGGGAGCGCTGTGCCAGATTGCGGGCAGTCTGCAGCAGCGAGGCGAAAATCGTCGCCGGAATCCAGAGAAGGCCGAACGCCACGGTAAGCCTCGGGAAAGAAAAAGGGCGTAGCGTTTTGGACTGACGCCCCCTGTCTAGGCAAATCGCTCCGCAAGGGGTAGGTATGCATTTGCCGGCTGGCAAATGCGCTGGCTGTCTCGAAATTGCCGCATGCGTTGCGTTGAAAGCTGCGCGTCCCGCTTCTCCAGAACTGCACCCACCTCGACTACCGTTCCCCTGCGTCTCGTCAGTTCCCGTCAAGACAGGTTCAAAGACCCGCCGATGACCCTCTCTCGCTTTGCCGCCGCCCTCGCCCTCAGCTTCGTCGCAACGGGCCCCGCCCTCGCCGGAGCGAGTCTGGTCGTCGATGCATCGAGCGGTGCGGTGCTCTCCAGCGAGAACGCGACGCAGGCCTGGCGCCCGGCCTCCACCACCAAGATGATGACGATCTATCTCGCGCTGAAGGCGGTGCGGGACGGGCGCCTCGGGCTGGAGACCGCCATCCCGGTTTCGAAGCTCGCCGCCAGCCAGCCGCGCGTGAAGGTCTATGCCCGGCCCGGGCAGGAGATCACGCTCGACAACGCGCTGCGCATCATGATGGTGAAATCGGCCAACGACATCGCCTATGTCGTGGCCGAGGGCGTCGGCGGCGATGTCCCGACCTTCGTCGGCATGATGAACGCCGAAGCCCAGCGCCTCGGCATGCGCGACAGCAATTTCGTCAATCCCAATGGCTGGGACCATCCCGACCAGCAGAGCAGCGCGCGTGACCTCGCCGTGCTCGCCATGGCGCTGCTACACGACTTCCCGCAATATTCGGACTACTGGAACACTTCGGCCGTCCAGCTCGGCAAGCAGGTGATGCAAAACACCAATGGCCTGGTGGGCCGCTACGCCGGCATCGAAGGCATGAAGACCGGCTTCACCTGCGCCTCCGGCTTCAACGTCGTCGCGACGGCCAGCCGCGGCGGCAAGACCCTGATCGCCGTGGTGCTCGGCTCGGTTTCCGGCGTCGAGCGCACCGTCAAGGCCGCACAGCTCCTCGACGACGGCTTCAGCCGTTGGGGGGGAGGAGGCTACACTCTCGCTTCCATGTCACCCAGCGGCACGCGCGCCCCCAACATCTGCGACGACGTTCGCCATCGTGGCGGCGGCGTGGCGCTGGCCGATGATGCCGATATCTCCGGCCCGATCGCCGCTTCCGCAGCCGCCGGCGGCAATGATTCCGATGGCGGCCGGTTCGCGACCTTCACGACACAGTCGGCCGGACCGGTCGCGACACGCTCGCCGCGCGGGCGCGTCGTTCTCGGCCAGCGCGCGCAGGTCGCGCCCGTTCAGGTCTCCTTCGGTCGCACCGCCGGCTCGGCCAGCGCTCCGCTCGCCGCCAATGTCACGGCCCAGCCGGAAACGCGCGTCGCGCGCGGCACGGCCCCGACGATCGAGCCGGGCGCGCCCGTCGCCGCCGGGCTGGTTGGCGCGCCGGGCCGCCGCACGGCGTCGAACAATGGTGCGATCCCGCGCGGCACCACCGCTTTCGCCCCGGCCGATACCCCGGTCCAGCCGTCCTCCGATGCGTTCGAGGCCGGCCCGCTGCGGCTTCAGGGCGCGGTCCAGCGCGGCGCCGCGAATGCTGCGAGCCTGCGCCTGGGCGCTGCCGCCGGCATCAAGGCCGCTCCCCGCAACGCCAAGACACAACCGGCCAAGGCGCAGGCGGCCAAGACCCAGCCCGCAAAGACCCCGGCAGCCAAGCCACAGCCGGGCAAGGCGCCCGCCAGCACGAGCGCACTGCCCAAGCCCCGGCCGTCGCAGGCCGCCGTGAAGCCGCAGGCCGACAAGCCCGCGGCCAAGGCGAAGGCCAAGCCCGCCAGCGACGCCTGAGGCCTGATTGGACGCGGGGCAGGCGAACGCACGTCACGGGCTGCTGCTGGCCTTCGCCTCGGCGGCCGCCTTCGGCACCAATATCGTCAGCGCGCAGATCGCCGGGCAGGTCGGCCTCAGCGGCCCGTTGCTCGTCTTCTACCGCGTCCTGCTGATGCTGATCCTGGTCGGCGGCGCGGCGCTGGCCTGGCGCTGCTCCCTCAATCTCGCCCGCGACGAACGGCAGCCCGTCCTGCTCTTCGGCCTCGCGACCGCGCTCGTCGGCACGGCCTATCTCTCCTCGGTCAGCTTCGTGCCCGTCTCGGTCGCGGCCGTGGTGTTCTACACCTTTCCGATCCTGATCGTGCTGACCGAGCCGCTATTCACGCCAGCGCCCTTCCGGGCCGACCGGTTCACTGTCGCGCTCCTGGCCTTCCTCGGTGTCGCGCTGGTCGTCGGCCCCGACCTGCATGGGCTCGATCCGCGCGGGCTTGCCCTCGCCTTCCTCGCCAGCCTCAGCGCCACCGCGCAATTCTTCGCCGCCGCACGCTGCGCCCAGGTCGCGACGCTGCCGAAGCTGTTCTGGTCGCATATCGTCATCCTGCCGGTCACGCTGGCGATCCTCCTGATCACCGGCGGCCTGCTGCCGCCGCAGACCTTCCTGCTCGCGCCGATCGCGGTTGCCATCACCTATGGCGGCTACGTCATCGGCTTCCTCTTGCAGATCCTGGCGCTCGCGCGCATCGCGCCCGGGCCGGCCGGCCTTGCCTTCTGCGCCGAGCCGGTTTTCGCCGTGGCGATCGCGGCCATCGTGCTCGCCGAGCGGCTGGGGCCACTGCAATATGCCGGCGGCGCCCTTGTCATCGTCGCGCTGGTCATTAATGTAATAGTAGAACATTCAAGGCGGAGCGTCGTGCCCGCTTGAAGGCGGATTGCCGTGCGTCGCGAGGCGCATGGAGTGACGATCCGGCCCTTTGACGAAGCATCGGATTTTCCCGAAAGGTGGATTCCACTTTTCGGTCTGATGCCCTGAGACCGGACGACAGATCATGACCGGCGCCCACGCCAGCCCCGCCCCCATACCGCTGACGCTGCTCACCGGCTTCCTCGGCGCCGGCAAGACGACGCTGCTCAACCGGCTGCTGAAGGACCCCGCGCTGGCGGACAGCGTGGTGCTCGTGAACGAGTTCGGCGAGGTCGGGCTCGACCACCTGATGGTCGAAGGCGTCGAGGAGAACATGATCCTCCTCGAATCCGGCTGCCTGTGCTGCACGATCCGGGACGATCTCATCGTGACGCTCGAGGATCTGCTGCGCCGGCGGGACAATGGCCGGATCGGCGCCTTTTCCCGCCTCGTCATCGAGACGACCGGCCTCGCGGACCCGGCGCCCATCCTGAACGTGCTGATCAACCACCCCTATCTCGCCATGCGCTTCCGGCTCGACGGCGTCGTCACGCTCGTCGACGCGGTCAACGGCATGGCGACGCTCGACGCCCATGAGGAGGCGCGCCGGCAGGTCGTCGCCGCCGACCGGCTCGTCCTGACCAAGACAGACCTCGCAGGTCCGGCCGATGCGCTGCGCGCACGCCTCGCCGCGCTGAATCCCGGTGTCGAGATCCTTCTTCCGGATGCGGCGGCGAGCGCGCTGATCGGCGCAGGCCTCTATGATCTGGTGCGGCGCCCGGCCGCTCTGCGCCGCTGGCTGGCGGAAACAGAGATTCCCGGCCACAGCCATCACCATCACGGCCATGGTCACCAGCATCATCACGGTCATGATCATCACGGGCAGTATCCGCATGACGTGAACCGCCACGACGAGGCGATCCGCGCCTTTGCCCTGACGGCTGAGCAGCCCGTCGCCCGAAGCACCTTCGATCTGTTCTGGACCCTGCTGCGCTCGATCCATGGGCCGCGCCTGCTGCGGCTGAAGGGTCTGGTCGATGTGGCCGAGCAGCCGGGGCATCCGCTGCTCGTGCACGCCGTGCAGCAGATCCTGCATCCGCCCATCACGCTCGACGCCTGGCCTGATGCCGACCGGCGCTCACGCCTCGTCCTGATCGTCAAGGACATCGAGGAGGAGACCGTCCAGCGCCTGTGGTCGGCCTTCCTCGGCCAGCAGGCCGAGCGTGCCGAGACCGCACGCTCCTAGCAGGCTGCTGATTTCCCACGGAACCACGTCGTCATCCCGGGCTTGACCCGAGATCCATGCCAGAGCTCTTACGATGAAGGTTCCGGCATGGATCCCGGCTCTGCGCTTCGCTTCGGCCGGGATGACGCGCGCTTCCATCAAAACGGAGCATGTCCTAGTGCGCCCGCAGCGGCCCACTTCTTGAAGCGTCTCTCCCGCATGGCGAGGTACAGGCCTGTATCTCGCCATTCCGGCACAGCCTTGCGCCGGAAAGACGCATCGGGAGCGGGAGCGGATGAGCGAGATCATAGCCCTGGCGAGCCTGGGCGGCACGGCGTCGATGATGCCGACCGTGCTGCGATCGCTCCCCGGCATGGCGATCCACTGCGAAATCCGTCCGCTCGCCTCCTGTGACGGGATCGTCAGGGAATGGGCTGATCTCGCGGCGCAGGCCATCGAGCCCAATCCCTTTCTCGATCCAGGCTTCGCGCTCGCCGCGGCTCAACATCTCGTCTCGTTCCGCGACGTTGCGCTGATGCTGCTCTGGCAGGGCGAGGCCGGACGGCAATCGCGCCGATTGATCGGCCTCGTGCCATTCCGCCGACGCCAGCGCCTGCTTGCAGCCGAGGCTCTGGACGAATTCGCCGATCCCCGCCTGCTCAACGGCACGCCCCTGATCGACGACACCTTCGCAGCGCCGGCCCTGTCGGCGCTGTTCCGCGTCCGGCGCAGGGAGGCTGGGCCAACCGCCGGCTTGACCTTCCCGGCCATCGACCCAGCCGGCCCGTTCGCAACGGCATTGATATGGATCGCCGGCAAACAGGGCTTCGTGGCGGACTGGCAAGCCCTCGGCATGCCCAGCCCACGGCTCGCGGGCCAGGCCAGCCTCGCAGAAGCGCGGGCCAAGCTGGAGGCGCGGGGCAAGCTGCGTCTGGAAGAGCCCTCGACCCTCGCCGGCCGGCGCGACGCCGTCGAGATCCTGCTTGCCCTCGAAGCCTCGGGCCGGCGGGGGCAGACAGGCCGGGCAACCCTTCAGGATATCCGCGAGGCCGCCTTCCTGCGCAGCATGAGCCGCAGCCTCAGCCGGCAGAAACTGTGCCGGATCGCGCTGCTGATGCTCGATGACAGACCGATCGCGGCAGCGCTGACGCTCGGCCGTTCTCCGATGAGCTGGCTCTATCTCGCGGCCGACGACGACGGCCTGGCCCCGGCCAAGCCGCTAGCGCTGCTCCTGGCGATGATGCGCAAGGCGGCGCCCGCGCGACAGATCAGGCTGGCTGGCGGCCTGCCGATCTTCGGAGCCGAGAGCGACGGCTTCGGCACGCTTCGCCTCAGCCATCGACGGGCCGGCACCCCGGCCGATCTCGCAGCCCGCATCCGGCGGCGGATCGGCCAGTCGCTGTTCAGAGCCCGTTCCGATCAGGTTGATTCAATCTGATCGGAACGGGCTCTGGGCGGTGTGGACAGTTGCCGAGATGGATCCGCCGGAACCGCCGCCGTCATTCCGGGGCGGACCGGAGGTCCGAGCCCGGAACCCATGAACACGACGCTCCAGATAGGGCCGGACTAGTTCGAAGCGCTGCTCTTCCTGCTGGGACGGTGTTCATGGGTTCCGGGCTCAGGCCTTCGGCCTGCCCCGGAATGACGGCGGTGCCACAACAAGGCCAGCTTGGCCAAGTGTCCACGGGCTCTAAGCCTCGGCCCGCAGCACACGACGGATGATCTTGCCCGTTGTCGTCAATGGCAATTCGCCGCGAAACGCGATCTCGCGGGGGTATTCATGCGCCGAGAGTCGCGCGCGCACGAAGTTCTGAAGCTCGGAGACCATCGACGGCGAGCCGGGCTGCCCCGGCTTCAGCACGATGAAGGCCTTGACGATCTCGGTGCGCAGCGTGTCGGGCTTGCCGACCACCGCGGCAAGCGCCACCGCCGGGTGCTTCAGCAGGCAATCCTCGATCTCGCCCGGGCCGATGCGATAGCCGGAGGAGGTGATGACATCGTCGTCCCGGCCGATGAAGCGGACATAGCCGTCGGCATCCTGCACGCCCTCGTCGCCGGTGATCATCCAGTCGCCGACGAACTTCGCCGCGGTCGCCTCGGGGTTGCGCCAGTATTCGAGGAACATCACCGGGTCCGGCCGGCGCACGGCGATCTGCCCTTCCTCGCCGGCTGAGCAGACCGAGCCGTCCGGCCGAATGATCGCCACGTCATGACCGGGAACCGCCCTGCCGATCGAGCCGGGCCGGCTCACGCCGATGGCGGCGCTGGAGGCGAGCACAAGATTGCACTCGGTCTGGCCATAGGCCTCGTTGATCGTCAGCCCCAGCGCCTCGCGCCCCCAGGCCAGTGTTTCGGCGCCGAGCGCCTCGCCGGCCGCCGCGACCGTGCGCAGGTTGAGCTCGTAGCGTCCGCGCGGATTGCCGGCGCCGCGCAGCATCCGCAGCGCCGTCGGCGGCACGAAGGCGTTGCGGATGCCAAGGTCCTGGATCAGGCTGTAGGCCTCGTCCGGCTCGAAGCGCGTCACCGGCCGGGCGACCACCGCCACGCCGAAATGCAGTGCCGGCAGCAGCATGTTGAGCAGCCCGCCGGCCCAGGCCCAGTCGGCCGGTGTCCAGGCGAGATCGCCCGGCCGCGGCATGAACTCATGCGGCATCTGCACGCCCGGCAGATGGCCGGGCAGGACGCGGTGGCCATGCAGCGCGCCCTTCGGATTGCCCGTCGTGCCGGAGGTGTAGATCATCAGCGCCGGATCGTCCGGCGTGGTCTCGACCGGCGTGAAATCGGGGCTGCCTTCGGCGAGGAGATCGTCCCAGCCCTCCGCGCCGCGATCCGGCCCCTCGGTCGAAACCAGCAAGGCGAGTTCCGGCAGGGGATGCGTGATCTGGCCGAGCTTGGCGAGGCCGGCTTCGTTGGTCACCACCACCTTCGCGCCGGAATCCTCCAGCCGGTAGGCGAGCGCGTCGACGCCGAACAGCGCCGCCAGCGGCACCGCGATGGCGCCGAGCTTGTAGGCGGCGAGATGGGCGGTCAGCACCGCCCGACCCTGCGGCAGCAGGATGGCGACACGGTCGCCACGGCCGACGCCGCGCGCGCGCAGGGCGTTGGCGAGACGGTTGGAATGCTCGCGGAACCAGCCGAAGCTGACCGGCGTCACGCGCCAGTCCTGCGAAACCTCGATGATCGCCGGCCGCTCCGGCGCGCTCGCCGCCCAGCGGTCGCAGACGTCGACGGCGATGTTGTAGCGATCCGGAATGCGCCAGCGGAAAGCGTCACGCAATGCGGCGTAGTCGGTCAGGTCTGGCAATATCAAGATGGAAGTCCGGTGGGAGGCGCGGCACGATAGGCAGGCGCCCAGCCGCTGTCACCCACCCCCAGCGCGGGCTTTCCGTGCGTCATGATGCGCTCAGAACATGCGTTCGCCGGCCGGCGGCAGGAATGCGTCGGAAAATGCATCGCCCGCGCGCGCCTTGTCCCGGAAGCTCCCCGCCAGGGTGAGCTGATCCAGCACCCGCGACCAGCGCTCGGAATCGATCCCGCCCAGACCGTGCGCCCGGACATAGGGCGTCAGCACGTTCCGCTCGATGACCATGCCGAGCTTCTCCCGCTCGATCTCCAGCTGGGCGTCCTCGTTGCGGCGCACGACCAGCTGCGCACTGGCGCCGGGGTTCGCGACCGCATCACGGATCCCGCGCATGACGGCGCGCACGAGGCCACGCACCGCATCCGGCTTGCTGGCGGCGAACTTGCCCGCCACGATCACCGCGCTGCCATAGAGCACGAGGCCGTGATCGGCCATTTCCATCAGCACGATGTCTTCGGCCGGTACACCACGCCCCTTGAGGGAAACATAAGTCGACGTGCCGAAGCCAAAGGCAGCATCGAGTTCCCCGGAAGCCAGCATCGGCTCCCGCACCGGAAGCCCCACGATCTCCAGCTTGATCTTGCTGTCGTCGATCTTGTTCAGGCTCTTGAAGATCGGCCACTGTGCAAAGCTGGCATCGGTGCTCGCCGTGCCCAGCTTGCGGCCCTCCAGGCTCGCCGGCTCGGCCGTGATGCCCCGGCTCTTGCGGCCGATGAGCGCGAAGCCCGGACGGTCGTGGATGATCATCACCGCCTTCAGATCGGTGCTCGGGTTCTCGTCGCGGAAGCGGATGAGCGCGTTGACGTCACCGAAGCCAGCATCCTGCGCGCCGGTCGCCAGACGCTGCAGCATGGCACGCGAGCCGTTGCCCGGCTCTATGGTAACATCGAGCCCTTCGGCACCGAAATAGCCTTTGTCCTGCGCAGCCAGAAAGGGTGCCGTCAGCCCGTCGAAACGTCGATCCAGGGCGAAGCGGATCGCCGTGTTGCCCTGCGCACGGGCAGCGCCGCCGGCCACACAGGCCGCCGCAGCCACTACCGCCAGCTGCCCGAACCCGCGCCGGCACAGGACTGGGGGACGAGGGGACGGAACGATGGGCATGGCAGGCCTCCGGGCGCCTTGCTGGTCGCGACACGGCATCTCCGCATCGCCCACGCTTCTTGACACCATAAGATGTTGAAATGGCGTCAACGCGGCAGCATTTCCGTCACAAGGGCAGGGCGCCGTCAGTCTTGACCTCCTCCATCACCGCATAGGTCCGCGTCTCGCGCACCGCCGGCAGCGCCAGCAGCACCTCGCCGAGGAAGCGGCGATAGGCGTTCATGTCAGCGACGCGCGTCTTGACCAGATAATCGAAGCCACCCGCGACCATGTGGCATTCCAGAACCTCCGGCGCCCGCTTCACCGCCGCGGCGAAGCGCTCGAAGGCATCGGGCGTCGTCTTGTCGAGATAGACCTCGACGAAGACGAGCAGGTTCAGGCCGAGCTTCATCGGATCGAGCGTGGCGCGGTAGCCGGTGATGTAGCCGTCGCGCGTCAGCCGCTTCAAACGCTCGCCCGTGGCGGTGGGAGACAACCCGACCTTTTCGGCGAGTTCAACACCCGCGATGCGGCCATCGCCTTGCAGCAGCGAAAGGATACGGCGATCGGTTCGGTCCAGCATTATGTTTCTCTATAGAATTGCATTTTGATAGAGATTGATACGGGAAAGAACCACCAAATGCCAATTGATATGCGGCCTATGATCCATCATCCTTCAGATAATCCTGCTTGACAGATCCGGAGCCCTTCATGGTCGCCCCCGCCCCGCGTACCGCCATGCCGCCTTTCCGCGCCTCCTTCGCCGAGGATGACGGCGCCATCGCCGGCCGGCTGCTCGCCGCCGCGCGCCGCGATCCCGCGGCCAAGGCCCGGATCGACGCGCGCGCCACCGGGCTGATCGAGGCGATCCGCACCCGCAAGGTCGGCCTCGGCGGCATTGAGGAATTGCTGCGCGAGTATTCGCTCTCGACCAAGGAGGGCCTTGCGTTGATGGTGCTGGCGGAAGCGCTGCTGCGCGTGCCGGATGCCGCGACCGCCGACCGGCTGATCGAGGACAAGCTCGGCCAGGGCGATTTCGCCCATCATGAATCGAAGTCCGACGCCTTCCTGGTCTCGGCCTCGGCCTGGGCGCTCGGCATCACCGCCCGCGTCATCCAGCCCGGCGAGACGCCGACGGGCATCGTCAGCAGCCTCGCCAAGCGCTTGGGCGTGCCGACCGTGCGCACGGCGACGCGCCAGGCGATGCGCGTGATGGGCAACCATTTCGTGCTCGGCCAGACGATCGAGGAGGCGCTGAAGCGCGCCCGCTCCGGCACCGGCAAGCTCTACCGCTACTCCTTCGACATGCTTGGCGAGGGCGCACGCACGCAGGCCGATGCCGATCGCTATTTCGCCTCCTACGCCGCCGCCATTGACGCCATCGGCCGCTCAGCCGGCAATGACAGGCTGCCGAACCGGCCGGGCATTTCCGTCAAGCTCTCGGCGCTGCATCCGCGCTACGAGGCGACGAACCATGAGCGCGTGCTCTCCGAGCTCGTGCCGAAGGTGATCGCGCTCGCCCGCCAGGCCAAGGGCTACGACCTCAACTTCACCGTCGATGCCGAGGAGGCCGACCGGCTCGAGCTTTCGCTCGACGTGATCGACGCCGTCTTCGCCGATCCCTCGCTCGACGGCTGGGACGGCTTCGGCCTCGCCATCCAGGCCTATCAGAAGCGCGCCTCCGCCGTGATCGACCATATCGGCCGGCTGGCGGAGACCTATAACCGGCGCATGATGGTGCGGCTGGTCAAGGGCGCCTATTGGGACACCGAGCTCAAGCGCGCCCAGGAGCGCGGCCTCGCCGACTACCCGGTCTTCACCCGCAAGGCGATGACGGACCTGAACTACGAGGCCTGCGCCGCCCAGCTCCTGAAGCTCAGGCCCCGCATCATCCCGCAATTCGCCACGCATAACGCACTCACCGTCGCGACCGTGGCCGAGATGGCTGGAGACGCCGAGGGCTTCGAGTTCCAGCGCCTGCACGGCATGGGCGAGGCGCTCTACGAGAAGCTGCTGCGCGAGAACGAAGGCTATGCCTGCCGCACCTATGCGCCGGTCGGCGGCCATCAGGATCTGCTCGCCTATCTCGTCCGCCGCCTGCTCGAGAACGGGGCCAACTCCTCCTTCGTCAGCGCCTCGGGCGACCCCGACGTGCCGGTCTCGCAGCTCCTTACGCCGCCGGCCGACATCATCGGTAGCGCCAGCGCGGCGCGCCATCGCCGCATCCCGCTGCCGGCTGATCTCTACGGCCCGTCCCGCAAGAACTCGGCCGGCACCGAGCTCGGCCATGAGGCGAGCCTGGACGCACTGGTGAAGGAGATCGCGGCGACGAAGAGCTTCCCCGACGCGGCGCCGATCATCGACGGCAAGGCGCAGCCCGGTGCCACGCGCGACGTGCGCTCGCCCATCGACAACAAGCCGATCGGCAAGGTCACCGAAGCCGACGCCGCCACGGCCGAGCGCGCCCTGCTGGCGGCCAAGGCCGGCTTCCGCGCCTGGAGCGAGACGCCCGCCCGCATCCGCGCCGCCGCGCTACGCAAGGCCGCCGACATCATGGAGACCCGCCGCAGCCTGCTGATCGCGCTGCTGCAGAGCGAGGCCGGCAAGACCATCGACGACGCCATCTCCGAGGTGCGCGAGACCGTCGATTTCTGCCGTTATTACGCCACGCAGGCCGAGGAGCAGTTCGCGACCCCGACGGCACTGCCCGGCCCGACGGGTGAAGAGAACCGGCTGATCCTGCGCGGGCGCGGCGCCTTCGTCTGCATCGCACCCTGGAACTTCCCGCTCGCGATCTTCACCGGCCAGGTCGTCGCCGCGCTCGTCACCGGCAACAGTGTCGTCGCCAAGCCGGCACCGCAGACGCCGATCATCGCGACCGTCGCCGTGAAGATCCTGCATGAGGCCGGGGTGCCCGTCAGCGCGCTGCATCTCGTACCGGGTGGCACCGAGGCCGGCGCGGCGCTGGTCGCGCATAAGGATGTTGCCGGCGTCGCCTTCACCGGCTCGACCGCGACCGCGCGTGGCATAAACCGGGCGCTCGCCGCCAAGGACGGGCCGATCGTGCCGCTGATCGCCGAGACCGGCGGCCTCAACGCCATGATCGTCGACGCCACCGCCCTGCCCGAGCAGGTCGCGGACGATGTCGTGATGTCGGCCTTCCGCTCGGCCGGCCAGCGCTGCTCGGCGCTCAGGCTGCTCGTGGTGCAGGACGATGTCGCCGACAAGATGATCGAGATGATCGAGGGTGCCACCAAGGAGCTCAAGCTCGGCGATCCGCGTCGGCTCGACATCCATATCGGCCCGGTGATCGACGCCGCCGCCAAGCAGCGCCTCGACACCCATGTCGCCGCCATGCGCCAGCAGGGCCGCGTCGCCTGGGCCGGGCAGGCGCCCGATCTCGGCGGCACCTTCGTTGCGCCGCATGTCGTCAGGCTCGACCGCGTGACCGACCTCACCGCCGAGCATTTCGGGCCGATCCTGCATGTCGTACGCTGGAAGGCGGGCGAGCTCGACAAGGTGATCGACGAGATCGACGCCTCGGGCTACGGGCTGACGCTCGGCGTCCACTCGCGCATCGAGACGACGGTCGAGCGCGTGGCGGAACGCCTCTCGACCGGCAACATTTATGTCAATCGCAACATCATCGGCGCGGTGGTCGGCGTGCAGCCCTTCGGCGGCCACGGCCTGTCGGGCACCGGCCCGAAGGCCGGCGGCCCACACTACCTCGCCCGCTTCGCCACCGAGCAGACGGTGACGATCAACACCGCTGCCGCCGGCGGCAATGCCAGCCTGATCGCGATGGGCGAATGAAGCGAGGGGCCTCGCGGCCCCTCCCTCAAGCATTTTCGAGCGAAGTGGACACCGGTTCGCGTGAAGAAAATGCGATAAAACAAAGAGCCAGAGGATTTCTACGTTTCGAAGAAACGCGGAAATCCTCTGCTCACGCCGCGCGGTAGCGCGCGAGCCAGTGGGCGTAAGGCGCCGGCAGGGTCTTCCAGGCCGGGTTCTCGACGCCGAGCGCCTGCGCCGCGGCATAGGGCCAGTGCGGATCGGCCAGCAGCGGACGGCCCAACGTGACGAGATCGACCTTGCCCTCGCGCACCAGCGCGTCGGCCTGCTCGGGCTTGCTGATGTACCAGCTCGTCGAGGCCGGCAGGCCGGCCTCGCGGCGCACCCGTTCGGCGACCGGCGCCAGGAAGGCCGGTCCCCACGGAATCTTGGCCTCGTTGGTCGAGAAGCCGACGCTGACGTCGATGAAATCCAGCCCCTCGGCCTTGAAGCGCTTCACCAGCTCGATCGCCTCGGCGAGCGTCTCCTCGTCCTGACCGTCATACTCGATCACGCCGAGGCGTGCGGACAACGGGCGGTCCTCCGGCCAGACCTTGCGCACGGCGGCCAGCGTCTCGATCAGGAAGCGGCTACGGTTCTCGAAGCTGCCGCCATAGACGTCGTCGCGCTTGTTGGCGTGGCGCGACAGGAAGCTCTGCGCCAGATAGCCATGGGCGAAATGCAGCTTCAGCCATTCGATGCCGATGTCGCGGGCGCGCTCGGCAGCCGCAACGAAATCGGCACGGACACGCGCGATATCGGCCTGCGTCATCGCCCGCGGCACGCGCGAGAGGCCGCCGCCCTGGGCGATCGCTGACGGCGCGATCGTCTCCCAGCCACGCGGATCATTTGGCGGGATATGATCGTCGCCTTCCCAGGGACGGTTGGCGCTAGCCTTGCGCCCGGCGTGGCCGATCTGGATGCCGGTGACGGCACCGGCCCTGCGCATCTCCGCGACGATCGGCGCCAGCGCCTCGGCCTGCCCGTCATTCCACAGGCCAAGGCAGGCGGGCGTGATCCGCCCTTCCGGTGAGACGCCGGTCGCCTCGATGACGACGAGGCCGGCGCCACCGCGCGCCAGCCCGGCAAAGTGGGCGCGATGCCATTCGTTCGCGACACCGTCCTGCGCCGAGTACTGGCACATCGGCGATGCGACGATGCGGTTTCGAAGGGTAACGTTCTTCAGGCTGAAAGGGTCGAACAGGCCGGGCATGCTTGGCTCCGCAGGTGAGGTTCTGATGATTCGATAGTTCGATATTTTTCGAACTTTGGCAATATCAAAACCCTGTGATAGGCTTCGCCGATGCGACATGCCCGCCTGCCCACTTCGGATGAGATTGCACTCGAAGACGTCTTCCATGCCCTGAGCGACCCGTTCCGGCTGGAAGTTGTCCGCCGACTCGCGGTGGAGGGCGAGGCGAGCTGCCAGGCCCTCGAGGGCGATCGGCCGAAATCCAGCGTCTCGCATCACTTCCGCGTCCTGCGCGAAGCCGGCCTTATCCGTACCCGCAATGAGGGCGCGACACGAATGAACGCGCTACGCCGCGAGGATATCGAGCAGCGCTTTCCCGGCCTGCTGTCCTGCGTTCTCTCGAAACGGGACGAGTGAGATTTCTTTGCCGGCTGCCATTTGCCGAGATGAGCGGCCTGCACAACGCAGTTTACGGCCAGCACGCGGTTTCGCGGCATGAGACGGCGTCCTATGCTCTGCCGATGAGCCTCCCCTATCGCGCCAATGTCGGTATCGCCTTGTTCAACGCCGAAGGACTGGTCTTCGCCGGCCACTCGCATAGCGCCGGCCCGGAGGTCATCCTGCCCGGCTTCGACTGGCAGATGCCGCAGGGCGGCATCGACCCGGACGAGGACATCGTCGCCGCCGCCCGCCGCGAGCTCGAAGAGGAGACCGGCGTCACCAGCGCAGACTTCCTTGCCGTGACCGAGGAGTGGTGGAGCTACGATTTCCCACCCTATGACGGGCCGCCGCACAGGCTCACGGCCTTTCGCGGCCAGCGCCAGCGCTGGGTTGCCTTCCGCTTCACCGGCAACGACGACGAGATCGATATCGGCAAGCCGAACGGCGACGAGCCGCCGGAATTCAGTGAATGGTGCTGGCGCCCGTTGAACCAGATGCCGGGGCTCGTCGTTCCCTTCAAGAAAACTGTCTACGAGCGGGTCGCCGCCGCCTTTGCGGCCTTCGCCTCGCCCGCCACGGCTGAGGGAATGGACCGATGAGCATCGTCGAACTCGACCACTGCGTGATCCATGTCTCCGACTGGGAACGCTCGAACGCCTTCTATCACGACGTGATCGGCGCGGAGATCATCCCGAACAAGGACGGTTTCGTCTATCGCATCGGACGCGCGCAATTGAACTGCCATGGGCCGGGGCTCGATCCGACGCCGGTGGCCCGCCTGCCCGTTCCGCCGGGCGGCAGCGATCTCTGCTTCGTCTGGCCAGGGCCGATCGCAGAAGCGATCAGCCATCTCGAACGGCAGAAAGTTGCGATCGAACTCGGCCCGGTCCAGCGCTTTGGCCGCGGCGGCCATGGCACGAGCGTCTATTTCCGCGATCCCGACGGTTCGCTGCTGGAGTTCATCAGCTACGCATGAAAAAGGGCCGCTTACGCGGCCCCTTGCATTCTCGGCTTCCAGGTGACCCTCAGGCCGCCTTGCGCTGCTCGAAGACGTGCTTGAACTCGTGCAGTTGCACCAGCATGTCGCGCAAGCGGCGCTCCTCGACCTCGCTCGGCGCCGCGGCGAGACGGGTCTCGGCCGAGAGGATCGCCGCGTCGAGGACCTCGTTGTTGACGTCCTCGATGAAGTTCGCACGTTCGGCCAAGATCGTGACAGAGGTCTGGTTGACCTCGACGAGGCCGCCGCCGACGAAGAATTCCTTGCCGTTGTCGGCGCCGGTCTGGGCCAGCACGATGCCCGGCTTCAGCCCGGCAACGGTCGGAACGTGACCGGCGAGCACAGTCATCTCGCCCTCAACCGACGGGATGATGACGCTGATGACCTCGCCCGAGAACAGGATGCGCTCCGGCGAGACGAGTTCGAAATTGAAGGTGGCCATCGTTTCATTCTCCCCGGCTCGTCATGGCCGGGTTTGATCCGGCCATCTCGGAAACCAGCGGTTTCTGGTCATGAGATCCCCGGGACGAGCCCGGGGATGACGCGTTCGGAAGTTTACGCCGCTTCGGCGGCCAGACGCTGCGCCTTCTCGACGGCCTCCTCGATGGAGCCGACCATGTAGAAGGCCGCTTCCGGCAGGTGGTCGTATTTGCCCTCGACCAGGCCCTTGAAGCCCTTGATCGTGTCCTCGAGCGAGACGAGCTTGCCGGGCGAGCCGGTGAAGACTTCCGCGACGTGGAAGGGCTGCGACAGGAAGCGCTCGATCTTGCGGGCGCGCGCCACCGTCATCTTGTCGTCTTCCGAGAGCTCGTCCATGCCCAGGATCGCGATGATGTCCTGCAGCGCCTTGTAGCGCTGGAGCACCTGCTGGACCTGACGGGCGACGCCGTAGTGCTCCTCGCCGACGATATCGGCCGAGAGCATGCGCGAGGTCGAGTCGAGCGGGTCGACCGCCGGGTAGATGCCCTTTTCCGCGATCGAGCGCGAGAGCACGGTCGTGGCGTCCAAGTGGGCGAAGGAGGTCGCCGGCGCCGGGTCGGTCAGGTCGTCCGCGGGCACGTAGATCGCCTGCACCGAGGTGATCGAGCCCTTGGTCGTGGTGGTGATGCGCTCCTGCAGGTTGCCCATGTCGGTGGCGAGCGTCGGCTGATAGCCCACCGCCGAGGGAATGCGGCCGAGCAGCGCCGACACTTCCGAGCCCGCCTGGGTGAAGCGGAAGATGTTGTCGACGAAGAACAGCACGTCCTGGCCCTTGTCGCGGAAGTCCTCGGCGACGGTCAGGCCGGCCAGCGCAACGCGCATGCGGGCGCCCGGCGGCTCGTTCATCTGGCCGTACACAAGGGCGCACTTGGAACCGGCGGTCGAACCATTGTTCTCCTTCGGGTCCTTGTTGACGTTCGACTCGATCATCTCGTGATAGAGGTCGTTGCCCTCGCGGGTGCGCTCGCCGACACCGGCGAACACCGAGTAGCCACCGTGGGCCTTCGCAACGTTGTTGATCAGCTCCATGATCAGCACGGTCTTGCCGACGCCGGCGCCGCCGAACAGGCCGATCTTGCCGCCCTTGGCGTAGGGAGCCAGCAGGTCGACGACCTTGATGCCGGTGACGAGGATCTGCGCCTCGGTCGCCTGCTCGGCATAGGACGGAGCGGGCTGGTGGATGCCGCGAGTGGCGGTCGTCAGGATCGGGCCTGCCTCGTCGACCGGCTCGCCGATGACGTTCATGATGCGGCCGAGGCACTCGTCGCCGACCGGAACCGCGATCGGGGCGCCGGTGTCGGTGACGGACTGGCCGCGCACCAGGCCTTCAGTGGCGTCCATCGCGATGGTGCGGACCGTGTTCTCGCCCAGATGCTGGGCGACCTCGAGGACGAGGCGGTTGCCGAGGTTTTCGGTTTCGAGCGCGTTCAGGATCTCCGGCAGGGCGCCGTCGAACTGCACGTCGACAACCGCGCCGATGACCTGGGCAACACGGCCGGTGCCGGTGTTGGCGGGCTTCTCGTCGGCGGTCTTCTTGGTGGTCTTGGTAGCGGCTTTGGCCATGGCGGAACCTCGGGACTAGCGCATTCGGATGTTTCGGCAGCCGGCGGAGAGCACCGCCGGCGAGAGTCTAGGCGGTTAGAGCGCTTCCGCGCCGGAGATGATCTCGATCAGTTCCTTCGTGATCATCGCCTGACGCGAGCGGTTATAGAGCGTGGTCTGCTTCTTGATCATCTCGCCGGCATTGCGCGTGGCGGAATCCATCGCGGACATGCGCGCGCCCTGTTCGGAGGCGGCATTCTCGAGCAGCGCGCGCAGGATCTGAACCACCAGGTTGCGCGGCAGCAGCGCCTCGAGGATCTCGCTCTCGTCCGGCTCGTAGTCGTAGACGGCGTCGGTCTGCTTCGTCCCTTCCGGAATCTCGGCCGGGATGATGCGCTGCGCCGTCGGGATCTGGGCGATCACCGAGCGGAATTTCGAGAAGAACAGCGTCGCGACGTCGAACTCGCCCTCGTTGAAGCGGGCGAGCAGCTTCTGCGCGATCGCCTCGGCGTTGACGAAGCCGACCTGCTTGAACTCGCGCAGATCGATGAACTCGATGATCTCGCTGGCGAACTGCCGACGCAGGATATCGTAGCCCTTCTTGCCGACGCAGATGATCTTGATCGTCTTGCCATCGGCCTTGAGCGCATTCGCCTTGTCGCGGGCGAGGCGCGCGATCGAGGAGTTGAAGGCGCCGCACAAGCCGCGCTCGGCGGTGCAGACCAGCAGCAGATGCACCTTGTCCGAGCCCGTGCCGGCGATCAGGCGCGGCGCGCTCGATCCGGTCACGCCGGAAGCGAGGTTCGCCAGCACCGTCTCCATGCGCTCGGCATAGGGGCGCGCGGCCTCGGCGGCCGTCTGCGCGCGGCGCAGCTTGGCAGCCGCGACCATCTGCATGGCCTTGGTGATCTTCTGCGTCGCCTTCACCGAGGCGATGCGGTTACGTAGGTCCTTCAAAGAAGGCATGTGGCGCTCTCACCCCGTCATGGTCGACCTTGTGTCGACCATCCACGTCTTGAACCTCGGTCTCATCTACCACGTTCGCCGCATTCACGACGAAGACGTGGATGGTCGGGACAAGCCCGACCATGACGCCTGCGGATCAGGCGAAGGACTTCGCGAAGCCCGCGACGATGTCCTTGAGCTTGGCGGCGTTGGCGTCCGACAGATCCTTCGACGAGCCGATCTCGCCCAGGAGGCCGGCATGCTTCGAGCGGACCAGCGACAGCAGGCCGTCCTCGAAGGAACGGACCTTGTTGACCGGCAGCGCGTCGAGATAGCCGTTCACGCCGGCGTAGATCACGACGACCTGCTCTTCCATCTTCAGCGGCGAGAACTGCGGCTGCTTCAGCAGCTCGGTCAGGCGGGCGCCGCGGTTGAGCAGGCGCTGCGTGACCGCGTCGAGGTCCGAGCCGAACTGGGCGAAGGCGGCCATCTCGCGATACTGGGCGAGCTCGCCCTTGATCTTGCCGGCGACCTTCTTCGTCGCCTTGGTCTGCGCCGAGGAGCCGACGCGCGACACCGAGAGGCCGACGTTCACGGCCGGGCGGATGCCCTGGTAGAACAGGTCCGTCTCCAGGAAGATCTGGCCGTCGGTGATCGAGATCACGTTGGTCGGGATGTAGGCCGAGACGTCGTTCGCCTGCGTCTCGATCACCGGCAGCGCCGTCAGCGAGCCGAGACCGGCAGCCTCGCCCATCTTCGCCGCGCGCTCGAGCAGGCGGGAGTGGAGGTAGAACACGTCGCCGGGATAGGCTTCACGGCCCGGCGGGCGGCGCAGCAGCAGCGACATCTGGCGATAGGCGACGGCCTGCTTGGACAGGTCGTCATAGATGATGACGGCATGCATGCCATTGTCGCGGAAATACTCGCCCATGGCGCAGCCGGCGAAGGGCGCCAGGAACTGCATCGGGGCGGCGTCGGAGGCGGTCGCCGCGACGATGATCGAATATTCCAGCGCGCCGCGCTCTTCGAGCACCTTGACGAACTGGGCGACGGTCGAACGCTTCTGGCCGATGGCGACATAGACGCAGTAGAGCTTCTGGCTCTCGTCATCACCCTCGTTCAGCGCCTTCTGGTTCAGGATCGTGTCGAGCGCCACGGCGGTCTTGCCGGTCTGGCGATCACCGATGATCAGCTCGCGCTGGCCGCGGCCGATCGGGATCAGGGCGTCGATCGCCTTGAGGCCGGTCGCCATCGGCTCGTGCACCGACTTGCGCGGAATGATGCCGGGCGCCTTGACGTCGACGCGGGCGCGGGTCTTGGCCTTGATCGGGCCCTTGCCGTCGATCGGGTTGCCGAGCGCGTCGACGACTCGGCCGAGCAGCTCCTTGCCGACGGGAACGTCGACGATGGCGCCGGTGCGCTTGACGGTCTGGCCTTCCTTGATCTCGCGGTCGGAACCGAAGATCACGACGCCGACATTATCGCTCTCGAGGTTGAGCGCCATGCCGCGCACGCCGGACTCGAACTCGACCATCTCACCGGCCTGGACCTTGTCGAGGCCGTAGACGCGGGCGATGCCGTCACCGACGGAGAGAACCTGGCCGACTTCGGTGACCGAAGCTTCCGAGCCGAAATTCGAGATCTGAGCCTTCAGGATGGCGGAGATTTCAGCGGGGCGGATGTCCATCAGCCGACCTCTTTCATGGCAAGACGAATTGAATTGAGCTTGGTTTTCAGCGAGGCGTCGACCATCCGCGAGGCCATCTTGACGATGAGCCCGCCGATCAGCGTCGGATCGACCTTGATCGAGACGTCGACATCCTTGCCGGCGACGCCCTTCAGCACCGCGCGGATCTCGTCGACGCGCTTGGCCGTCGGCTCTTCGGCGACCGTCACCTCGGCGGAGACGATGCCCTTGGCCTCGGCGACCAGGCGCTTGTAGCCGGTGATCATGCCGGGCAGCGCGAAGAGACGGCGCTTGCTGGCGACCAGGCCGATGAAATTGGCGGCGATGCCGGTGATGCCGGCCTTCTCGAGCACGGCCTTGATCGCGGCGACCTGCTCCTCGGCGGTGAAGGCCGGGCTCTCGATCAGGCGGGCGAGGTCGGCGCTCTCGGCGAGCAGGCCGTTGAAGGCGTCCAGAGCGGCGGCGACGGCGTCGATCGCACCGTTCTCCTCAGCCAGCTCGAACAGAGCGGTGGCATAGCGCTGAGCTACGCCCGACACCAATGTCCCCTGCGATCCGCCTTCAGCCACGCTTCCCGTCTCTCGTTTCAAGGGACTGCACCGGCGACCTTCCGGAGAAGGTGGAGTGCATCGTCCCGACGCTGCGAGTATCATAGGCCCAAAGTCGGCAAGACGACTTCGCGACCGAAATGTGGCGGTGCACTAGCATGTGGTTCCGGGCCGCGCAATCGCTGATTGGCCCATGGAAGTGGCGATTTCGCCACGGCTTTCAGCAATTCAAAGGAATCCGGAGTGACGACGCGTTTTCATGAAAGCGCGGGTCATCCCGGACGGCGCGAAGCGGAGATCCGGGATCCATGCCTGAACCTTGATCGGAAGCGCTCCGGCATGGATCCCGGGTCAAGCCCGGGATGACGGCATGTTTCTTAGCGAAATCAGCGGTCTCTAGAGAAAGCTCTGCGGATCGACGTCGACCGCGACCCTGACCGAGCCCTTTGGCTTGGGTGCCCGTTTCAGCCAGCCACGCAGGTAATCCTGCAGGTTGATCTCGCGTGCCGTCTTGACGATCAGACGCATGCGATGGCGCCCGCGCAGCACCGCGAGTGGCGCTTCCGCCGGCCCCAGCACCATGATTCCGTCGCCGGCCTCCGCGCAGCGCGCCAGAGCGCGGGCATGGCTTTCGGCCTCGCCTTGCGTGTTCGCGGAGACGATCAGCGCCGCCAGACGGCCGAAGGGAGGCAGCCCCGCCGCCTCCCGCGAAGCCTCCTCTGCGGCATAAAACCGCTCCGGGTCGCCCGAGATCAGGGCCTTGAGCACGGGATGCTCCGGGTCATGCGTCTGAAGCAGGGCACGACCCGGTTTTTCGCCTCGCCCTGCGCGCCCCGTGACCTGCCGCAGCGCCTGGAAGGTGCGCTCGGCTGCCCGGGGATCGCCTGAAGTCAGGCCGAGATCGGCGTCGATCACCCCGACCAGCGTCATGCCGGGGAAATTATGGCCCTTGGCGACCAGTTGCGTGCCGATGACGATGTCGAACTCGCCCTCCGCCACCGCCATCAGCTCCTGCTTCAGCCGCTCGGTTCCGCCCGGAAAATCGCTGGAGAGGACGATGGAACGCGCCTGTGGAAAAAGCGTCGCGACCTCCTCGGCCAGCCGCTCGACGCCCGGCCCGCAGGCGATCAGGCTCTCCGGCTGGTGGCAGGCGGGGCATTCATGCGGCCGGCGCTCGACATGGCCGCAATGATGGCAGACCAGCGCGCGCCGGAAACGGTGGTCGACCAGCCAGGCCGTGCAGTTCGGGCATTGGAAGCGGTGGCCGCAATCGCGGCAGAGCGTCAACGGCGCATAGCCGCGCCGGTTGAGGAAGAGCAGCGACTGCTCACCAGCCTCCAGATTGGCTTCGACCGCCTTGATCAGCGCGCCCGAGAGCCAGCGCCCCCGCTCCGGCTTGTCGCGTCGCAGATCGACGAGGCCGAGCTGCGGCAATTCGCGCCCGCCGAAGCGCTCGGGCAGCTTGAGATGGGCGTAGCGGCCGCGCTCGGCATTGACGCGCGTTTCGAGCGAGGGCGTCGCGGAAGCCAGCACGACAGGTGCGTTCTCGATCCTACCCCGCACCACCGCCATGTCGCGGGCGTGGTAGGAGACGCCGTCCTCCTGCTTGTAGGCGCTCTCGTGCTCCTCATCGACGACGATGAGGCCGAGATCGCTATAGGGCAGGAACAGGGCCGAGCGGGCGCCGGCCACCACCTTGGCCTCGCCCCCCGCAATCGCCGCCTGCAGCCGCTCGCGCCGCCGCCCGCTCACGGCCGAGTGCCAAAGCCCCGGCTTGACGCCGAAACGGGCCTCGAAGCGGTCGATGAACTGCGCGGTGAGCGCGATCTCCGGCATCAGGATCAGGCTCTGGCGGCCCTGCCGGATCGCCTCGGCCACCGCCTCGAAATAGACCTCCGTCTTGCCGGAGCCGGTGACGCCTTCGAGCAGTGAGACGCCGAAGGTCCTGGCCTGCACCGCCGCAATCAGCGCCTGCGCCACCGCTCCCTGCCCTTCGGACAGCTCCGGCACGGCATGCTCGGGGTCGGGCCGCGCCGCGATGGCCTCCCGCGGCAGCGGCTCGACCACGAAGGTGCCGGCATCGACAAGGGAATCGATCACCGCCGCGCTGACCGAGGCCGCCTCGGCCAACGCCGATTTCGCGATGAGCAGTCCGCCTTCGGCCGCCGCGATGGCGCGCGCTCGCGCGGGGGTCATCCGCCCCGGCGGTGGCCCGACGAGCCTGACGCCGAGCTTCGGTCGCTCGGGCGTGTCGTCCGGCTGCCGGCGCAGTGTGAGCGCCAGCACGGAGCCCTTCGGCGCGAGCGTATACCAGGCCACCCAGTCGACGAGCTTGCGCAGCGCCGGATCGAGCGGCGGCATGTCGTATTTGCCGGTGACCTTCTTGAGATTGCCGCCGCGCCCGCTGCCGACGTCCCAGACCACGCCGACCGTCTCGCGCGGCCCGAGCGGCACCTGCACGACATCGCCGGGCTTGAGCGAGAGCCCGGCCGGCACGGCATAGCTATAGGCCTGGTCGAGCCCGAGCGGGATCAGCACGTCGACCGTGCCGCCTTCGATCATGTCCGCCGTCTCGTCCATGACCCGTGTCTAGCATCGATTCGGGGAGTGTTAAGGCAGGAGCGTCATGCTCGGCCAACGATCAGCCCGTCATGCTCGCCCTTGTGGCGAGCATCCATGTCTTGAACACCGACCTCGATCAGCCAAGGCGTGGATGGTCGGGACAAGCCCGACCATGACGGGGAACGCTCGCGCATGACCGATTTCGACAGCTTCCGGCGCGACTGGCTCTCCCACCTCTCGGCCGAGCGGCGCCTCTCGCCGAAGACGCTGGAGGCCTATGGCCGCGATCTCGGCCAATTCACCGCCTTCCTGACCGAGCATCTCGGCGGGGCTCCGGCGCTCGCCGACATCGCCGGGCTCAAGCCCGCCGATCTGCGCGCCTTCCTCGGCCAGCGCCGCCGCGACGGCGTCGGCAACCGCACGCTGATGCGCCAGCTCGCGGCACTGCGCTCCTTCGCCCGCTTCGGCGAGCGCAGCGGCAAGCTCAGCGCCGCCCCCTTCGCCGCGACACGCGGGCCGCGGCTCGGCAAATCTCTGCCACGCCCGCTCGAGCCCTCTGCCGCCAAAGCCGTCACACAGGCCGACACCCGCGCCGGCGAAGAGCGCGAGCAATGGGTTCTCGCCCGCGACGCCGCCGTGCTCGGCCTGCTCTATGGCAGCGGCCTGCGCATCTCGGAGGCCCTCTCGCTTTCCCGCGCGCAGGCGCCGCAGCAGGCCGGCGACACACTCACCGTGATCGGCAAGGGAGCCAAGACACGGATGGTGCCGGTGCTGCCCGTCGTGGTCACGGCGATCGCGGAATATCTCAAGCTCTGCCCCTGGCGGCTGCCGCCGGAAGGCCCGCTCTTCGTCGGCGCCAAGGGCGGGCCGCTCTCGCCGCGGATCATCCAGCTCGCAGTCGAGGGCCTGCGCGGCGCGCTGGGCCTGCCCTCCTCCGCCACGCCTCACAGCCTGCGCCATTCCTTCGCGACGCATCTGCTCGGCCGCGGCGGCGATCTGCGCGCCATCCAGGAGTTGCTCGGCCACGCCTCGCTCTCGACGACGCAGATCTACACCCGCATCGATTCGGCGCGGCTGATGGCGGCCTATGACGCCGCCCATCCGCGCGCCAGCCGCTAGAGGCTACCGCAGTTTCATGGAAAGCGTCGTCATTCCGGACGAGCGGCCCTCGGGTCCGATCTTCGATCGGCCCAAGAATAAACTCCGCCGCCCGATCCGGAATCTCGAAGGGCTCCGGCGCTCTACGATGGATCCCGGGTCAAGCCCGGGGTGACGGCATGGTTCCGGGCAAAATCGGAAATGGGGCGGGCCGCTGTCATCTTGCTGCCTTAGCGGAAAGCCTTAAACAGCGCCGCCAGATTGGCCCTGCGAGGTGATTCGTGTCCGGTTCCATCGAAACGCCCGAGGGCGGCAACAAGCGCATCGCCCTGCTGATCGCGCTGCTTGCGCTCGCGCTCGCCTTCTCCGAGATCGGCGGCAAGAACGCCGAGCAGGAGGCCGTCGCCAAGAATATCGAGGCTTCCAATCTCTGGGCCTTCTTCCAGGCCAAGACGATCCGCGGCACCACGCTGCGCACCGCCGCCGAGGCGATGGAGGTCGAGCTTGCCGGCGTCACCGACGAGGCCGCCCGGCAGCGCATGGGCAAGCGCGTCGAAAGCTGGAAGCAGACCGTCGCGCGCTATGATTCCGAGCCGGAGACCAATGAGGGCCGTAAGGAGCTCGCCGCCCGGGCCAAGGCGGCCGAGGCGCAGCGCGATATCGCCGCCGCCCGCGACGACAAGTTCGACATCGCCTCGGGCCTGATTCAGATCGCGATCGTGATCTCGTCGGCCGCCATCATCACCGGCGTCGGCCTGCTCGCCTTTACCGGCGGCCTGCTCGGCATCGCCGGCCTCGCGCTGATGGCGCTGGCGCAGTTCGCCCCGACCGCTCTTTTCTAGGGCGGACTACCCTCAGTAGTGGATGGCGCCGCGGATGCCGCCACCGCAGGCGATGGCATCGCCATTGATCGCGACGCTGCGCGGCGAGGCCAGAAAGGCGACGATGTCGGCGATTTCAGTCGCATCGACCAACCGCCCGATGGTGTTGTTTGAGGCCATGTCGGCCTCGACCTGCGCCTCGCTCTTGCCGCGGGCAGCGGCCCGCGCCGCGACGATGGAAGCGGTGCGCTCCGTCCGCGTCGTGCCGGGATGGACGACGGTGACGTTGATGCCCTGCGGGCCGAGCTCGTCGGCGAGGTTCTTGGTCAGCGCCGCCACCGCGACATTGCGCATCGAGCCGACGGTCGAGCCGGTCAGGCGGGTAGCCAGCCCGCTGATGTTGATGATGCGGCCCCAGCCATTGGCCGTCATGTGCGGCGCGGCTTCCCGCGCCATGCGCAGATAGCCCATCACCTTCACGTTCACATCGTCCCAGAACAGCGCGTCGGTGATCTCCGCGAGCTTCGGCGGCGGCGCCTGCCCGCCCGGCTTGGCCGCCGCGTTGACGAGAATGTCGAGCCCGCCCAGCGCCGCAACCGTGTGGGCCACCACGGCCTTGACCGACTCGTCGTACTGGGTGTCGACGACATGGCCGATCACCTTGCGCCCTGTCTCGGCGGCGAGCGCCGAAGCAGCCTCCGCCAGTTCGGCCTGATTGCGCGCGGCGATGACGACATCGACGCCTTCGAGCGCGAGCTGCCGCGCGATGGCGCGGCCGATGCCCTTGTTGCCGCCGGTCACCAGCGCGCGCTTGCCCGTGAGCTGCAGGTCCATAAACGTTTCCTCCGATTCTCGTTCACGCGGAAACACCTCGTCATCCCGGACAAGCCGCGCAGCGGCGCCGATCCGGGATCCATCGCAGGGCGCCGAGCCCGACGATGGATCCCGGGTCAAGCCCGGGATGACGAGCGGTTCATTCAAAAGCCTTCATGCGGGAAGAGCCGGCCACACGATCGACCCGCGCATCGCCTCCCAGGCACGCGCCATCCTGAGCACGCCGAGATCGTCGAAGCGCCTGCCGGTAATCTGCAGGCCGATCGGCAGACCGGCTTTCGTCAGCCCGGCATGCACGGAGATCGCCGGCTGGTCCGACATATTCGCCGACACCGTGAAGCAGATATGCTCGAAGGGCTGCGCCGGGTCATTGACGGGCGAGGCCCATTCGGCCGGGAAGCTCGGCACGGGCGAAACCGGCGAGAGGATGAAGTCATAGGGTTGGATGGCCCTGAGCGCCGCGTCGCGCATCGCCATCATCTGGCTCATGCCGCGATAGACCCGTTCGCCCGGCAGCCCCTTGCCGCTCTCCGCCCAGGCGAAGATATAGGGCAGCACCTTCGCCCGCTTCTCCTGCGGCAGCGCGCCGATATCGACCCAGGCGCGCTGGCGCCAGAAATCATCGAGCCCGTCGAGCATCTCGCGGGTCAGATAGGGCGCGACCTGCTCGACGATGGCACCCGCCGCGACGAAGGCCTTTGCAGCCGCCTCGATCGCGGCCTTCGTCTCCGGCTCCACGGGCAGGCCGATGCCGGCATCGAGCTGCAGGCCGATGCGCAGCCCCTTCGGATCGATGTCGAGCGCCAGCCAGTCGATCGCCTGCGGCGGCAGGCTCATCCCGTCGCGCGCATCGGGCTTCGACAATTCCCGCATCATCAGGGCGGCGTCCTCGACCGTGCGCGTCATCGGCCCGGCGACGCGGCCGTAATAGGTCGGGTCGATCGGCACGCGCCCGAAGCTCGGCTTCAGCCCGACGAGCCCGCACCAGCCGGCCGGCAGCCGGATCGAGCCGCCGATATCGGTGCCGACATGCAGCGGACCATAGCCCGCGGCCCCCGCCGAGCCGGCCCCGGCCGAGGAACCGCCGGGGTTCTTGCTGACGTCCCATGGATTGCGCGCCAGCCGGTGGAAGCTCGACAGCCCAGAGGAGAGCATGCCGTAATCCGGCATCGTCGTCTTGCCGAGCATGACGAGGCCGGCTTCGCGCAGCCGTGCCGCAGGAGGTGCGTCATCGGCAGCGGGAGAGAGATCGCTCGCGGCCGTGCCGAGGGGCACCGGAACGCCCTTCGTCCTGATGTTTTCCTTGATCGTGCCGGGCACGCCGTCGAGCGGCAGGGCCTGCCCGTTCAGCCAGCGCGCTTCGGAGGCCTTCGCCTGCGCCAGCGCGCCCTCCGGATCATAGGCATAGAGCGCATCGAGCTTCGGCTCCCAAGCCGCGATCCGCGCGATCACCGCCTCCGTCACCTCGACGGGCGAGAGCGTACGCTTCCCGTAGGCGGCGAGAAGCTCGGCTGCGCTCAGATCGGCAAGATCGGTCATTCCTGTATCCTCGAAAACTACCGGCTGCGGCGCAGGCGCGGATCGACGGCGTCGCGCAGGCCATCGCCCAGCAGGTTGAACCCCAGCACGGTCAGCGCGATCGCGGCACCCGGAAAGATCGCAAGCCAGGGCTGCATCGCCATGAAGGTCTGCGCCTCGTTGAGCATCCGCCCCCAGGATGGGTTCGGCGGCTGCGTTCCCAACCCGAGATATGAGAGCCCTGCCTCGGCCAGCACCGCAAGCGCGAACTGGATCGTCGCCTGCACGACCAGGATGCCGGCGATATTGGGCAGGACATGGCGCAGCGTGATCTGCCGGTTGTCGAGCCCGGCCGCCCGCGCCGCCTGGATAAAGTCCTGCGCCCAGACCTGCAGCGCCGCCCCGCGCGAAAGCCGCGCGAAATAGGGCAGATTCAGCACGCCGATGGCAATGACGGCGTTGAGCATGCCCGGCCCGGCGATGGCGGTCATCATGATCGCGGTCAGCACGGCCGGGAAGGCGTGGGTGAAATCGGCCGTGCGCATGATGACATGGTCGAGGATGCCGTCGCGCCGGACCGAGGCGGCGAGCCCCAGCGCCGTCCCCAGCACCATGCCGATGCCGACGGCGCCCAGCCCCACCGCGAGCGAATTGCGCGCCCCGACCATGATCATCGAGAAGACGTCGCGGCCGAACTGGTCGGTGCCGAACCAGTTGGTGGCCGACGGCCCCTTGAGCCGGTTCAGGATCGCCATCTGCGTCGGCGGATAGGGCGTCCAGATGTATGAGATCAGCGCGGCCGCGATGACGAGCACGGCGAGCATCGCCCCGATCACGAAGGAGGGCGCGAGCCACCAATGCCGGCGGCCTGCCGGCGCCTTGTCCCCGACCGCACTCATGACTGCCTCAAGCGCGGATCGATCAGCCCGTAGAGCAGCTCGACCGCGAAATTGATCAGGATCGCCAGCCCGGCAAACAGCATGACGAGGTCCTTGACCACGATGAGATCGTGCTGCGCGATCGCCTGGAAGACGAGCCGTCCCAGCCCCGGCAGGGCGAAGACGTTCTCGATGATGATCGCGCCGGCGATCAGCACCGAGAACTGCAGCCCCAGGATGGTGACGACGGGGATCAGCGCATTGCGCAGCGCGTGCCGGCGCATCGTCACGCCTTCACTGAGGCCTTTGGCGCGGGCGGTGCGGACGAAATCCTCCTGCAGCGTGTCGAGCACGGCGGAGCGCGTCAGGCGCGCAATGATCGCCGCCTGCGGCAACGCCAATGCCAGCGCCGGCATCAGAAGCGCCTTCAGCGCCGTACCGAAGCCGGCCTGCCAACCCGGAAAGCCACCGGCCGGCAGCCAGCCGAGCCCGACCGCAAAGACGAGCACGAGCAGCAGGCCGAACCAGAAGTTGGGGATGGCGAGCCCGGCCTGAGCGAAGGCCATCACTCCGGCATCGGCCAGCCGGCCATGGCGGGAGGCGGCGAGCATGCCGAGCGGGATGCCGATCACCATCGCCAGCCCGATCGCCATCAGCGCGAGCGGCAGCGTCACCGCCATGCGCTCGGCGATGAGCTGCGCCACCGGCACGCGATAGGTGTAGCTCAGGCCGAGATCGCCGGTAGCGAGCCCACCGAGCCAGATGAGGAAGCGCAGCACCGCCGGCTTGTCCAGGCCCATCTCGGCGTGCAGCGCGGCAAGAGCCTCCGGCGAGGCATTGAGGCCGAGCGTCACCGCCGCCGGATCGCCCGGCAGGATCTCGAGCACGATGAAGATAACCAGCGCCGCCGCGAGCAGGGTCAGGGCCAGCGCGACGAGCCGGCGCAGGATGTAGCCGATCACGGGTCCCGATTCTCCGCGCCGTCATTCCGGGCGACCGCAGGGCGACCCGGAATCCATCGTAGAGTGCATCCGCCCTTCGATGGATTCCGGATCAGCGCGGCTACGCCGCTTGTCCGGAATGACGTGGAAGTGAGGTGTATGAAACTCACCGCCAGCGCAGCTCCGCCAGCGGCGTCACCGGCAGCGGCCAGTCGGTCCACATGCCGTCGAGCGCGGCGTTCGCGACCGTGATCTTCGGCAGGATGAAGAGGAAGCCGTTGACCGCGTCGCGCGCCAGCATCTCCTGCGCCTGCTTGTAGAGGGCGTTGCGCTCCGCTTCCGGCAAGGTCACGGCGATCTTGGCCATCAGCGCCTTGAACTCGGGATTGCGGTACTGGAAGTAGTAGTCGTCACGCGCGTAGATATCGATGTCGAGCGGCTCGGTATGGGCGATGATGCTGAGGTCGTAGTCCTTGTTGCGGAAGACGCGCTCCAGCCATTGCGGGAACTCGAGCGGCTCGATCGAGGCGTTGATGCCGATCTGCGCCAGGAGCGCCGCGACGATCTCGCCCGAGCGGCGGGCATAGGACGGCGGCGGCAATTTCAGCGTGCAGGAGAAGCCGTTCGGGAAGCCCGCCTCCGCCAGCAATGCCTTGGCCTTGGCGGGGTCATAAGGGTAGGTACCGGTCAGATCGACATAGGCCGGATGCAGCGGCGAGAAATGGCTGCCGATCAGGCTGACGTCGAAGCCGTAGACGCCGAGCGCGATGGTCTTGCGGTCGAGCGCATGCGCGATGGCCTGGCGCACCTTGAGCTTGTCGAAGGGCGGCTTGGCGTTGTTGGTGGCGAGGATGGTCTCGCCCTCGGTGCGGCCGATCGTGACCTTGAGCTTGGGATCGGCCTTGAGCTGCGGCACCGCCTCGGGCGCCGAGAGATTGGTGTGCGCGTCGACATCGCCGGCCCGAAGTGCGGCGACCTGCGCCTGCGGATCGGACATGAAGCGGAAGATCGCCTTGGCCAGCGCCGGTTTCTCGCCCCAGTAGCCGTCGAAGCGGGCCAATTCGAGACGGTCGCCGCGGTTCCAGCGCACGAACTTGAACGGACCGGTGCCGACCGGATTGGTCTTGTTGTTGGCAGCGCTCGCCGGCGCGACGATCACGGCATCGCCCCAGCTCAGACCGTAGAGGAAATTCGCCGTCGGCTGCTTGAGCTTGATCACCACCGTCGCCGGATCCGGCGTCGCGATCTCGACGATCGGCGCGAAGAGCTGGCGCTGGGCGTTGGTGGAATCCGGCGCGACCGCGCGCTCGAAGGAGAACTTCACCTGCTCGGCGGTGAAGGGCGTGCCGTCATGGAAGGTCGCGCCCTGCCGCAACTTGAAGCGATAGGTGACGTTGTCGGCGGCGATCTCCCAGCTCTCGGCGAGGCAGGGCTGCAGCTTGCCGGCCCGGTCCATCTTCACCAGACCCTCGAAGATGTTCTGCAGCGTCACCTCGCGGATTGCCTGGGCGGCACCCGAGGTCGGATCGAGGGTCGGCGGCTCCAGCGTCTGGGCGATGGTGACGCTATCCTTCGCCTGCGCCAGCGCGACGACGGGAAGCTGCGCCGCCAGCGCTGCCAGCCCCGCCCCAGCCAGGAGTTCACGCCGCGTCGTCATATCCATTGCTCCGATGCCGTTGCGGCGCGAGGATGGCGCGGGAGGCGCGGCGAGCGCAAGCCTGTCCGGTCCGCTTCGGTATGTGCAGAAATCATCGTCATTGCGAGCGCAAGCGAAGCAATCCAGGAGGACTGGGCTGAACGTCTCACCCAGTCCTCCTGGATTGCTTCGTCGCTGACGCTCCTCGCAATGACGGCTTGGTTCGCGAAGCCGTCTGGCTGGCGCACTAGTATACCAGGCGATTGACCCTCATCGCAGCCGGCTCTAGAGATCACGCGACCGATGGAGATGCCCATGCTGCTGCACGACGATCGCCTCTTCCCCGCCGATCCGGTGACGCGCGGCATTGCGCGCCGGCTCTTCGCCACCATCCGCGACCTGCCGATCATCTCGCCGCACGGCCATACCGATCCGCGTTGGTATGCCGAGGACAACGCCTTTCCCGATCCGGCCACGCTCTTCGTCAAGCCGGACCACTACATCTTCCGCATGCTCTATTCGCAGGGCGTCCGGCTCGAAGAGCTCGGCATCGCGCGCAAGGACGGCGGTGAGGTCGAGACCGACCCGCGCAAGATCTGGCGGCTCTTCGCCGATCACTGGCATCTCTTCCGCGGCACGCCGACCCGGCTCTGGTTCGAGCATGCGACCTCGACCGTCTTCGGCGTCAACGAGCGCCTGACGCCCGAGAGCGCCGACCGGATTTACGACAAGATCGCCGCGAAGCTGGACGAGCCGGAGCTTCGGCCCCGCGCCCTGTTCGAACGCTTCAAGATCGAGGCGATCAGCACCACCGAGGGCGCGCTCGACGACCTGAAATGGCACGACATGATCCGCTCGTCCGGCTGGGGCGGTAAGGTCGTGACCGCCTACCGGCCCGACAGCGTCGTCGATCCGGAGTTCGAGGGTTTCGCCGCCAATCTCGAAACATTCGGCGAGCTGACGGGCGAGGATATCGGCAGCTGGGCCGGCTATCTCGCCGCCCATCGCAAGCGGCGCGCCTATTTCAAGGAGCGCGGCGCCACCTCTTCCGACCATGGCCATGCCACGGCGCGCACCGCCAACCTCTCGGATGCCGATGCGGAGAAGCTCTACGCCAAGATCCTCAAGGGCAAGGTCTCCGCGAAGGACGCCGATCTCTTCCGCGGCCAGATGCTGACCGAGATGGCGAAGATGAGCCTCGACGACGGGCTCGTCCTGCAGATCCACCCTGGCTCCTGGCGCAACCACAACGCTGCGCTCTTCGAGCATTTCGGCCGCGACATGGGCTGCGATATCCCGACCGCGACAAACTATGTCGAAGCGCTGAAGCCGCTGCTCGACGCCGTCGGCAACGAGCGGAACCTGACCGTTATCGCCTTCACCCTCGACGAAACGGTCTATTCGCGCGAGCTTGCGCCGCTCGCCGGCCATTACCCGGCGCTGAAGCTCGGGCCGGGCTGGTGGTTCCTCGACGCGCCGGAAGCGATGCTGCGCTTCCGCGAGCTGACGACCGAGACAGCCGGCTTCTACAACACCGTCGGCTTCAACGACGACACCCGCGCCTATCTCTCGATCCCCGCCCGGCACGATGTCGCCCGCCGCGTCGACTGCGCCTATCTCGCCAAGCTCGTCGCCGAGCACCGGCTGGAGGAGGACGAAGCCGCCGAGGTCGCCTACGATCTCGCCTACCGCCTCGCCAAGGAGGCCTACAAGCTGTGACCCGTCTCTCCGCTTCCAGCCTCGCCGGCCTGCCGGCCTCGGTCCGCCGCCCGGCCTATGACCGCGCGCGGCTCACGCCCGGCATCGTCCATCTCGGGCTCGGCGCCTTCGCCCGCGCCCATCTCGCCGAGTACACCGAGGACGCGCTGGAGAAGCGCTTCGGGGCCTGGGGCATCGTCGGCGCCAGCCTGCAGCGCCCCGACCAGCGCGACCGCCTGAAGCCGCAGGACGGGCTCTACACCCTGCTGAAGCGCGCGCCGGCCGGGCCGGAGCTGCGCATCATCGGCTCGGTGCTCGACGTGCTCGTCGCTCCCGAGAGTCCCTCCGCGCTCGTCGTACGGCTGGCCGCGCCCGAAACCCGCATCGTCTCGCTGACGGTGACGGAGAAGGGCTATTGCCACGACCCGGCGACAGGCCGCCTCAAGGCCGATCATCCCGATATCGTCCACGACCTCGCCAATCCCCACGCACCGCGCTCGGCCGTCGGCATCCTCGTCGCCGGCCTGAAGGCGCGCCGCGATGCGGGGCTGGGACCCTTCACCGCGCTCTGCTGCGACAACCTCCCCTCCAACGGCCATGTGCTGCGTGGCCTCGTCCGTGACTTCGCAGCGCTGCTCGATGACGGGCTCGCCGCCTGGATCGAAGCGAACGGCGCCTTCCCCGCGACCATGGTCGACCGCATCGTGCCGGCCACGACCGACGCGGATATCGCCGAGGTTGCCGGGCTGATCGGCGTCGAGGATGCCGCCCCGGTGATCGGCGAGCCCTTCCGGCAATGGGCGATCGAAGATGTCTTCGCTGCCGGCAGGCCGGATTGGCATGAAGTCGGCGCCCAGATGGTCTCCGAGGTCGCTCCCTTCGAGTTCATGAAGCTCAGGATGCTCAACGGCGCGCATTCCTCGCTCGCCTATCTCGGCTATCTCGCCGGCCACGAGACCGTCGCCGAGGCCAGCGGTGATCCGGTCCTCGCGCGCTTCCTCGAAGGTCTCTGGGCCGAGATCATACCGACCGTGCCGGCACCGCAGGGCGTCGTGCTGGCGGATTACGCCAAGGCGCTGCTCGCCCGTTTCCAGAATCCGGCGATCCGCCACCGCACCTGGCAGATTGCCATGGATGGCTCGCAGAAGCTGCCACAGCGCCTGCTCGGCACCATCCGCGAGCGTCTGAAGGCCGGCGCGCCGATCGACCATCTCGCCTTGGGCGTCGCGGCCTGGATGCGCTACGTCACCGGCACCGACGAGAAAGGCGGCGCCATCGACGTCCGCGACCCGCTGGCGGCCGAACTCAAGCGCCGCACCGAGGCGCCCGGGCGTGACGCCAAGGCGCTGGTCGAGGCGCTCGTCGGCATCGAGGCGATCTTCGGCAGCGACCTGCCGGGCGACCAGCGGTTCACGAAGCCGGTTGGCGCGCATCTCGCCGCGCTGTTCGACAAGGGCGCGAAGGCGACGGCGGCGAACCTCGGCTGACACAGCTCCGTCATTCTCGGGCGAAGCAAAGCTTCGACCCGAGAATCTCCTGCCACAAAAAGGAGCTGGTCGAGGAGATGCTCGGGTCAAGCCCGAGCATGACGGCGGATTTCCACCCTTGATCCCGCCCCCCATCCAGCGCCAGATGCGCGCGATGCTTCGCGCGCTCACCCTTGCCGTCTCGATCCTGCTGGCCGCGACCGCCGTGGCGCAGGAGCTGCCGCGCATCGCCATCCCCAATCTCTGGGACCCGCGCATCCGGCTCGACCGCCCGGAGCCCGGCCCGCCACGCGTCGTGCGCTTCCTCACCGATGACGATTATCCGCCGTTCCATTTCGCCGGGCCGGACGGGGCGCTAACCGGCTTCTCGGTCGAGCTTGCGCGTGCCGTCTGCGACAGGCTGGGCTGGACCTGCACGATCCAGCCACGCCGCTTCGACACCTTGCCCGACTCGCTCGCCGAAGGCCGCGGCGACGTGCTCGCCGCGGCGATGAACCTGACGCCGGCGCTGCGGCAGCGCTTCGCCGCGAGCCATCTCTATTTCCGCGCTCCGGCCCGTTTCGCCACGACGCGCGGCAATGCCCGCCCGACGCTCGACAGCGCCGCCCTGCAGGGCCGCCGCGTCGCCGTGGTCGCCAACTCCGCGCATCAGGCTTTTCTTGAGCGGCTGATGCCCTTCGTGCAGCGGCGCGAGAGCAGCGATCTCGGCTCGGCCATCGCCGCGCTACGCAGCGGCGAGGCCGAATATGTCTTCGCCGACGGCGTGGCGCTGTCGCTGTCGCTCGCCGGCAGCGGCGGCGAATTCGCCTTCTCCGGCGGGCCTTATCTGGAAAGCCGCTATTTCGGCGAGGGCGTCGCCTTCCTGCTGCGCAAGGACGATCCCACCCTGAAGCGCGCCATCGACTACGCGCTGCAGGGCCTGTGGGACGACGGGACCTATGCCCGCCTCTATCTGCGCTTCTTCCCGGTCAGCCCGTATTGAGCCCGGCACCTCACCGTCATTCCGGGGCATTGCGAAGCAATGAGCCCGGAATCCATAACCACGCCATTCCAGAATCGTCATGGTCGGGCTTGTCCCGACCATCCACGTTTTCCTTCACAAAATGCGGAGTTCAAGACGTGGATGCTCGCCACAAGGGCGAGCATGACGGGGAAGATCGTGTTCATGGATTCCGGGCTCGGGCCGTTGGCCCGCCCCGGAATGACGGCGTGGTTCCGCCTCAAGGCGCGTTGCTGGCCAGCGCCTGTTTCGCCACCGCGGCGAGCCAGCCCGAAGTCGCCGGCAGGATCGCGTCGTTGAAGTCGTAGCGGTCGTTGTGGAGCTCGCCGCCATCCACGGCCGGGCCGTTGCCGATCCAGACATAGGCGCCGGGCCTGTCTTGCAGGAAATAGCAGAAGTCCTCGGAGGTCGTGCTGGCGGGGATGTCGCGACGCACCTCCAGCCCGGCAGCCTTGCCCGCATTCGCCGCCATGTCCTCCTCGGCCGGCGTGTTGACCGTCGCCAGTCCACCCAGCGAGAAATCGACATCCGCCGTCATCTCGAAGGTCGCGGCGATGTTGTTGGCGATGTCGCGGATACGCTGCACGACACGCTGGCGCACCGGCACCGTGAAGACGCGGTAGGTGCCCTCGATCCAGACGCTGGTCGGGATCTGGTTCGAGGCGAGACCGCCATGGATCTGGCCGATCGTGACGACGGCGTTCTCCATCGGACTGACATTGCGCGAGACGATCGTCTGCAGCGCCACGATCAGATGGCCCATCGCGGTGATCGGGTCATGCGTCAGCTCGGGCTTGGCGGCGTGCCCGGCGGTGCCGGACAGGGTGATCTTGAACTTGCCGGGCTCGGCCATCACCGGGCCGCGATGCACGGCGACGGTGCCGGCCTCGAGCCCCGGCCAGTTGTGCAGGCCGAAGACGCGTTCCATCGGGAAGCGCTCGAACACACCGTCCTGGATCATCGCCTTGGCGCCGCCGAAACCTTCCTCGGCCGGCTGGAACAGGAACTGCACCGTGCCGCTCCAGCTCTCGTCGCTTTTCAGAAGCGCCGCCGCGCCGAGCAGCGAGACGGTGTGGCCGTCATGGCCGCAGGCATGCATGACGTTGGTCTTGCCGGATTTATACGGCAGGTCGTTGACCTCCTGTATGGGTAGCGCATCCATGTCGGCGCGCAGGCCCACCGAACGCTCCGAGGAGCCGCGCGTCAGCGTCGCGACGACGCCGTGGCCGCCGACATCGGCGGTGAAGGGAATGCCGAGCTCCTTCAGCTTCTCCTGCACGAAGGCGCTGGTCTCAGCCTCCTGCAACGACAATTCGGGATTGGCGTGGAGATGTCGTCGCCACGCTGTCAGCTTGTCGAGCAGATCGCGGTCCAAGGCGGCATCCTTTCAAGGCATGGTCAAACTGGAAAAAGACAAGGGAGAGCCTATACCGTCGGGGCAAGCCGGCAAGGCGCTTTGGACGAAGGCCCCACCCTCGCCTGCCGCATTTCAACCGCGCTCGCGCATTGACGGCGCCCTTCGCAATCTGCGAAAGCCCCTTCTTCGCATAAGCGATATCTCTTATCCGATCAGGAGAGGACACCGCCCCTCATGTCCGCTTTCGACGCAGCCCTCGTTGACGCCGCCCAGCGTTCGGCCTCCTGGCCGTTCGAGGAGGCGCGCAAGCTCGTGGCCCGCATCGAGAAATCCGGCAAGAAATCGGTGATCTTCGAAACCGGCTACGGCCCCTCGGGCCTGCCGCATATCGGCACCTTCGGCGAGGTCGCGCGCACCTCGATGGTGCGCCACGCCTTCCGCGTGCTGACCGGCAACACCATCCCGACGCGCCTCATCGCCTTCTCGGACGACATGGACGGCCTGCGCAAGGTGCCGGACAACGTGCCGAACAAGGAGCTGCTCGCCGCCAATCTCGGCAAGCCGCTGACCGAGGTGCCGGACCCCTTCGGCACGCATGACTCGTTCGGCCGCCACAACAACGCCCGGCTGCGCGCCTTCCTCGACGGCTTCGGCTTCGACTACGAGTTCAAGTCTTCGACCGACTCCTATCGCGCCGGCGAGTTCGACGCGACGCTGCTGAAGATGCTCGCCCGCTACGATGCGGTGATGAAGATCATGCTGCCGACGCTGCGCGAGGAGCGGGCCGCGACCTATTCGCCCTTCCTGCCGATCCATCCGAAGACGCGCGTCGTCATGCAGGTGCCGATCGACGAGGTCGACGTCGAGGCCGGCACCATCGCCTGGGCCGATCCGGCAACGGGCGAGCGCTTCGTCACGCCGGTCACCGGGGGCCAGGTCAAGCTGCAGTGGAAGCCGGACTGGGCGATGCGCTGGGTCGCGCTCGGCGTCGACTACGAGATGGCCGGCAAGGACCTGATCGACTCGGTCAAGGTTTCCTCGCAGATCGCCCGCGCGCTCGACGCCACGCCGCCGGAAGGCTTCAACTACGAGCTCTTCCTCGACGAGCAGGGCCAGAAGATCTCGAAGTCGAAGGGCAACGGCCTGACGATCGAGGAATGGCTGACCTACGGCCCACCGGAAAGCCTGGCGCTCTACATGTTCCAGCGCCCGCGTGAGGCCAAGAAGCTCCATTTCGACGTGATCCCGCGTGCCATCGACGAGTACCTCCAGTTCCTCAACGGCTATGAGAAGCTGGACTGGAAGAACCGTCTCGGCAACCCGGTCTGGCACATCCATTCCGGCAACCCGCCAGCGCCGGAGGTCATCGCCTCGGGCGAAGGCGACAACGCGGTCAGGACGCAGATCACCTTCGGCCTGCTGATGAACCTCGTCGCCGTCGCGAATTCCGAGGACAAAGCCGTGCTCTGGGGCTTCCTCCAGCGTTATGCACCGGCGATCTCGCCGCAGACGCATCCGCGCCTTGACGCGCTGGTTGGCTACGCGATCGCCTATTTCCGCGATTTCGTGAAGCCGGCGAAGAGCTACCGCCCGGCCGACGCGGTCGAGCGCGAGGCCTTCGCCAAGCTCGATGCCGCGATCGCCGCGCTGCCGGCCGACGCTATGCCCGAGATGGTGCAGGATGCGGCGCTCGACGTCGCCCGCGCCATCCCGCGCTACCAGAACCTCGCCGCCAAGAACGCGACGCCGGAGCGCCCGGGCGTCTCCGGCGATTGGTGGAAAGCGATCTACCAGGTCTTCTTCGGCGAAGATCAGGGCCCGCGCTTCGGCTCCTTCGCGGCGATCTACGGCCTGCCCAACACCCGCGCCCTGATCGCCAAGGCGCTGGACGGCGATCTCGTGAAGGAACACGCGGCCTTCCTCGACGCGCGCAAGGCGGGGTAGCCTGCGATGACCGGGACCGAGGCCGTCGAACGCGCAATCCGCTCGCGCCGCGCGGTTCGTGCCTTTCGGCCCGACCCGGTCGAACCCGAACTGCTGCGCCGCCTGATCGAGCTGGCGGCGCAGGCCCCTTCAGGCACCAACATGCAGCCCTGGAAGCTCAGGGTGATCGGCCCGCAAACGCGAGCGCGGCTGGAGGCTGCGCTGCTTGCGGCGCTCGAAGCCGGCGAGCGGCCGGGCGTCGAGGAATACCGCTACTATCCCGAGCGCTTCCGCGAGCCCTATCTCTCACGCCGTCGGAAAGTCGGCTGGGATCTCTATGGCCTGCTCGGCGTGGCGAAGGGCGACATCGAGGGCATGAAGCGGCAGAGCGCGGCCAATCTGCGCTTCTTCGATGCGCCGGTCGCGCTGATGCTGACGGTCGATCGCGACCTCGAGATCGGCTCCTGGCTCGATCTCGGCATGTTCATCCAGAACCTGCTGATCGCCGCGCAAGGCCACGGCCTCGATTCCTGCCCGCAGGCGATCTTCGCGCAGTTCCATCCGATCGTGCGGCGCGAGCTCGCCATCCCCGGGGACGAGGTCGTGGTCTGCGGCATCGCCATCGGCAAGGCCGACCCGGATGCGCCGGCCAACCGCCTCGTGCCCGAGCGCGAACCGGTCGAGACCTTCACCACCTGGCTGGACTGAGAGGTCGTCCTCGGCGGCGTGGACAGTTGTCGAGATGGACTTCCCCGGAACCACCGCCGTCATTCCGGGCTTGACCCGGAATCCATCATAGAGCGCAACGCCCTTCGATGGATTCCGGATCGGTGCCGCTGACGCGGCTTGTCCGGAATGACGGCGTGATTCCTTCAAAGTACGGCACGCGCTATGCGCCGGGCTTCTCACCTACCGGCTGCGTTACCGGATCCTTCCGAAATAGCCTCAGCAGCGGTTCGACCAGCCAATGCATCGCCACGATCACGATGCCGCCGACGACCAATCCGAAGACGGCCGCCAGCGCCGCACCGGCCAGCCATTCGCCGACTCCTGCGATTGCAGACGGCGAGGCGCGGCCCAGTGCGACGGCGAGATCATGGACGCCATGCCCGAGCGCGGCGAGGCCGTAGCCTTCGAGACCATGGATGATGATGCCACCGCCGACCCAGAGCATCGCCGCCGTGCCGACCGCCCCGAGCAGGCTGAGGAAGCTGGGCATGCCAAGCACGAGGCCGCGCCCGAGCGGCTGCGTCAGCCAGCGCAATGCGCGGTCGAGCCTGCCCGCCTCGCCCGGCTCCAGCCGCCTCAGCCCCAGCAGACTCGCGGCGGGGCGTGGGTTGGCGGCGAGCGCCACGCCGACATCGTCGGCCTTCACGATCAGGGCGACGACGCCGTAGACGGCGACGGTGATGCCGATGCCGACGATGGCGAGCACGGCAGCCTTCATCCAGAACGACTGGTCGGAGACCCCGGCCAGCGTGATCGCCATGATCTCGGCCGAGAGGATGAAGTCGGTCTTGATCGCACCAGCGATCTTCTGCTGTTCGAGCGCCGCAGGGTCTCCCGCCGCCTCGCCCGCCTTCGCGGCACCGGGCGTGCCATGCGGCAGCACCAGCTCAAGCACCTTCTCGGCACCCTCGAAGCAGAGATAGGCGCCGCCAGCCATCAGCAGCGGCGTGATCGCCCAGGGCGCTACCAGCGCGAGCAGGAGCGCGCCCGGCAGCAGGAAGATGAGCTTGTTGCGCAGCGAGCCGAGCGCGATGCGCCAGATGATCGGCAATTCGCGCGAGGCCGCAAAGCCCACGGCATAGCGCGGCGTCACCGCCGCATCGTCGATGACGACGCCGGCCGCCTTGGCCCCGGCCTTGCCGGCCTGCGCCACGACATCGTCGACAGACGCAGCCGCGACCTTGGCGAGGCCGGCGACGTCGTCGAGCAGCGCGAACAGACCCGAAGCCAAGCGCTTCTCCTGTTTGACGGCGACCCAACCGGTCGCTCCGTTTCGGATAAAGCCGCCCGTCATCCCGGACAAGCTGCGAAGTAGCGCAGATCCGGGATCCATCATAAGGCTCGCCGCTCTATGATGGATCCCGGCGCTCCGCTCCGCTGCGGTCGGGATGACAACGCGGGTTGTGGGTAGGCTAACTTCAGCCCTTCAGGCTCGCAAATCCCTTGCCCTCGGCGGCGAGTCGCTTCAGCAACGGCGCCGGCTCCAGCGCCTTGTCGCCAATCTCCGCCGCCTGCGCCTCCAGCCGCTTCGCGATGACGTCGAGCCCCACCGTATCGGCCCAGAACATCGGCCCGCCCCGCCAGGCCGGCCAGTTGTAACCGTTGATCCAGACGATATCGATGTCGCCCGGCCGCGCCGCGATGCCCTCTTCCAGGATGCGCGCGCCCTCGTTGACCATCGGGTCGAGCAGCCGCGCCAGGATTTCCTCCTGGGTGAAGCTGCGCCGCGTCACGCCCTGTTCGGCCGAGATGCGGGCGATCAGCGCCTCGACCTCCGGGCAGCGCTGCCCGGCGCGCGCGCCCTGCGGGTAGAGGTAATAGCCGCGGCCGGTCTTCTGGCCGAACCAGCCGGCCTCGCAGATCGCATCCGCCACCGGTGCCTTCAGGCCTCGCGCCTTGCGTGAGCGCCAGCCGATATCGTTGCCGGCGAGGTCGGCCATGGCGAAGGGGCCCATCTTGAAGCCGAAGCCGACGAGCGCGGCATCGACCTCATGCGGCAGGGCACCGGCGATCAGCAGCCGCTCGGCGGCGCGGGTGCGCTGCTCCAGCATGCGATTGCCGACGAAGCCGAAGCCGTTGCCGACCACGACAGGCACCTTGCCGAGCTTGCGTCCAAGCGCGACGGCGGTCGCGACCGCATCATCCGCCACGCCCTTCGGCCGCACCACTTCGAGCAGCTTCATGACGTTGGCCGGGCTGAAGAAATGCATGCCGAGCACGTCCTGCGGACGCTTCGTCGCCGCCGCGATGGTGGGCACGTCGAGATAGGAGGTGTTGCTGGCAAGGATGGCGCCGGGCTTCGCGATCTTGTCGAGCTCGCCGAAGATCTGCTGCTTGACGCCCATCTCCTCGAAGGCGGCCTCGACGACGATATCGGCGCCGGCCGCAGCCGCGAGGCCGACGGCCGGCCTGATCAGCGCCATGCGCCGGGCCTTCGCCTCCGGCGTCAGCGAGCCGCGCGAGACCGAGATGTCGTAGATCGCGCTGATCCGATTGATGCCGTTGTCGAGCGCCGCCTGCGCGGTCTCGATCAGCGTCACCGGGATGCCGGCATTGGCGAAGCACATGGCGATGCCACCGCCCATCGTGCCGGCGCCGATCACCGCGGCACTGGCGATCTCGCGCGGCTTCACCTCCGGGCCGATGCCCGGCACCTTCGCGACCTCTCGCTCGGCGAAGAAAACATGGCGCAGCGCCTTCGAGCGCTCATCGGCGATCAACGAGAGGAAGAGCTGGCGCTCAACGCCCAAGCCTTCCGCGAAGGGCAGGGCGAAGGCACTACGGACCGCCTCGACCAGCGCCGGCACGTTCGGCATGCCGTCGGCCTTCTTCAGCGCATCCCTGGCCTGCGCTTCGAAGGCTTCGCGGTCTGCCTCCGTCAGGCGGTCGTCATCGGCGCTCGTGACCGGACGGCGCCCTTCGGCAGCCAGCCCTTCGGCCAGCCTGATCGCCGCGGTGACGACATCGCTGGAGACAACCTCGTCGAGCAGCCCGTAGTCGAGCCCCTGCCCTGCCGAGATCGGCTCGCCGGACAGCATCATTGGGAAAGCCTTCGCCGCCCCGATCAGCCGCGGCAGGCGCTGCGTGCCGCCGGCGCCGGGGATGAGGCCGAGCTTGATCTCGGGCACGCCGAGCTTCGCGGCCGGCAGCGCGACGCGGCCATGGCAGGCGAGCGCGACCTCCAGCCCGCCGCCGAGCGCCACGCCCTGGATCGCCGCAACGACCGGCTTGACCGAGGCCTCGATGGCATCGAGCAGATCGGGCAGCAGTGGCGGCGCCGGCGGCTTGCCGAACTCGCTGATGTCGGCGCCGGCGATGAAGGCCTTGCCGGCAGAGGCGATCACGATCGCCTTGACGGCGGCATCGGCATTGGCGCGCTCGATCGCCGCCGCGAGCCCCTCACGCACCGCTGCACCGAGCGCATTGACCGGCGGATTATCGATGGTGGCAACCGCGACCCGGCCGTGAACCTCCAGTTGAACCTTCGTCATCGACGGCCTCCGCAATCCCGTTCCACGCGCCCCGACTCGCTAGCCAAGGCAGCGAAGGCGTCCATATGGTTAGGGAGAACCCGGCCGGCGCGATGTCAAGCGCAGGGCGGCGACGAAAGGCTCATCCCGGCTTGCTTGACCCTGCGCGAAGGCCCATGCCATCCCGGCAGGGCAATCAGGAGCGGACCGATGAGCGAAGTGCTGAGCGAAAACGTCGCGGCTGGCGTCGTGCAGATCACCATGAACCGGCCGGACCGCAAGAACGCGCTCGACCGGGCGAGCTATGCCGGGCTGATCGCGGCGATCGCCGCCGCCGAGACGGATGCCTCGGTCCGCGCCATCCTGTTGACGGGTGCTGGCGGCTGCTTCACCAGCGGCAACGATATCAAGGATTTCGCCATCGCCGCCGCTGCCGGCGAAGGCCCGCGCGTCGCCATCGACTTCCTCGAGGTGATCTCGACCGCCAGGAAGCCGATCGTCGCGGCCGTCGAAGGCTTCGCCGTCGGCATCGGCACGACGATGCTGCTGCATTGCGACCTCGCCTTCGCCGCCCGCTCCGCGACCTTCCGCCTGCCCTTCGTCACGCTCGGCCTCTCGCCCGAGGGCGGGTCGAGCCACCTGCTGCCGCTGGCCGCGGGCTCCAAGAAGGCGGCGGAGCTGCTCATGCTGGGCGAGGCCTTCAATGCCGAGGCGGCCGCGGCCGCCGGCCTCATCAACGCCGTGGTCGAGGACGGCACGGCGCTGGAAGCTGGCCTCGCCAAGGCCAAGGCGCTGGCGGCTCTCCCACCGGAATCGCTCGCGCTCACCAAGATGCTGTTGAAGCGCGGCTCGGCCGAAGCGGTCGCGGAAACCATCGCGACCGAAGCGCGCCACTTCGGCGAGCGCCTGCGCTCGCCGGAGGCCATGGCCGCCTTCGCGGCGTTTTTGAAGAAATAGACCCCTTCGTCATTCCGGGGCGCCGCACAGCGGCGAGCCTGGAACCCATGAACACGACACTTCCGTCATGGTCGGGCTTGTCCCGACCATCCACGTCTTCGCTGGTGGAAGTCCGTGTTCAAGACGTGGATGCTCGCCACAAGGGCGAGCATGACGACATCTGGATCAGCGTCTAGTTCATGGGTTCCGGGCTCATGCCTGCGGCATGACCCGGAATGACACCCTGTCAGGCCGCCACCGCCCGGCCTCGGCCTCTCAGCCAGTCGCGCGTCCAGGAGAACACCGGCCAGAGCAGCGCCGCGAAGGTCATCGCCGCCAGCACCGAGGAGACCGGCCGGTCGAAGAAGGGCAGCACCGAGCCGTCCGATTTGATCAGCGAGGTGACGAAGCTCTGCTCGACCATCGTGCCCATGACGATGCCGAGCACCATCGCCGCGACCGGATAGCCGTTCTTCTCCATCACGAAGCCGAACACGCCGAAGAAGGCGACGCACCAGACCGCGAACAGGTTGTTGCCCGCCGTAGCGAAGGCACCCACGGCGCAGAAGATCATGATCACCGGCATCACGGCCGAGCGCGGCGCCCCGACGATGCGGCTCGCCAGCCGGATCATGATGATGCCGAAAGGAATCATGATGATGTTGCCGAGGATGAAGATGATGTAGAGCGCGTACATGCTCTCGGCCTGCTGGGTGAACAGCGTCGGCCCGGGATTCAGCCCCTTCATGTAGAGCACGCCGATGGCGATGGCGGTGATGGTGTCGCCGGGAATGCCGAAGAGCAGCGCCGGCACCCAGCCCGAGGCGAGCGAGGCGTTGTTGGAGGCGCCGGCCTCGATCAGCCCTTCCGGATGGCCGGTGCCGAATTTCTCCGGCGTCTTCGAGAAGCGCTTGGCCATGGCGTAGCTGACCCAGGCCGCCATGTCGGCGCCGGCGCCGGGCAACACGCCGATGATGATGCCGACGATGTTCCCGCGCGTCTGCTGCTTGGGATATTCCTTGGTGAGCTGCCACTGGCCCTTGAGGATCGAGCCGAGCCTGCGGCTCTCGATCTTCGGCGGCTCGCGCTCGGTCATTGCCCGCATCACTTCAGCCAAAGCGAAGACGCCGACCAGCGCCGGAATCGGCTCGATGCCGCCGAGCAGGTCGGTGGAGCCGAAGGTGAAGCGCGCGACGCCGCCGGGGTTGTCGATGCCGATGCAGGTGATCAGCAGGCCAAGCAGCATCGCCGCGATCGCCTTGATCGGCGATGACCGCGCCACCAGCGTCGAGCACATCAGGCCGAGCATGGCGAGCCAGAAGTTCTCATAGGTCGAGAAGGACAGCGCCATCTCCGCCAAGAGCGGCGCGATCAGCATCAGCGAGAGCGTGCCGGCGATGCCGCCGAGCGCCGAGAACCAGAGACAGATGCCGAGCGCCGTTTCCGCCTGGCCCTTGCGCGTCATCGCATAGGCTTCATCGGTATAGGCGGCGGAAGCCGGCGTGCCAGGGATGCGCAGGAGGCAGCCGGGAATATCGCCGGAGAAGATCGCCATCGCCGAGGCCGTGATGATCGTCGCCACCGCCGCGATCGGCGAGAGATAGAAGGTGACGGGCACGAGCAGCGCCGTCGCCATCGTGGCGGAGAGGCCGGGCAGCGCACCGACGGTCAGCCCGTAGAAGGCCGAAGCGACGATCGCGACCATGACGTCGAACTGCAAGACGAGCCCGAAGGCCTTGATGACGGTGTCCATCGTCAGGCCTCGCTCACCAGGGGAAGGGCAGGATGCCGCCGGGCAACGGCACGCGCAGCAGCTTCAGGAAGATCAGGTTGATCGCGAAGGGCGCGATGATCGCGAGCGGCACCGCGAGCTTCGGCTTCGCGCCGAAGGCAAGGCTGGCGACGAGCACCATGATCGCCGCGGTCGGCAGGAAGCCGAGCGTCTCCGAGACCAGCGCGTAGAAGGCGAGCAGTGCCGGCGGCAACAGGGCCAGCCAGTTGCGCCAGGCCGGCAGCGGCGCGAGTTCCTCGGGCGCCGCATGGCTGACGACATCAGCCTCGGCGACTTCCTCGAAATGGCGGCCGATGCCGAAGACGATCAGCCCGCCGCAGATGACGAGCCCGGTGCCGACCACCATGGGAAAGGCGGAAGGACCGATCTGCTGGCCGGGAACCGGCGGCAGCCTGGAACCGTAGAAGTAGGCGACGGCCCCCAACGCGGCGAGAGCGGAGCCGGAAATGCGGTCGGACAGTTGCAAGGGGCAACCTCCTCGGATGATCGAAGGTGATGAGACGAAAACGCCGGGAGCTGTTTGCTCCCGGCGCTAGAAGTTCCGTGCCGTTTAGCCCTTGGCGAGCCCTGCCGCCTTCATGGCGGAGGCCATCGACTTGTCGCTCTCGGCCATGAAGGACGCGAAGCCCGGCCCGTCCGCGAACTTCATGCCGAAGCCGCGGGAGTTCATGAAGTCCTGGTATTCCTTCGACTCGAAGGCCTTCTTCAGCGAGGCCGTCAGCTTGGCCTGCAGCTCGGCTGGCAAGCCCTTCGGCGCACCGATGCCACGCCAGGCGCCGATCGAATAGTTGATGCCGAGCGTCTCGTTCAGCGTCGGCACGTCCTTGAACTGCGGGTTGCGCGCGCTCGCCATGATCGCCAGCGATTTCGCCTTGCCAGCATCGATCATCGCCCGGCCTTCAGGCACCGAGCAGGTGACGATGTCGAGGCCGCCGGCGGCGAGATCCTGCATCGCAGGTGCCGCGCCATTCGACGGCACCCAGGCGACATGATCAGGCTTCAGCCCCATGGAAACGAGCCAGCCAATCAAGGCGAGATGCCAGATGCCGCCCTGGCCGGTGCCGGAAGCCTTGAGCTTGCCGCGAGGCGCCGCCTTGATCGCATCGGCCAGCGCCTTGATGTCCTTGTAGGGGCCGGAGGCCGAGACCTGCACGCCCGGCGGGTCCTCGTTCATCAGCGCGAGCGGCACATAGCTCGACGGCGTCAGCTCGGTCAGGCCCTGATGGTGCATCATCGCGATCTCGACCGTCAGCATGCCGATATTGTAGCCGTCCGGCGCCGCCGTCGCGATTGCCGAATGGCCGACCACGCCCGAACCGCCCGTGCGGTTGACGACGTTGACCGGTTGGCCGAGATCCTTCTCCAGAAGCTGCGCGACGATGCGCGCGGTGGCGTCCGTGCCGCCGCCCGCGCCCCAGGGGCAGATCATGGTGATCGGCCGCGAGGGATAATTCGCCTGCGCGATGGCGGGCGCCGCGATCAGGCTCGCAGCGCCGGCCGCGGCCGCGCCCTTGAGCACACGACGCCTGTTGATGAAATCACTCATTCCCAATCTCCTCCGCTAAATCGATTTAGTGTCCGGGCGCTCCTCGTCCATGACGGGGCTCCCTTGGTCCGACGGGTCATCTGAGCCGATCGCGCGGCGGGTGACAACCTCCGATTTTGTCGGGTGCTACAGACCGCAGATGATGGGCAACACACTGCCCGATACCTGCTCGACCACCGCGCCGGTGCTGAGATCGGACCCGGCCGCAGCCGGTGGCAGCGAAGCCCCCGCCTTGCCGAGCATCGCCTGGATGGCGGCGGCGGCGGCGAGCGCGTAGCTGCGCTGCGGCGCGACGCCGGCGATCAGGACCTTGTCCGAGGGGTTGTCGGTGACGATCCCGACCAGACGCCCCTGCCGGTCGAAAGCGGGTGCGCCCGCCTGCCCCGGCTGCAAGGGCGCCCGCAGCGCCGGCTTGCCGCCAGCCTGCACACTCTGCCCCGGCAGCGCCACGGCAACCCTTTTGCCGGCATCGTTGCCATATGCGACCAGCACCAGCGCCTCATCGGCGCGCGGCGCCTCGGCGCGCAGGCCGATCGGCTTCGCGGCGCCCGTGCCGTCGAGATCGAGCAGGACGAGCCCGCTCGCATCGTCCTTCAGGCGCAGCTTGGCACCGCGATTGCCGGCGCGCAGGCTGCGACAGGCGTCGACGGCAGACGCAGCGCTCAGGGCCGTCCGCTCGTTGAGCGCGAGCGCGACGCCGTAGCGCTCGTTGCTGCGCGCCGCAGGCGCGAGCGGCGGCGACAGTCCGGGTTGCGGGCTGGCCGCACCGGCGACGGCCGAGGGCGCTGTGGGGACCGGCCCGGTCGGGAAGGGATCGAAGCTCGCGGCGATGGCGATGACCAGCTTGTCGACCGTCGGCGCCAGAGCCTTGTCGTAGCCGATCGAGAAGCCTCTCAGCCCCTGCGGCCCGGCCGATAGCCGGCGATAGAAGCGCCCGGTCGGCGTCTCGCCGGTGACGACAAAGAAATCCGGCCGGAGCAGCTTGTAGGTGATCTTGCGGCCGGGATTGTTCGGGTTGACGGCGGTCGCCTTCTCGAAGATCGCGGCGAGATCCTCGCCCGGCGGCGAGGCGGAGGTATCGAGCGTGACCTTCTCGTCGGCGCTCTGCCAGCGGCTGCCGCCGGCAGGCGTCGCATCGCGCCGCGGCAGGAGCTTCGTCGGGATGCCGATCTGCACGCCGGTCTTCTCGTCGGCGAGGACGCGGAAGCCGGCGGCATCACGCGCCGCCTGCGCCGCCCTGGCCAGCGCCGTCCGCTCGGCCGGCGGCAATAGCCCGTCGGCCGGCCCGCGTGCGCCCTTGAAGGCATTGATCGCCCGGAAGGTCAGAGGGCCATAGGCGCCGCTGACCGCGCCGTTGAACTGGCCGGCCCAGATCAGGTCGCTCTGGATCGCCTTGCGCTCGGCCTCGGGCAGTGCCTCGAAGCTCGCCTGCGCCGCCGCCATCTGCGGGCTCGGGCCAGCCGTGGGAGCCTGTGCCTGCGCGGCCGCCACTGGCGCCGCCAGCAGTGCCAACACCAGTGCGGCAGTACGGACTTGCCGGATTTGCGGTCGGTGGAAACGGGCGCGCAGCATAGGTCTCGTCCTCGAAGGCGGGCGAAGCGGCTGCATTGAGCGTCAGAACGCGCCGCGCCGCAACCGGGAGATGACATTCAGGCGCAGGTCATCCCGGGCGACCGAAGGGAGACCCGGGATCCATGCCGGAGCGTTTCCGATCAAGGTTCAGGCATGGATCCCGGATCTCCGCTTCGCTTCGTCCGGGATGACCCGCGTTGCAGACCGATCCGATCTCAAGGGTGGTGGCTCGCGCGCCCTGCATTTGGATGACTTGAATGCCCGCGGCGCGGTGATAGCCTGCCGGCTCCGTCCCGCATGTCATCGGCTCGTGGCTGCGCTGCGCAACGCTGACGGGACCGGCTGCCTGCCAAGAGGATCGACGATGACCCTGCTTTCCCGTCTCGCGCTCACCCTCTGCCTCGCCCTCACCGCCGTGCCCGCCTTCGCCCAGAAGGCCTATGTCCGCAACGACCTGCTCGCCGACGGGCAGCGGCTGGAGGAGCGGCTGAAGCGCGAGGTCGCCGCCGGGAATCGCTCCGCCCCTGACGCAGTCCGCGCCGGCGAGATCGCGCTCGGCCGCGGCGATGCCCGCGCCGCCCTGCCCCAGGCCAATGCGGCGATCGTCGCGGATTCCAGCAATGCCGCCGGCTGGCGCCTGATGGCGCGCGCCGCCAACGCCATCGAGCCGCGCGACTATCGCGAGCGCTGGGAGCTGCGCGAGCGGGCCATCGCCGCCGCCTATCTCGCCTATCAGCGCGCCACCACCCGGAATGACGAGGCAGCCTCGCTCGGCGTGCTCGCCCAGACCTTCGAAAAGAACGAGCTCTGGCGCCCGGCGCTGACCACCTATCGCCTCAGCCTCGACCTTGCCGCCAATGCCTCGCTGCAAAGCGCCTATGAGAGCCTGCGCGAGAAGCGCGGTTTCCGGCTGATCTCGAACAAGACCGACTCCGACGCGGCCTCACCGCGCGCCTGCTTCGAATTCTCGGAAGCCCTGGCGCGCGGCCGCGTCGATTTCGCGCCCTATGTCGCGATCTCCGGCGGCAAGGGTGATTTCGCCGTCAGCGCCGAGGACCGCCAGATCTGCGTCGACGGCCTCAAGCATGGCGAGCGCTACGCCGTCGTCATCCGCCAGGGCGTGCCGTCCGCCATCCCCGACGAGACGCTGCTGAAATCGGCCGATTACGAGATCTATGTCCGCGACCGCACGCCCTCCGTGCGCTTCACCGGCAAGAACTACGTGCTGCCGCGCATCGGCCAGCAGGGCATCCCGGTCGTCTCGGTCAACACCGGCAAGCTCGACCTCGAGGTCATGCGCATCGGCGACCGCAACCTGATCAACTCCGTCCATTCCGAGGATTTCCTCGGCCAGCTCGGCTCCTATTCCGCCAAGCAGATTTCGAGCGACAAGGGCCAGACAGTCTGGACCGGCACGATGGACGTGAAGACCGAACTCAACCAGGACGTCGTCACCGCCTTCCCGGTCGGTGAGGCCGTGGGCGCGCTCAAGCCCGGCGTCTATGTGATGTTCGCCAAGCCCGCGGGTGGCCCCGCCGCCGCCCAGCCCTCCGGCGACGACAGCGATTCCTATGACGACGGCTCGACGCGAGCGACGCAATGGTTTGTCGTCTCCGATCTCGGGCTGACCTCGTTCACCGGCGCCGACGGCGTGCATGTGCTCGCCCGCTCGCTCGCCGACGCCAAGCCCGTCGCCAATGCGGAGCTGCGCCTGATCGCCCGCAACAACGAGGTGCTGGGCACGGCCAAGACCGACGGCAACGGCTATGCCCGCTTTGATGCCGGGCTCGCCAAGGGCCAGGGCGGCAACGCGCCCGGTCTCGTCACCGCCGCGCTCGCCGAGGATTACGGCTTCCTCGACCTGAAGCAGACCGCCTTCGATCTCTCCGACCGCGGCGTGAAGGGCCGCGTCGCCCCCAGCGGGCTCGACGCCTTCCTCTACACCGAGCGCGGCGTCTACCGCTCGGGCGAGACGGTCTATCTCACCAGCTTGCTGCGCGACGCCAAGGGCGCGGCCATCACCGGTCTGCCGCTCACCATCGTCGTCAAGCGGCCTGACGGCGTCGAATATCGCCGCCGCCAGGTCGAGGATCAGGGTGCGGGCGGACGCGCCCATTCTATCCCGCTGATCTCGGGCGCCGCGACGGGCACCTGGCGCGTGCTTGCCTATTCCGACCCGAAGGGGCAGGCGATCGGCGAGACCTCCTTCCTCGTCGAGGACTATGTGCCCGAGCGGCTGGAGCTGACGCTTTCGCCCAAGACACCGCTGCTGCAGGCCGGCGAGCCGGCGGAGCTCAATGTCGCCGCCCGCTATCTCTATGGCGCGCCGGGCTCGGAGCTCGACGTCACCGGCTCGATGACGATCCGCGCCGCGGGCGCCAGCGCCATCCCCGGCTTCAAGGACTATCAGGTCGGCCTCACCGACGAGGCCTTCGAGCCGGTCCAGAGCGAGTTCGAGGAGAGCGCCACCACCGACGCCGCCGGCAAGGCGGTGATCTCCAACCCCGTGCAGCAGCCCGACACCAACCGCCCGCTCGAAGTCGAGATGACCGTGCGCGTCGGCGAGCCCGGCGGGCGCGCCATCGCCCGCTCGGTCACCCTGCCGATCGTGCCCAAGGGCGCCGCCATCGGCGTGAAGAAGCTGTTCAGGGAGGGCGATCTCGGCAACGGCCAGACCGCCAATTTCGAAGTCATCATGGCGACCGGCGACGGCAAGCGCATCAGCCGTCCCGGCGTGAAATGGGTGCTGTCCAAGGTGCGCCGCAACTACCAGTGGTTCTTCCAGGACGGCCGCTGGAACTATGAGGGCGTGAAGACCACCCGCCGCGTCGCCGATGGCGAGATCGCGGTGGTGGAAGCCGCCGGCGCGAAAATCGCCGCACCCGTCGAATGGGGCAATTACCGGCTCGACGTGACCTCCGACGGCGTTGAGGCGGCCGAGACCTCGGTCTCCTTCAGTGTCGGCTATGAGAGCGACAAGACCGCCGATACGCCGGACGTCCTCGACGTCGCGCTCGACAAGGCCAGCTATGCCGATGGCGAGAGCCTGCAGGTCCGCCTATCCCCTCGCTTCGCCGGCAAGGCGACGCTCGCCGTCGTCACCGACAAGGTGGCGGATATCCGCACCATCGACATCGCCGATGGGGGCACCACCGCCTCAATCCCGGTGAAGGCGGAATGGGGCGCCAGCGCCTATCTCGTCGTCCTCGCCCATCGCCCGATGGACGCCGCCGCCAAGCGCCTGCCCGGCCGCGCCATCGGCCTCTCCTGGTTCCAGATCGGCAAGGAACAGCGCACGCTGGCGCTTGATCTCGGCGCGCCGCAGCTGGTGCGCCCGCTCTCGACGCTCACGCTGCCGGTCAAAGTCACCGGCATGAAGCCGGGCGAGGACGCCTTCGTCACGCTAGCCGCCGTCGATGTCGGCATCCTCAACCTGACCCGCTACGAGAGCCCGGACCCGAGCCGATTCTACTTCGGCCAGCGCCAGCTCGGCCATGAATTGCGTGACCTCTACGGCTATCTGATCGACGGCATGCAGGGCACGCGCGGCGCGATCCGCACCGGCGGCGACGGCGCGCCCCAGATGGAGGGCGAAAAGCCGACGCAGGAGCCGCTCGCCCGCTATTCCGGCGTGGTCAAGGTCGGGCCGGACGGTACCGCCAAGGTCGCGTTCGAGCTGCCAGCCTTCAACGGCTCCGTGCGCGTGATGGGCGTCGCCTGGTCGGCCGGACGCACCGGCCAGGCCAGCGCCGATGTGATCGTGCGCGACCAGATCGTCGCACAGGCGACCTTGCCGCGCTTCCTCGCCATCGGCGACCAGTCGCGCTTCCATCTCCAGCTCGACAATGTCGAGGGGCCCGCCGGCGCCTACACCGTCGATCTCGACGTGAGGGGCCCGGTGCTCGTCGCCGCCGACGCCACGCGCCGCACCATGCAGCTTGGCGCCGGTGCCAAGTCTCAGATGACGATCCCGGTCACCGCCGCCGGCCTCGGCCGCGCCGAATTCGACGTGCGCGTTTCGGGACCGAACGGCATCGGCACGGTGCAGAACCTCGCCGTGCGCGTTCAGCCCTCGGCTGCGACGATCGCGCGCCGCATCGTCCGCGCCATCCCCGGCAATGGCGGGGCGATCACCGTCTCCTCCGACCTGCTCGCCGATCTCGTGCCGAATTCAGGGCAGGTCTCGGTCACCGTCTCGCCCTTCGCCTCGCTCGACGTGCCCGCTCTGCTCAAGGCGCTCGACCGCTACCCCTATGGCTGCACCGAGCAGACGGTCTCGCGCGCACTGCCGCTGCTCGCGGTCAACCAGCTCGCCTCGCTGGAGCAGCTTGCCCTCGACGACAAGGCCGATGAGCGCGTTCAGAACGCGATCGAGCGGGTGCTCGCCCGCCAGGGCGGCAACGGCTCCTTCGGGCTCTGGGGCGTCGGCGGCGAGGATCTCTGGCTCGACGCCTTCGTCACCGACTTCCTGACGCGAGCCCGCGAGAAGCAGGTCGCGGTGCCGCAGATCGCCTTCAACCTCGCGCTCGACCGCCTGCGCAACCAGGTCGTCAACACCAGCGAGATCAACAGGGAGGAGGCGGCCGGCATCGCCTATGCGCTCTATGTGCTCGCCCGCAACGGCCGGCCGGTGATGGGCGATCTGCGCTATCTCGCCGACAACAAGCTCGGCGATTTCGCGACGCCGCTCGCCCGCGCCCAGATCGGCGCGGCGCTTGCGGCGCTGGGCGATCGCGGCCGCGGCCGCGCCGCCTTCACCAGCGCGCTCGGGCTCTTGCAGCAGGCGAGCGATGACGGGCTGTCGCGGCCGGATTACGGCTCGCGCCTGCGCGACGGCGCCGGCGTGCTCGCGCTGATCGCCGAGGCGAATGGCGAGCGGGCCGACATCACCCGCGCCGTCTCGGTCCTCGACGCCACGCGCAACAGCGCCCGCTACAGCTACACCTCGACGCAGGAGCAGATGTGGATGGTGCTGGCAGCCCAGGCCATGGCCAAGGACGCCGAGGGCATGACGCTGACGGTCGATGGCGCCGCCCGCAAGGGCGCCCTCTACCGCACGCTCTCCGCCGAGGCGCTGGAGGCGAAGCCGCTGACCATCGCCAATCCAAGCGCGGCGAGCGCGCAGGCGGTCATCACCGTCGCGGGCATCCCGACCGCACCGGAGCCGGCGCTGAACCAGGGTTTTGGGCTGGAGCGCGTCATCTACACGATGAGCGGCGAGAAGGCCGATCCCGCCCGTCTGCGCCAGAACGAGCGCTATGTCGTGGCGCTGACCGTGACCGAAGGCGCGCCGCGCTACGGCCGGCTGCTGCTGGTCGATCCCGTTCCGGCCGGGCTCGAGATCGAGAACGCCAAGCTGACCGAGGGCGCCTCGGTCGCCGGGCTCGACTGGCTGAAGCAGGAGGTTTCGCCTGTGCATACCGAGTCGCGCGACGACCGCTTCGTCGCCGCCTTCGAGCGCTCGGGCTCGAAGAGCGACAAGCTCTCCTACACCGTCGCCTATATCGCGCGAGCGGTCTCGCCCGGCCGCTATGTCTCCCCCGCCGCCGTGATCGAGGACATGTACCGGCCCGACCGGTTCGGCCGGACGGGCTTCGGCGCGGTGGAGATTACGTCGACGCGGTGATGTCGTGAGTGCGCAATCGGAAAGGACGGGCGCGGCGGCCTCCCCTCCCCCTCGTGGGGAGGGGTTGGGGGTGGGGGGCGCGACGCCGTGCGAGCGATCAACGGAGAAGATGCGGGATCAACCAAGCGCCGAAACGGCAAACGACGAGCCCGCCTTTGCGCCCCCCACCCCTGCCCCTCCCCACAAGGGGGAGGGGTGGCGCAAACTCAGACACGTCGCTGCGGTGGCCGGCACAGTCGTGCTGGCGGCAACCGCCGCCCTCACCCTCTACGCGCGTGCCCTTCCCCCGCTCGACCTCTCCGCCGCCGCCGACCGCTCGACCGTCGTGCTCGACCGCGAGGGTCGGCTGCTGCGCCCCTTCCTGACCGCCGATGGCCGCTGGAAGCTGCCGGTCACCAGCGAGGACGTCGACCCGCGCTACCTCGCCATGCTCAAGGCCTTCGAGGACAAGCGCTTCGACGACCATCGCGGCATCGACCCGCTCGGGCTGCTGCGTGCCGCCGGCCAGATGCTCGCCAATGGCCGCATCGTCTCCGGCGGCTCGACGCTGACCATGCAAGTCGCTCGCCTGCTCGAACCGCGCGAGGAACGCACGCTTTCCGCCAAGCTGCGGCAGGCCGTGCGTGCCATCGAGCTGGAGCGACGCTTCGACAAGGCTGGCATCCTCGACCTCTATCTGACGCTGGCCCCCTTCGGCGGCAATCTCGAAGGCGTCCGCGCCGCGAGCTTCGCCTATTTCGGCAAGGAGCCGAAGCGGCTCTCGACGGCCGAGGCGGCGCTGCTCGTCGCCCTGCCGCAATCGCCCGAGACGCGCCGGCCTGACCGCTTCACGGATGCCGCCCGCAAGGCGCGCGCGCGTGTGCTGGAGCGGGTCGAGCAGGCCGGCCTCGCCACAAGCGACGAGGTCGCCGCCGCCCGCGCCGAGCCGATCCCGACCGCACGGCGTCCGTTCCCAAACTTAAGCCCACATGTCGCCGAACAGGCCGTGGCGGAGGCGCCGGCCCAACGCGTCCAGAAGCTCTCGCTCGACGCGCGGCTGCAAGCTCCCCTCGAAGGGCTCGCGCGCGAACGCAGCCTGGGGCTAGCGCCGCAGGTCTCGATCGCCATCCTCGCCGTCGACAATGAGACAGGCGAGGTCCGCGCCTCGGTCGGCGGCGTCGACTATTTCGCGGCCGAGCGGGCGGGTTCGCTCGACCTGACGCGGGCGCTGCGCTCGCCCGGCTCTGCCCTGAAGCCCTTCATCTACGCCCTCGCCTTCGACAATGGCATCGCCCATCCCGAGACGATGCTGGAGGATCGGCCGGCGCGCTACGGCATCTACATCCCCGAGAATTTCGACATGACCTTCCAGGGCATGGTCAGCGCCCGCAAGGCCTTGCAGCTCTCGCTCAACGTACCGGCGGTGGAGCTGCTTTCGGCGCTCGGCCCGCAGCGCTTCATCTCGCGATTGCGCGATGCCGGCGTCGCCATCGCCATGCCGAAGGAGAGCGGTGCGCCCGGCCTCGCTGTCGGGCTGGGCGGACTCGGCATCACCTTGCAGGACCTGACGCGCGCCTATGTCGGGCTGGCCCGCGGCGGCGAGCTCGTCCCGCTGCGCTTCCGGCAGCAGGTGGCGCGGGCCGGCCCGGCCCCGCGCCTCGTCGATCCGGTCGCGGCCTGGTACGTCGCCGACACCCTGCTCGGCGCACCGCCGCCGCTCAACGCGGTGCCCGGCCGGATCGCCTACAAGACCGGCACGTCCTATGGCTATCGCGACGCCTGGGCCGTCGGTTTCGACCGCAAGCATACGATCGGCGTCTGGGTCGGCCGGGCCGATAATGGCGCCGTGCCCGGCCTCGTCGGGCGCACCGTCGCGGCGCCGATCCTGTTCGACGCTTTCGCCCGGCTCGGCATCGACCCGCGCCCCTTCACGCAGCCGGCGGATGCGATCGTCGCCAGCACCGGCCATCTGCCGCCGCCGCTCAGGCATCTCAGGCAGGACGTGCCCAAGACCGTGACCGCGATGACGACGCCGACGCTGAAGCTCGCCTTCCCGCCGGACGGCGCGCGCATCGACCTCTCCGCCGCCGCCCTCGACGGCAGGGGTCAGCTCAACCTCAAGGCCGCCGGCGGCTCGCCACCCTATACCTGGCTGGTCGACGGAACGCCGGTGACCGCGCCGCAGCGCCGGCGCGAGACGCAATGGCAACCGCCGGGCAAGGGCTTCCTGCGGATTTCCGTGATCGACGGCACCGGAGCGAGCGAGAGCGTGTCCGTCAGGCTGCAGTAGCAGCCGTCAACAGACACTCCGCGCGCGCCAGAGGCGCGAGCCCAGGAATCCATGAACACCACGCAATTCCAGACAGCGCGGGGAACCCTCTCCCGGAGGGAGAGGGCAGGGTGAGGGGTAGGCCGCTAACCGAATTTGCCGTGAGGTGGTCGCTGCAGTGGCACCGTGACGCCCTGCTGGTTGAATAGCCTACACCTCACCCCTGCCCCTCTCCTTACAGGAGAGGGGTTCCCCGCGCTCTTCATGATGAGCGCACCGAAAGCCCCGTCCAGGCCTGGCCTGCGGGGTTTTCGGGCTTTAGGCGTCCGAGGGATGCGCGGAGCCTTGCGGCGTTCGCAGTCGACGGCTGCGTGCGCCGATGTCGAGTCGATGTCGAGATGTCGAACAGCGACGACGCGCGCTTTCCGCCCAGCCGATCTCGGCTGGGCGTCAAGAATTCGCGCTAAGCTTTTGAGCATGTTCTGATCGCAAAAGTGGTTTCCACTTTTGCGGAACATGCTCGCGCCGTTCGGCTCCGCGCACGGGTATCTGGGGGTTCCGCTTCGTTCTGGGTTCCGGCGAAGGAGCGGGCCTGCCTGTTGGGCCCGGACGAAGTCGGCACCTCCGCGCCTGACGGACCCGCAACGGTCCGGGACGCGAAGCCCGCAATCCCATCCCCCCACGATGCCTCGCGAAGCCCCTCGGTCGGATGGGACGCGCGCAGCATAGGCATGGGGAGCAGGGGCGGGGATAAGTTTGGGCTCGGCCGGCCGCTTCCCTTCTCCCACCCATCTCGGGCTTGCCCGAGATGGGCAATCTTAAGGTGTCAAAGTCGGCAACAGCCGACTTTGATGCGGGAGAAGGTGCCCCGCAGGGGCGGATGAGGGGTCGCACTGTCCTGAATCGTCATTGCGAGCGCAGCGAAGCAATCCAGGGGGACTGGGCAAAGCGTTCGACCTAGTCCCCCTGGATTGCTTCGTCGCTTCGCTCCTCGCAATGACGAGAAGTGTCGCGCGACCCCTCATCCGTCAGCGCTTCGCGCTGCCACCTTTTCCCGCAAGGGGAGAAGGAGAAGCGCACGGCTCACCAACTACTCCGCCGGATGCGGGTGCGCCCCATGCGCCTCTTCATGCGCGCCATGACGGGAGCCATGGATCTTGCGGGCCAGGTAGCTGTAGGCGACCGGCACCACATAGAGCGTCAGCAGCGTGCCGAAGGTCATGCCGCCGACGATGACCCAGCCGATCTGCGAACGGCTTTCCGCGCCCGCACCATGGGCGATGGCGAGCGGCACGGCGCCGAGCACCATCGCGCCGGTGGTCATCAGGATCGGGCGCAGGCGCAGCTCCGCCGCCTCGACGAGGGCATCGATCATCTCCTTGCCCTCCTCGCGCAGTTGGTTGGTGAACTCCAGGATCAGGATGCCGTGCTTGGTGATGAGGCCGACCAGCGTGATCAGGCCGATCTGGCTGTACACGTTCATCGTCCCGCCGGTGTAGTAGAGCGCGGCGAGCGCGCCGGTGAGCGAAAGCGGCACCGAGACCATGATCACGATCGGATCGACGAAGCTCTCGAACTGCGCCGCCAGCACCAGATAGATGAAGCCGAGCGCCAGCAGGAAGACGAGGAAGATGCTCGCGCCCGATTGCTTGAACTCGCGGCTCTGACCGGAATAGTCGATCTGGACCGAGGATGGCAGCACGCGGGCAGTCGCGTCCTCCAGCACCTTGAGCGCATCGCCGAGCGAATAGCCGGGCGCGGGCAGCGCCGTGATCGTGGCCGAGCGCAGCTGGTTGAAGCGGACCAGTTCCTTGGGCGCGACGGTCTCCTCGATCCTGACCAGGCTCGACAGCTGCACCACCGCGCCGCTGCGGCCCATCAGATAGATCGATTGCAACGCCTGCGGCGTGCTGCGCTCCGAACCGGCGACCTGCAGCATCACGTCATACTGCTTGCTGTTCATGTTGAAGCGCGTGACCTGGCGCCCGCCGAGCAGCGTCTCCATGGTGCGACCGATGACATCGACGCCGACGCCGAGGTCGGCCGCGCGCTGCCGATCGATCGTGACCCGGATCTGCGGTTTGTCGAGAATGAGGTTCGTCTCGACGTTCGAGAGCGCCGGAGAGTCGGCGACGTCCCGCATCAGCTGGTCGACATAGCTCTTGAGCTGCGCATAGCTCTCCGAGGAGCGCAGGACGAACTCCACCGGCTTGCTGTTGGCGTTGCCCTGGCCGAGCGAGGGCGGGTTGTTGGCGAAGAGGCGGATGCCGGGGATCTGCGCGAGCTCGCGGGTAATCTCGGCGACGAGATCCTGCTGCTTGCGCTCACGCTCCTCCCACGGCTTGAGCCGGGCAATGGCGATCGCTCGCGTCACGTCGGGGAAGCCGACGATAACGAGATAGGTCTCCACTTCCTGGATCTTGCTGAAATATTCCTCGACCCGCCGGGCGTAGCTCGCCGTGAAGGACATGGTCGCCCCTTCCGGCGCAACGCCGATCACGTTGATCGTGCCGCGATCCTCGACCGGCGCCAGCTCCGAGCGCAGATGCGTGAAGAAGTAATAGCCGCCGCCGGCGACGCCAACCGCGAGCAGGACGATGAGCGGGCGCACGGTGAGCGCCGCACGCAGCGAAGCCTTGTAGCCTCGCGACAGCCCCTCGAAGCCACGCTCCAGCACGTTGTACAGCCAGCTATGCTTGTCATGGTGGCGCAGGAGCTTGGCGCACATCATCGGCGTCAGCGTCAGCGCGACGAAACCGGAGACCAAGACCGCGCCGGCGAGCGTGAGCGCGAACTCGATGAAGAGCTTGCCGGTGCGGCCGGTCGAGAACGCCATCGGCGCATAGACCGCGACCAGCGTCAGCGTCATCGCCACCACCGCGAAGGCGATCTCGTTGATGCCACGGATCGCCGCCTTGTTCGGCTCCATGCCGTCCTCGATATGGCGGTGAACGTTCTCCAGCACCACGATGGCGTCGTCGACGACGAGGCCGATGGCGAGCACCATCGAGAGCAGCGTCAGCGTGTTGACGGTGAAGCCGAACGCATACATCAGCGCGAAGGAGCCGATCAGCGAGACGGGGATCGTCACCAGCGGAATCAGCGTCGCCCTGAGCGAGCGCAGGAAGACGAAGATGATCAGCACGACGAGGACGATCGCCTCGAGGATCGTCTGGAACACCGCCTTGATCGAACGGTCGATGAAGATCGAGCTGTCATAGGAGATCGCGATCGACATGCCGTCGGGCAGATCCTCGATGATGCCCGGCAGGGCCGCACGCACGCCGGACGAGACGTCGAGCGGGTTCGCAGTCGCCTGCTTGACGATACCGACCGTCACGGAGGGCGAGCCCTTGAACCAGGCCGCGTTGCGCTCCTCGAGCGCGCCGAGCTCGACGCGCGCCAGGTCCTTCAGCTTGATGGGGAAGCCGGCGGCATCCTTCACCACGATCTCGCGGAACTGGTCCGGCGTGACCAGACCGGTCTGCGACAGCACGGTGAACTCGCGGTCGCTGCTCTCGATCCGGCCCGATGGAATCTCGATGTTCTGGGCGCGAACCGCCGCCTCGATCTCCTGGACCGTGACGTTGTAGGCGGACAGGCGCGAGCGATCGAGCCAGATGCGCATCGCATATTGGCGCTGGCCGAGGATGCGAACCTCGGCGACGCCGGTGATGTTCTGGACGCGCTCGGCGATGAAGCGGTCGGCGAAGTCGGTCAATTCGAGCGGGCTATGCCGCGTGCTGGTCAGCGACAGGTAGAGGATCGGCTGTGAATCCGCCTCGACCTTGGCGATGATCGGCTCGTCGATCTCTTCCGGCATGCGCCCGCGCACGCGGCTGACGCGGTCGCGCACATCCGAGGCTGCGACATCGGGATCGACGTCGGGCCGGAAGCGCACCGAAATCTGGCTGCGCTCCTGGCGGCTGGCCGAGGAGATGATCTCGATACCCTCGATGCCGGCGATCGAATTCTCCAGGATCTGCGTGACCTGGGTCTCGATAATCTCGGCCGAGGCGCCGCGATAGATCGTCTGCACCGAGACGATCGGCTCGTCGATGTTCGGGTATTCGCGGACCGTGAGGCGGCCATAGCTGACGATGCCGATCAGCATCACCAGCAGGCTCAGCACCGTCGAGAGGACGGGCCTGCGGACGAAGAGTTCGAAGAGACTCATCAGAGCTGGCTCGTCTGGACGGGCTTTTCCTTGACGGAGATGGTGCTGCCGTCGCGCAGCCGCATCTGACCAGCGGTGATGATCTGCATGCCGGGCTTCAGCCCGCCGACCACCTCGACCTTGCCGGGCAGCCGCTTGCCAAGCTCGACCGCGACCCGGCGCGCCTTGCCGTTCTCGGCCACGTAGATGATCTTGCCGATACCATCAGGCACCACCGCCATCTCGGGGACGACGATAGCGTTCTCGCGCCGGTCGATCGTGATCGACAGCCGGGCGAACAGGCCGGGCTTCAGGGCAAGATCGGCGTTCGGGACGTTGGCGCGCAGGCGGATCGCGCGGCCGTTGACGTCGACGACCGGGTCGATTGCGAAGATCTGACCGGTGAAGGTCCGGTCCGGAACGGCGTCGACGCGCACCTGGACGGGTTGACCGACCTTGACGCGGCTCAGATAGATTTCGGGCACCCGGAAATCGACCTTGATCGGATCGATGCTGGTCAGCACGATCAGCGGCTTTCCGACCGAGACGTAATCGCCGACGCCGACCGAGCGCAGGCCGACGACGCCGTTGAACGGCGCGACGATGGTCGATTGCGCGAGCTTGGCCTTGGCGAGCTGCACGCGGGCCTCGCTGGACGCGAGTTTCGCCGTCGACTCTTCGACCGCGACCTGCGTGCCCGAGCCGCGCTGCACCAGCGACTTCAGCCGCTCATTGGTGTCGCGCGCCAGGCCGAGATCGGCCAGCGCCTGCTTGAGCTCGGCGTCGAGGATGGCGGTGTCGAGCTTGACCAGATCCTGCCCGGCCTTGACGCGCTCACCCTCCTTGAAGCCGAGAGCGACGACGCGGCCGGCGATCTCGGGAGCGATGACCACGGATTCATCGGCGGCGAGCGTGCCGAGCGCCTCGACCTCCTCATTGACGGTCATCAACTCGACGGCAGCGACTTCCACCGGTACGGCACGCGGCCCCGAAACGGCGCTGGCCTGGGCCTGCTGCGAGCCGGCGCGCTGGTTGCGGTAGGCGTAATAGCCGCCGCCGGCGAGAGCCGCGACCACGACGAGGAGAACAAACCGCTTCATAAGACTGGACGCTCCGATACCGCGTGACTATCTTAGACTGGACAGTCCAGTTTGATAAGAGGCCCAGTGGTCGGAAGCATGGCTGACACCCCCCTCCGTCGACACCGGGCAACCCCTCTCACCGAACCGGCAGGCGCCGAGGCAAGACCCGTGCCGAAACCCCTCCGGCGAAACGGCGCCAAGCCCCGCCTGCTCGACTCCAACCAGACCGAAACAAGCCCGGCCAAATCCCCATCGGCCGAACGTGCGCGCCCCGACAAGCACGACGCCATCACCCGCGCGGCCGCCGAGACCTTCCTCGCGGAGGGCTTCGAGCGCGCGAGCCTCGACCAGATCGCTCATCGGGCCGGTGTTTCGAAACAGACGATCTACAGCCATTTCGCCGATAAGGAAGCGCTCTTCAAGGCGATTTGCGCCCAGCTCACGGAAACGTTGACTGCGCCTTTGCAGCAAGCTTCGCCTGCCGCTGATCTGCGCAGCGCCCTGACGCGCCTGGGCGAAGACATGCTCAAGCTCATGCTGCGCCCCGCCTCCCTCGATCTGCACCGGCTGGTGGTGAGCGCCTCGCCGCGCTTTCCCGAACTCGGCCGTGGCGCCTACGAGGCAGGCGCCAAGCGAATGAGCGATGCCATCGTGACGCTGCTGATCGAACGCTCGCGTGTCGGCGACGGCGTCGCCCGTCCGGTCGGCCTCGACGAGGCCGAGCGGCTCGCCGAGCAATTCGTCGGCATGCTGCGCGGCCTGCATCAATTGCGCGGGCTTCTCGGGATCAAGCCGATGCCGGTCACCCAGCGGAAAGCCTATGTCCGCGCCTGCGTCGATGCGCTGCTGAACGCGCTCTGACCGGGCTTCCCGACAGCTCCGGCTTCGCCCCGGCCTGCTGTCACGCCGCTGTCATCCGCGGCCGCTAGCTCTCGTCGCATGGAGACGCGCTGCCCCTCGGCTTTCGCCGGACGGGGCTGCGCTCATGCCCGCATCGTGCGCGAGAACCCATCACATGCTGCGTATCGAAGGTCTGACCAAGCGCTTTGGCGACAGGAATGCTGTCGACAATGTCTCGCTGTCGATCCCGAAGGGAGAGATGGTTGGCGTGATCGGCAGGTCCGGAGCCGGCAAATCAACCCTGCTGCGCATGCTCAACCGGCTGGCGGAGCCGACCTCGGGCCGGATCGTCTGCGAGGAGCAGGAGATCACCGCGCTGAAGGGGGCGTCGCTCAGGCGCTGGCGCCGTGATACGGCGATGATCTTCCAGCAGTTCAACCTCGTCGGCCGCCTCGACGTGCTGACCAACGTGCTGCTCGGGCGCCTGAACCACCGTTCCGCCGCCCTGACCCTGGTCAAGAGCTTCTCCGAGGACGACAAGATCCGCGCCATCGCGGCACTCGAGCGTCTCGATATGGGACATCTGCTCGCACAGCGCGCCGAGACCCTGTCCGGCGGCCAGCAGCAGCGCGTCGCCATCGCCCGCGCGCTCGTCCAGGAGCCGCGCATCATCCTCGCCGACGAGCCGATCGCCTCGCTTGACCCGCGCAATACACAGGTCGTCATGGACGCGCTGTTCCGCATCAACCGCGAGGACGGCATCACCGTGATGTGCAACCTGCACGACCTCGACATCGCCGCGAAGTATTGCGACCGGCTGATCGGCATGGCGGCCGGTAAGGTCGTGTTCGACGACGTGCCGCAGGCGCTGACCCGCGAGGTCGCCGCCGAGCTCTACGGCATCGAGGCCAAGGATGCCGGCGCCGAAGCTCTGGACGCGCTCGACGCCATCGCCGCCTCCGAAGCCAAGCGCGCCCGCCAGAAGATCGCCTGACACGCGAAGGATCGCCGGTGCGGCCGGAGGCCGTCGCCGCGGGAAGACCATTACGACAGCAACCAGGAGCAAGCCCAATGCTGACCCGTCGCCATACCCTCAAGCTCGCCGCCGCCGGCCTCGCCGCCGCTGCCGCCCCGGCTTTCGCCCAGGACTGGAAGGCGAAGTATCCGGAGCTGGTCTTCGCGATCATCCCGGCCGAAAACGCTTCGGGCGTCGTCGAGCGCTACACCCCCTTCGTGAACTATCTCGCGAAGGAGCTCGGCACCAAGGTGACGCTGCGCATCGCCAATGACTACGCCGCGATCATCGAGGGCCAGCGCGCCGGTAACATCCACATCGGCATGTACGGCCCGGCGTCCTTCGCCCGCGCCCGCATGACCGGCGCCAAGGTCGACGCCTTCGCGATCGAGACCAACCTCGACGGCACCAAGGGCTATCACTCGGTCTTCTACGTGAAGAAGGACTCGCCCTATCAGAAGGTCGAGGACCTCAAGGGCAAGAATCTCGGCCTCGTCGACCCGAACTCGACCTCGGGCAACAACGTGCCGCGCTTCGTCCTCAACCAGATGAAGATCGAGCCGGAAACCTTCTTCTCGAAGGTCGTCTACACCGGCAGCCACGAGAACGCGGTCATCGCGCTGCAGCAGGGCACCGTCGACATCGCCGCCAACTGGTGGAACGACGAGCAGGAGTCGAATCTGCAGCGCATGGCCCGCAAGAACATGGTCAAGGCCGACGACTTCCGCATCATCTACAAGTCCGAGCAGATCGTGAACTCGCCGATGGCCTATCTCTCCGACATGCCGGAAGAGCTCAAGGCCAAGATCCGCGACGCGGTGCTGAACCTCGCCGCCAAGGACAAGGCCGCCTTCGACAAGATCTATGAAGGCAAGCAGGGCCCGCTCGTCGCGGTCGACAACAAGTCCTACGACCCGATCGTCGAGCTGAACAAGTTCGTCGACGAGTTGCGCAAGAAGAAGTCGTCGTAAGCAGCACGCTCGCTCTTGCCGTCATGGTCGGGCTTGTCCCGACCATCCACGTCTTCGCTGACCAAGTTCCGCGTTCAAGACGTGGATGCTCGCCACAAGGGCGAGCATGACGGGCTGCGGCGCAACCTGGCGCGATCCCCGGTAACGGACGCTCATGACCCTCGCGATCGACCGCAACGACCCGGCCATCCGGGCCCATGCCGAGGCTTATCGGCAGGCGGCCACGGCCAAGCGTCGCCAGGCCCTCATCGGCATCGCCGTCTTCATCGTCTGCGTCCTGCTCGCAGCGAGGGGCTCGGAAGTCGATCTCGCCAAGTTCGCCGAGAACATCCACCGCTTCCCGAAATACATCTACGAGACGCTGCCGACACTGCGGCTCGGCAGCCTCGGCTCCGACTTCGCGGAATGGTACTGGGGCTGGAAGGGTTGGCTGAAGCTGCTCTGGCAGACCATCCTGATCGCCTATGTCGGCACGGTGCTCGGCGCCATCGGCGCCTTCCTGTTCTGCTTCGCCGCCGCCGCCAATCTCGGCCGCGCACCCTGGCTGCGCTTCGCGGTGCGCCGCTTCCTCGAATTCTGCCGCACCGTTCCGGAGATCGTGTTTGCACTGATCTTCGTCATCGCCTTCGGCCTCGGCCCGCTGCCCGGCGTGCTCGCCATCGCCATCCACACCATGGGTGCGCTCGGCAAGCTCTTCTCCGAGGTGGTCGAGAATATCGACCTGAAGCCGGTCGACGGCATCACCGCTTCCGGCGGCAGCTGGTGGCAGATCGTGCGCTTCGCCGTGTTGCCGCAGGTGCTCTCCAATTTCGCGAGCTATGCGCTGCTGCGCTTCGAGATCAATGTCCGCGGCGCCTCGATCATGGGCTTCGTCGGCGCCGGCGGCATCGGCCAGGATCTGATCGAGGCGATCCGCAAATTCTACTTCACCGATATCAGCGCCATCCTGCTGCTGATCATCGTCACGGTGATGCTGATCGACTACGGCACCGAGCGGCTGCGCCACGCCCTCCTCAGCCTGGAGCACGGCCGATGAGCCTCGCCCTCACCACGGCCGAGCGCGCCGACATCGTCAGCCGCCACCAGGCGGCGATCCGCGGCTCGCTCAAGACGAAGCTCGCCACCATCGGCACCATCGCCGTCCTGCTCGGTCTCTTCGTCTACGGGCTGTCGACGCTCGAAACCTCGATCTGGAAGATCCTCTCCGGCCTCGGCAATCTCGGCTCCTTTGTCGTGCTGATGCTGCCGCCCAACCCCGGCTCCTGGGCCCGCGCCCTGATCTTCGTGCAGGCGCTGTTCGAGACGATCGCCATCGCCTTCCTCGGCACCGTCCTGGCGGCGACGCTCGCCCTTCCCTTCGGTTTCCTCGCCGCCCGCAACGTCGTCGCCAACCGCGTCGCGCACTTCCTCGCACGCCGCTCGCTCGACACCGTGCGCGGCGTCGACGCGCTGATCTGGGCGCTGATCTGGGTCAATGTCGTCGGTCTCGGCCCCTTTGCCGGCATGCTCGCGATCATGACCAGCGATCTCGGCGCCTTCGGCAAGCTCTACTCGGAAGCGATCGAGGCGGCCGACCGCAAGGCGGTCGAGGGCGTCGCCTCCGTCGGCGGCGGCAAGGCGCATGAGATCCGCTTCGGCCTGCTGCCGCAGGTGCTGCCGGTGATCGCGAGCCAGGTGCTCTATTATATCGAGTCGAACACCCGCTCCTCGACGATCATCGGCATCGTCGGCGCCGGCGGCATCGGCCTCTATCTCGCCGAGACCATCCGCACGCTCGAATGGCAGCAGGTCTCCTTCCTGATCCTGCTGATCCTCGCCGCGGTCTCGGCGATCGACTTCCTCTCCGGCAAGCTCCGCTTCGCCATCATCGGCAAGCGGGCGGGGTGAAGGCTTCCCTTCTCCCCTTGCGGGAGAAGGTGGCAGCGCGAAGCGCTGACGGATGAGGGGTCGCACTGCCCTCACCAGCTTCAGCTTTTCACAGGCGTCACTCGGCAGTCGTCGCGCGACCCCTCATCCGGCGCTACGCGCCACCTTCTCCCGCAAGGGGAGAAGGAAGTTCCCGGAACGGCTCGACCACCATCTCGACACGCTCGCCGGCGAAGACGCTGCTGACGAGGTGAATCGGCGTCAGGTCCGGCAGCGCGTCGACGGCTGTCGAGACCATCACCGCGGCCTCCGGCGCGATCTCCAGCAGCCCGGCCTCCCGCTCGTCCGCGAGGCGCGCCGTGAGCCGCGTCGACAGGCGGACATAGTCCTCGATGCCATAAGCTTTGAAGGCTGCGGTGATCGAGGCGCCCGCCTCATGGAAGACCCGGTCGAAATCCGGAAAGCGCTCGACCGAGAGCCAATGCGTGCCGGTGCCCATCGGCACGCCGTCGGCGAGGCTCAAGCCCTCGACGCGCCAGAGCCGCGTCCCCGTCTTCAGACCGAGCGCCGCGCAGGCTTCAACGTCGCTTTCCACCGCGATGGCCGAAAGCACCCGGCTGGAAGCGGCGATGCCGAGCTTGCCGAAATTGGCGCGCATGCTGACGCGCCGACCGATCGGGTAGGGCACGCGCGGCGCCGTGACCTGCGTGCCGCGGCCGCGCGAGACCCTGACCAGCCCCTGCTCGGCGAGATGGCGAAAGGCCTGCCGCACCGTATGGCGATGCACACCATAGCGCTCCGCCAACGCGACCGAGGCCGGCAGCGTGTCGCCGGGATGATACTCGCCGCGCGCGATCGCCTCGGCCAGCGCATCGGCGATGCGCCGCCAGGCCGTGCCGCCATCCCGTTCCGCGACTGCTGCATCCGTCATCAAAATTTCATCCGAAAAGTATAGACCTTTGTCATCAACTCCCCTAGCATAGTCTAGACATTCAGAACTGACCAGCGAGCCTTCGCCGATGAGCCAGAAGACCCCGAGACAAAGCTGGATGGCGACGCTGGCGCGCGCCTCCCGCGCCGAGATCGAAACCCTTCTCGGCGATCCACCCCACCATGAAGTGCTGAAGGCGCCCGAGACCGGAACGGTGATGGTCGAAGGCCGCGCCGGCGGCGCCGGCCGTCGCTTCAACCTGGGCGAGGCCACCGTGACGCGCTGCGTCGTGCGCCTTTCGACCGGGCGGATGGGCTTCTCCTATGCGCTCGGCCGCGACGGCCGGAAGGCGCGGCTCGCTGCCCTCCTCGACGCCCGGCTTCAGGACGAGGCCGAAGGCGGCCTGCATGAAGGCGTCGCCGCTCTGGCCGCACAGCAGGCCGCAGCCCGTGATCTCGCCTCGCGCAAGGCGGCCGCGACCAAGGTCGACTTCTTCACGATGGTGAGGGGCGAGTGATGGCTGCGCAGGATATGATCGCCCCCGGTTTCTCCGATCCGGTCTTCCAGTCGCAGGCCGCCTTCCGCGCTCTGCTCGCCGCCCTCTCCGAGCCCGGCACGCTGCAGCGCGTCGCCGCCGACATCACGCCGCCGGCAGGCCTCACCACTGCGACGGCAACCGCGCTGCTGGCGCTGGCCGATTACGAGACGCCGGTCTGGCTGCCGCAGACGCTGCGCGATGGCGCCGCCGCTGCGTGGCTGCGCTTCCACTGCGGCGTGGCGCTGGTCGACGAGCCGGCCAAGGCCGCCTTCGCCGTGCTCGACGGTGCGGCCGGCGAGCCCAAGCTCTCCGCCTTCAACCTCGGCAGCGACCAGTTCCCGGATCGCTCCACCACCGTGATCGTGCAGTGTGCTGCTCTGGATGACGGCGCAGGCTTCACCCTCTCCGGCCCCGGCATTCTCGGCTCGCGCAGCATCGCGCCGCAGGGCCTGCGCCCCGGCCTCACCGAGGAGTTGCGCGATAATAGCGCGCTCTACCCGCTCGGCGTCGATGTCGTGCTCACTCATGGTGATGGCCTGATCGGCCTGCCGCGCTCGACCCAGATCGGGGACGCTCGCTGATGCCCCACCGGGAGTCTTACTAATGTATGTCGCAGTCAAAGGCGGCGAGGTTGCCATCCTCGCCACGCATGATCTCGTCGCCGAAGCGCGCCGTGGCGACCCGGCCGTGCCGGAAATCAGCGTGGCCCAGATCCGCGAGCAGCAAGCGCTGGCCTGCGCCCGGGTGATGAATGAGGGCTCGCTCTACGACCAGGACCTCGCCGCGCTGGCGCTGAAGCAGTCGCAGGGCGACGTGATCGAGGCCGCCTTCCTGATGCGCGCCTATCGCACGACGCTGCCGCGCTTCGGCTCCTCTGTGCCGCTCGACACCGCCGCGATGGCGATACGCCGCCGCGTCTCGGCCACATACAAGGATCTGCCCGGCGGGCAGGTGCTCGGGCCCACCTATGATTATACGCACCGGCTGTTCGATTTTGGGTTGATGGAACCACAACCTACCCCCTCTCCCCTTGCGGGAGAGGGTTGGGGTGAGGGGTCGCGCGACGCTGCCAGCAAGCAAGAGACATCCGCCAACGATTCAGACCTGCGCGACCCCTCATCCGCCCCTTCGGGGCACCTTCTCCCGCAGGGGGAGAAGGAAAGAGCGCCGCTCGACGCCACCATGCCGCGCGTGCCCGACATCCTCGGTGCCGAAGGCCTGATGGAAGCGGAAGAGCCGCCGGAGGGCGATCCACCCCCCTTCGACCTGACGCGTGATCCGGTCTCATTCCCGGCCGAGCGCGACGTGCGCCTGCAGTCGATGGCGCGCGGCGACGAGGGCTTCCTGCTCGGCCTTGGCTATTCCGTGCAGCGCGGCTTCGGCGGCACGCATCCCTTCGTCGGCGAGGTCCGCGTCGGCGAGGTCGCGGTGGAGTTCGTGCCGGAGGAGCTCGGCTTCGCGGTCGATCTCGGCGACATCACCCTGACCGAATGCCAGATGGTCAACCAGTTCCAGGGCTCGAAGGAGGTCCCGCCGCAGTTCACCCGCGGCTACGGCCTCGTCTTCGGCCATAGCGAGCGCAAGGCGATGTCGATGTCGCTGGTCGACCGGGCGCTGAAGGCGCGCGATTTCGGCGAGGCGACCGACTACCCCGCCCAGCAGGACGAGTTCGTCCTCTACCACGCTGATAATGTCGAGGCGGCCGGCTTCGTCGAGCATCTCAAGCTGCCGCATTATGTCGATTTCCAGGGCGAGCTCGAACTGATCCGCCGCATCCGCCGGGAGCGCGAGGAGCGGCTGGCTCGTGAGCAGGACACCATGCCGGAGGCTGCGGAATGACCATTGCCACCCTCAGCTCTCATCCTGAGGAGGCCCGCAGGGCCGTCTCGAAGGATGCTCCAGCGCCCTCCGAAACATCCTTCGAGACGCGGACTGCGTCCGCTCCTCAGGATGAGGGCTCGCGAGATCGCAGCGGCGATACGAAGCCGGCTTACAACTACGCCTATCTCGACGAACAGACCAAGCGGATGATCCGTCGCGCTTTGCTCAAGTCCGTCGCGGTGCCCGGCTACCAGGTGCCGTTCGGCTCCCGCGAAATGCCGCTGGCGCGCGGCTGGGGCACGGGCGGCATCCAGATCACCGCCGCGATCATCGGCCCCGCCGACACGCTGAAGGTGATCGACCAGGGCGCCGACGACACCACCAACGCCGTCTCGATCCGCAAGTTCTTCGAACGCACGGCCGACGCCCGCACGAGCGAGGCGACGGAAGAGGCGACGATCATCCAGACCCGCCACCGCATCCCGGAAGCCCCGCTCAAGGCCGGGCAGGTCATGGTCTATCAGGTGCCGATGCCGGAGCCGCTGCGCCGTCTGGAGCCGCGCGAGGCCGAGACCCGCAAGATGCACGCCTGGGCCGAATATGGGCTGATGCAGGTCAAGCTCTACGAGGACATCGCCCGCTATGGCGAGATCACCAAGACCTATGACTACCCGGTCATGGTCAACCATCGCTACGTGATGGCGCCCTCGCCCATCCCGAAATTCGACAACCCGAAGATGCACATGTCGCCCGCGCTCCAGTTGTTCGGCGCCGGCCGCGAGAAGCGCATCTACGCGTTGCCACCCTACACCAGCGTGCGCAGCCTCGATTTCGAGGATCATCCCTTCCGCATCCAGAGCTGGTCGCAGCCCTGCGGGCTCTGCGGCGCGGCCGACAGCTATCTCGACGAGGTGGTGATCGACGACCGGGGCGGACGCATGTTCGTCTGCTCCGACAGCCATTATTGCGAGACGCGCCGGGCCGAAGGGCATCGCGGCACCATGCTGGGTGACGCTGCCGCGAGCGGCCTGGTCGAGGAGACGACGCCATGACGCATCGCCTCGCCGCTAACGCCTCCCGTCATGGTCGGGCTTGTCCCGACCATCCACGTCTTCGCCGGCCGAGCGTCGTGTTCAAGACGTGGATGCTCGCCACAAGGGCGAGCATGACGACAGAGCCCTCCAAGCCGGAGATGCGCCCATGACCCTTCACGTCGCACCGGCCGAACTCGACCTCGAGCCGGCTCCTCTGCTCTCCGTCGCCGGCGTCAGCCGCTTCTATGGCGAGCGCATCGGCTGCGCCGATGTCTCCTTCGATCTCTGGCCAGGCGAGGTGCTCGGCATCGTCGGCGAATCCGGCTCCGGCAAGTCGACCCTGCTGCGCTGCCTCGCCGGCATCGACAAGCCCGATGAGGGCGAGGTGCTGTTCAGGGGCGGGACTGAGCCGCTCGACATCTACTCGGTCTCCGAGCAGGAGCGCCGCCGCCTGATGCGCACGGCCTGGGGCATCGTCCACCAGAACCCGCGCGACGGTTTGCGCATGGACGTGACCGCCGGCGGCAATGTCGGCGAACGTCTGATGGATCGCGGCGACCGGCATTACGGCCAGATCCGCGAGCGCGCGCTGGACTGGCTGAGCCGAGTCGAGATCGCCGGCGCCCGCATCGACGACCGGCCGCGGCAGTTCTCCGGCGGCATGCAGCAGCGCCTGCAGATCGCCCGCGTGCTGGTCTCCGAGCCGCGCCTCGTCTTCATGGACGAGCCGACCGGCGGCCTCGACGTCTCGGTGCAGGCGCGCCTGCTCGACCTGCTGCGCGTGCTGGTGCGCGATCTCGGGCTGGCCGCGATCATCGTCACCCACGACCTCGCCGTCGCCCGGCTCCTGACCGACCGGCTGATGGTGATGAAGGACGGCCACGTCGTCGAGCAGGGCCTGACCGACCAGGTCCTCGACGATCCGCACCATGCTTACACGCAACTCCTGACCTCGGCGGTGCTGAGTGTGTGAGGGACGGCATGATCGGGCGCAGGCGCTTCCCTTCTCCCCTTGCGGGAGAAGGTGGCAGCGCGAAGCGCTGACGGATGAGGGTCGCGCGACCCTACATCGTCATTGTGAGCGTCAGCGAAGCAATCCAGGGGGACGTGGAGCGCGACGGCCCCTGGATTGCTTCGTCGCTCCGCTCCTCGCAATGACGGAAAGCGCAGCGCGACCCCTCATCCGGCGCTGCGCGCCACCTTCTCCCGCAAGGGGAGAAGGAAATATCTCGTCACACCCTCGTCACCGCGAATCGGCAAGGCACTGACACCATGACCACGATGATTCAGGTCGAGAACGTCGCCAAGACCTTCACCCTGCACAACCAGGGCGGAGCGCGTCTGCCCGTCTTCGACAACGTCAATTTCCATGTCGAGGCCGGCGAGGCGCTGGTGCTCGCCGGCGCGTCGGGCGCCGGCAAATCGAGCCTGCTGCGCATCCTCTACGGCAACTACAAGCCGAGCCAGGGCTCGATCCGCATCACCCATGCCGGCCGCCCCGTCGACATCGTCGCGGCCGTGCCGCGCACCGTGCTCGACATCCGCCGCCGCACCCTCGGCTTCGTCTCGCAGTTCCTGCGCGTCATCCCGCGCGTCTCGGCGCTCGATATCGTGCGCGATCCGCTGCTTGCCCGCGGGGCTTCGGCCGATGAGGCAAGCGAGCGCGCCAAGGCCATGCTCGCCCGCCTCAACCTGCCTGAGCGGCTGTGGAACCTCGCGCCCGCCACCTTCTCCGGTGGCGAGCAGCAGCGCGTCAACATCGCCCGCTCCTTCGTCGATCCCTCGCCTATCATGCTGATCGACGAGCCGACCGCCTCGCTCGACGCCGCCAATCGCGACGTCGTCGTCGAACTCATCTCGGAGGCGCGTACCGCCGGTTCCGCCATCGTCGGCATCTTCCACGACGAGGCGGTTCGCGAACGGGTCGCGACGCGCTATCTCGACATTACCGCTTTCCGGAAGGCCGCATGATGCAGACCGTACTCACCAACGCCAGGCTGATCCTCGAGAACGAGGTCGTCACCGGCACCATCGCCTTCGACGAGACCGGCATCGTATCTGTCGATCAGGGCGGGTCATCCCTACCTAACGCGATCGACGTGGGCGGCGACTATGTCGCGCCCGGCCTCGTCGAGATGCACACCGACAATATGGAAAAGCATTTCATGCCGCGCCCGAAGGTTTTCTGGCCGAACGGGCTGGCGGCGGCGCTCGTCCATGACGCGCAGATGGCTGCGGCCGGTGTCACCACCGTCTACGACGCCGTCTGCGCCGGCACGCCCTTCTCGGCCAAGGACTACCGCAAGGACATCTTCGCCGACGTGATGAAGGCGCTGGCCGAGGGCAAGCGCGAGAACGTCTTCCGCATCGACCACCGCATCCACATGCGCTGCGAATTGACGAGCCCCGACCTGATCAAGGACATCGAGCCCTATCAGAACGACGAGCTCGTCCAGCTGGTCTCGCTGATGGACCACACGCCGGGCCAGCGCCAGTGGCGCAACATCGAGCATCTGCGCACCTATGCGATGGGCAACGGCAAGACCGAGGCCGAGTTCGAAGAGGACGTGGTGATGCGCCAGCAGGAAGGCGCCACCAACGTCGCGAAGAACTGGTCGGCGGTCGTCGACGTCTTCCGTTCGCGCGGCATTCCGCTCGCGACCCATGACGACACCACGCCCGAGCATGTCGCCGACGGCATCGCCTCAGGCGCGGTGATCTCCGAATTCCCGACCACGATCGAGGCGGCCGAAGCCGCCAAGAAGCATGGCCTCGCAACCGTCGCGGGCGCGCCCAACGTCGTGCGCGGCGGCTCGCATTCCGGCGGCGTCTCGGTCTCCGAGCTGGCCGAGAAGGGCCTGCTCGACGGGCTCTCCTCGGACTATGTGCCGGCGAGCCTGCTGCAGGCTGTCGTCAAGCTCAACGCCAGCCACGGCGTCGCTCTGCCGGAGGCGATGGGCATGGTGACCTGGAAAGTCGCCGACATCCTCGGCCTCAAGGATCGCGGCCATCTCAAATCCGGCCTGCGTGCCGACCTTCTGCGCTTCAAGGTGCTCGGCGCCACGCCGGTCATCGGCGCTGTCTGGTCGAAAGGCGAGCGCGCATTTTGAGCAAGCCGCGCTACGCCGTCTATTACACTCCCGCTGCCGAAAGCCCCCTCTGGCGTTTCGGCAGCACGACGCTCGGCTATGATGCGCTCACCGGCGAGGATCTGACCTTCGCCGTTCCGCCCGGCTGCGATCCGGCGCGGTGGCCGGCCTTCACCGAGGAGCCGCGCCGCTACGGCTTCCACGCCACGCTGAAGGCGCCCTTCGAACTCGCCGTTGGCCGCAGCGAAGAGCAGCTGCGCTCCTTCGCCCGCAACTACGCAGCCGGCCGGGAGGGCGTGACGCTGACTGGCCTGAGCGTGACGGCGCTCGGCTCCTTCGTGGCGCTGACGCCATCCGAGCCGAGCGACGACCTGCAGCGCTTCGCCTTCACGCTGGTGCAGGCCTTCGAGCCTTTCCGCGCGCCGCTCGAGGAAGCGGATCGGGCGCGGCGCCTCAAGAGCCCGCTCACTCCCGCGCAGCACGCCTATCTCGAAGCCTATGGCTATCCTTATGTCGGTGACGCCTTCCGCTTCCACATGACGCTGACCGGTTCCCTGCCGGGCGAGCACGCGGCACCGGTGAAGCAGGCGCTGGAAACCGCCTATGCGGAGGCCCTTCCGGCCGGACCGGTCAAGCTCGACCGTTTCGCCCTGTTCAAGCAGGACGGCCGCGCCGGCCGCTTCCGCCTGATCGATTCCTATTCGCTCGGCTGAGGCATCCGTTCGACCATGTCGTCCCGCCATGCCGCTCCGCCGTCATTGCGAGGAGCGGCAGCGACGAAGCAATCCAGGGGGACTGGGCTGAACGTCTCACCCCGTCCCCCTGGATTGCTTCGCTACGCTCGCAATGACGGCTTCGATCGCCCGCTAAACCGGCTGCCGCCCGAGCCCCCTCAGCACGGCAAGCAGCTCTTCGGCGGCCTCCGCCACGCTGCGATCATTCATGATCGTAACGATCTCGGCGCGTTCCGCCGTCAGCGGCGCCTCGCGCTTGAGGCGCGCCGCGATATCCGCCTCGCTCTCCCGCCCGCGCGCCGCGAGCCGCTGCGCCAAGACCGGCACCGGGGCGGTGATGTTGAGCACCACGACGCGCTCCGCCAGCCGCTCGGCCGCCGCGATGACCGCGCGGGAAATGTTGACGATCACGACGTCGCCCTTGGCAACGCCCGAGAGCTCGGCCGCCGGGATGCCGTAGCTCAGCCCATGCGCCCGCCAGCTCAGGGCAAGCTCGCCCCTGGCCTCGGCCTGCCGGAAGGCGGCCTCGTCGCAGGAATCGTGATCCTCGGCACCGGCCAAGGCCTGGCGGGTGATCAGCCGGCGCGCGAAGCGGAAGCGCGGATCGCTGGCAAGCCCGGCCCGGCCCGCATCCATCAACGTGTCCTTCCCCGCCCCGGAAGGCCCGACCACGAGGACGAGCGCGCCCGCTGCTGAAACGAGTGCCGGAAGATCAGGAGATTGCAAGGACATGGCTGCGAAGAAGCTGGGACTCGAAGCGGTGATCGACCCGACCGCGCAGGTGAGGCAGGCGACGCTCGGGCGCTACACCGAGATCGGCGCGCGCACCGTCTTCGTCGAGTCGACGCTAGGTGACTACTCCTATGTCGTGAACGACGCGAATGTCATTTACACGACGATCGGAAAATTCTGCTCGATCGCGGCGATGACGCGGATCAATCCGGGCAACCATCCGATGCACCGGGCGAGCCAGTCGCATTTCACCTATCGCGCCGCCGCCTATTTCGACGATGCCGAGGACGATGCCGCCTTCTTCGACTGGCGCCGCGCGCATGCGGTGACGATCGGCCCCGACGTCTGGATCGGCCATGGCGCAATCGTGCTGGCCGGCCGCAATATCGGCACCGGCGCGGTGATCGCGGGCGGCGCCGTCGTCACCAAGGACGTAGCTCCCTACACCATCGTCGCCGGCAATCCGGCCCGGCCGGTCCGGCGGCGCTTTTCCGAGGATGTCGCCGAACGGCTGCAGGCCCTGGCCTGGTGGAACTGGGACCATGCTGAGCTGCGCGGCGCGCTCGACGATTTCCGTCATCTGCCGGTGGAGGCATTCCTCGACAAATACGAGACGCTGAAGCGCGGAGCCTGAGGCACTCGGCCGCAGCGGGTTGATCCAGATCAGCCCGCCTCCTCACCAGCCGTTAACCAGCCGGCGGCGAGAGAGGGGTGGGCTCGGACCATCGCGAGCTCCAGCTGGGATTCCCGTTTCATGTCCGCACCGGATCATCTCGCCAGGCGCCTGGCATTCATCGGCCTCGACAGCACAGCACAAGGCCATATCCGCAATGTTCGCGAGACTTTGGCCACGGCGATTCCGGGTGCGCTCGATGCCTTCTACGATCAGGTGCGGGCCTTTCCGGAAACCCGGAGCTTCTTCAGCAGCGAAGAGCATATCGAGGCTGCCAAGCAGCGGCAGGTCCAGCATTGGGGCGGGATCGCCAGCGGACGTTTCGACGAGAACTACGTCAACGCCGTCACCCGCGTCGGCAAGGTCCATGCCCGGATCGGGCTCGAGCCACGCTGGTACATCGGCGGCTACGCGCTGATCCTCGAGAAGATGATCGCCAGCCTCCTGGAAGCGCGCTGGCCGAAGAACGCGCTCGGCCGGCGGATGCCCGGCGCCGACGAACGCGCCGCCGAGATCGGGGCTGTCGTCAAGGCGGCACTGCTCGACATGGACTATGCCATCACCGTTTATCACGAGGCTTCGGAAGCGGCTCGCCTCAAGGCCGAGGCCGAGGCGCACGCCGCCGAGCAGGCCAAGGCGGCCGAGCGCGACCAGGCGATCGCCTGTGTCAGCAAGAGCATGGCCGCACTGGCCGAGGGCGATCTGACCCATCGCATGAGCACGGAGATCCCGGCCGAGTACGGCCAGATCCGCGAGCACTTCAACGCGGCGATGGAGCGGCTCCAGGAGATGGCCTCGACGATCAAGGCGACCTCGGTCGCGATCGCCGCCTCCTCGCAGGAAATCAACAGCGGCGCCCAGGACCTGTCGATGCGCACCGAGCAGCAGGCATCCGCACTGGAAGAGAGCGCGGCGACGACCGAGCAGCTGGCGGCTTCAGTCAAGACTTCCTCGCAGGCCTCGCGCGAATCCGTCGCGCTCGCCGACGAGGCCGCCAACGTCGCCCGGACCGGCGGCGACATCGTCAGGGATGCTGTCGACGCGATGGCCCGGATCGAGGGCGCCTCGAAGCGGATCTCCGAGATCACCGACGTGATCGACGGCATCGCCTTCCAGACCAACCTGCTCGCGCTCAATGCCGCCGTCGAGGCCGCACGCGCCGGCGAGGCCGGCCGCGGCTTCGCCGTGGTCGCTGCCGAGGTGCGGGCGCTGGCCCAGCGCTCGGCCGATGCCGCCAAGGACATCACCGGTCTGATCGCCTCCTCCGACGTGGAAGTCGCCGAAGGAGTCAAGCTGGTGCGGCAGGCCGGCGAGACGCTCGACCGGATCGTCGCCGCCTCCGCCAAGGTGTCGAGCACGGTCGAGGAAATCGCCTGCGCGGCCGGCGAGCAGGCCAACGGCATCGACGAGATGAGCCAGACCGTCAGCCATATGGACGAGATCACGCAGCAGAACGCGGCGCTCGCCGAACAGAGCGCCGCCTCCGCGCGCACGCTGCTCGATCAGATCGACCAGCTCAACCGCCTCGTCGCCGCCTTCCGGACGGAGCCACAGCCTCAAACTGGGCGGCGCAGCGCGGCCTGAGCACCGCGCCGTTTCAGCCGGCGAGGCGCCAGACGGAGCTGCGCTTGATCTCGGCGTCCTCCAGCGCGCGCGTCACCGGCACTTCGTAGGTGGCGACCGTCTCCAGCCGCCCCTTCGGCAGATAGCTGCGGCCGGGATCACCGATCAGCACCGTCGCGCCACGGGCGGACAGGGCCGAGAGCCAAGCGATGACGCGCTCGGCCATGTCGCGCTCGTAGCAGACGTCACCGGCACAGACGACCTCCCAGCCCTCGTCACGGCCAATGAGGTCGTCGGCCCTTGCCGTCACCGTGACGCCATTGGCCTCAGCATTGATGCCGATCGCAGCGACGGCGAAGGCATCGATATCGCAAGCCTCGACCCGTGCTGCGCCCGACTTTGCCGCGGCTATCGCCACCAGCCCGGAGCCGGAGGCGAAATCGAGAACATGCCGGCCCGCGACGATCTGTGGATGGTCGAGCAGATAGCGCGCCAGCGCCTGTCCCCCGGCCCAGGCAAAAGCCCAGAACGGCGGCGGCAGGCCGATCACGGCAAGCTCCTCCTCGGTCTTCTGCCAGAGCTCGGTCGCCTCCTCGGCGACATGCAGGGCGATCTCGGCCGCATGCGGCACCGGCAAAAGCCGCGTATGCGCGCGGATGAAGCCCTCGCGGTCGAGCGCCGAACCGGCCTCGCTCATGCGACCTTCTCCGTCGCAGGCGTGGCGAGAAGCCCTTGATAGAGCCCCTTCACGGCGTTCATCACGTCGCGCTCGGTATGCCCGTCAAGCAGGCGGGCACGGGCGTTCGCCCCCATCCGCTCCGCGAGACCCGGCGCACGAGCGAAGACGGTCAACGCCTTGGCCAGCGCCACGGCATCGTCGGCCGGCACGACCATGCCGTCCTGCCCGTCGCGGACGAAGCTGCGGCAGCCAGGAACATCGGTCGTCAGGATCGGCCGGCCGCAAGCGGCCGCCTCCAGGATCGTACGCGGCAGGCCCTCGCCGCCGCGCGAGGGCATGATGCAGAGGTGATGCCCCTTCCACACGCCTTCGATATCCCGCGTCGGCCCGGCCCAGTTGATACCCGGCCGCGCCGCCCATTCCTTCAATGTCGCCTCGGGGATCGCCTTCGGATTGGACGGATCAGGCGCGCCGTGGATGGTGAGTTCGACCTTCGCGCCCTCGGCGCGGGCGAGCCCGACCGCCTCGACCGCGAGATCGACGCCCTTGGACCAGAGCATGCGCGCGACGAGCGCGATCTTGAGCGGCGGCGCAGGCGGCATCGGCGACGGCATCAGGATCAGCGGATCGACCCCGGCCCCGCCGACGAGCGCGACCTTGCCGACATCCTGCGGATCCAGGCCCAGCGTGACCGGATCATCCGGATTCTCAAAGAGGAAGCGCACCTGCCGGCCGTCGATCGCCCCGCGCAGCCAGGCGATCGCGGCGAAGCGGGCCGTGGCGGCCAGCATCCCCTGCCGGGCGCCGAGAAAGCCGAGGCCGGTCAAGGCATAGACCCGCCGGTCGATGCCGGCGAGCTTGCCGGCGAGACCGGCGAGCGCGATCGGCTTCAGCGCGATGCAATGCAGGATATCGGGCTTCTCCGCCGCGATCAGCCTTCTCAACGCCCCGATCTGCCTGACCAGCGCGCGCGGATCGAGGCTGCGCCGCTCCGCCTCCAGCGCGATCAGTCGCGCACCGGTCGCCTCGATGGCGCGCCGATGGGTGCGTTCGCGCGCGATGACGGCAACGTCGAGGCCAAGCTCACGCGCCGCCCGCGCCATCGGCAGGAAATGCGAGGCGAAGAACCAGTCCTCGGTGGCGACGAAGAGGAGTTTCGGGCGTGGCATCGCGCCATCAGGCCGATGCGGCGCCCGAGGTCAAGCCCGTCGGCGATCAGGGCCGTGCCGTCGCGACCGGCAGGACGCGCGCCAGAGCTGCCGCGGGATCGATCCGCCCGGCCCCGAAGACGGGATCGCGCCCCTTGGAGCCGAGGTCGGTCGCACTCTCCCCGAGGATGCGGCGGGCGCTGTCGGGATCGAGCTCAGGCTGCTTCTCCAGCAGCAGCGCGATGAGCCCGGAGACATGGGCGGCCGCGATCGAGGTGCCCGAGGTGAAGGCGTAGCGCCCCCCCGGCTCCGCCGTCAGTACATCGACGCCCGGCGCGGCGATGGCGACGTAGCTGCCGCGATTGGCATCAATGAAGACCTTGTCGTCGGCATCGGTCGCCGTCACGGCGATGACGCTCGGGTCGGCGCCGGGATAGAGCGGTGCCGAGCGGATGCCGCCATTGCCGGCGGCTGCCACCGCGATGACGCCGCGCTCCTTCGCCCCGGCAAGCGCCTTGGACAGCAGGCGATCCTGCGGCCCGGCGAAGCTGAGATTGACCACTTTCGCCCGCTGCTGAACCACCCATTCCAGCGCCGTCAGGATCTGGAAGGACTTGCCGTTGGCCGAGGTCGCCTGCGTGCCGCCGAAGGCGCGGGCGACGATCAGCCGGGCGGCCGGCGCGATGCCCTGCAATTCGCCATGCGCGACGATCGCCGTCGCCATGGAGGTGCCGTGCGCGTGCGGGGTCGCCAGCCCGTCGACGGCATCGAGATAGGCGAGGACCGAGCCACTGATCTCGGGATGCTCCATGTCCACGCCGGAATCGATCATGCCCACGCGGATGCCGCGCCCGAGCGCGAGCTTGCGCGCCTCGCCGAGGCGCAGCTTGTCGACGACATATTGCGGCGGCAACACGCGCCGGACCGCGGCACTACCGCGCGCCGCCGTCGCCGGTTCACCGAGTCGCAGGCCTGGAGCCGGCGGCACGCTCGCATCGGAAGACGCCGTCGCCGGCGCGGTCGAAGCGTTGGTGGCGCCCGGCCCGGTCGACATGCCCTGCTGCAAATCGAAGAGGAAGTTCGGCTGGGCGCCGGCGATGCTGCTGTCGTCGCCCATCTGGGTCAGCACCGCCCGCAGGTCGCGACCGGCTTCGAGCTTGGCGCGGATGATGGTGACGCCGGCCAATTCGAAGCGCTGGCGGGCGATCAGGGTCGCGCCGTAGCGACGCAGCACGACGTCGGCTTCGGCGTTGGGCGCGAGCTCGAACAGCACCTCGTCCGGGACGAAACGGGTTTCCTCTGGGGCCGGCACGATGGCACGCTGCTGGCGCACCTGCATCCAGGACCCCGGCGGCACGCGCATGGAACGGTCGGCCCCATTGGCGGCGGGCTGCTGGGGCGCGGCCGCGGGAGTCTGGGCGAGGGCGACGGCGGGCGCCAAGGCGGTCGCCCATGCGAGCAATGCGGCACCTGCCAGGCACCGCATCAGCACCGTCCTGCTTGCGAAACCGGATTGCAGCATGGCCTGATCCTCCTGCCGCAGATTATCATGCCACGGCGCCCGCGAGAGGCGCCAGAGCATCGGATCGAAAAGTGGAATCCGCTTTTCGGAAAAATCCGATGCTTAAACAAAAGGAGCGATCACGGCGCCGGCGCGACGAAGCTGACGATCGTGCTCTCGCTCTTCATCCGCGTCGCGATCGCATCGACCTGGGCTGATGACAGCGAGGCGTCGCCGACGCGCACCTTGAAGAAGCCGTTGGCGCGCGGCCCATCGACCACCGAGGCATCGAAGCGCTTGAAGAAGGCGGCGATCTCGCCAGCCTTCGCCTCGGGCGAGAAGCTCAGCAGGACATAGCGCTCGGAAGCCCGCGAGCCCGGGGCCGAAGCCGTCTGGTAGCCAGCGCCCCCGTCACGCAGCGCAAGCCCGGTGATGGCAATGCCCTGCAACGCGATCAGGGCGATGGCGGCTGCACTGGCATAAGCAAGCCGGCGCGGCGGCTGCGCCGCCAGCAAGCCGCCGAGCCAGCCCAGAAAACCGCGGCTCATGCTGTCCGTTGCCCGCGTCAGCAGCGGCGCCTGCCGAGGGGCGGTGTCGATCTCGGCCATCAGCTTTTCGAGGGCCCGCGGCGACGGGGCGCCGAGGCTCTCGTTGAGCAGAACCGTCTCGGCCATGTCGTCGCGGATGATGTCGAGCCGGGCGGCGAGCTCGGCGTCGCCAGCGAGCGCGGCTTCGACGCGGAGCTTGTCGGCGTCCGAGATGCGGCCGGTGGCATAGAAAGGCAGCAGCTCCTCGAGCTCGCGGCGCTTCGGATCGCTTGCGATGCTGTCGGTCATCACGCCACTCCTTCGGCGGCCTGGCCGCACTTCATGGAATTCAACGCCTCAAGGCCAGCCACGGTCGATGCCGGCAGCCTTGAGCATCTCGCCCAGCTTCTTGCGGGCGTGGAAAAGCCGGGTTTTGACGGTGTTCTCGGGAATGCCGACGATCCGCGCGACCTCCTCGACGGAAGTCTCGTGGTAATAGACGAGATCGATGACCTCGCGGTGCTCGGCGGAGAGGCGTTCGAGGCAGGCGCGAATCGCGAGCCCCTTGTCCTGCTTCTGCAGCACGATCTCGGGACCGTCGGATTCATCCTCGATGCTGCTGGCGTAATCCTCGTCGAGCTCGGCATCGCGGCGCTTGCGCAGGAGCGACCACGCCTTGTTCCGGGCGATGGCGAGCAGCCAGGTCGAGACCGAGGCGCGCGCCTCGAAGCGATCCGCCTGTCGCCAGAGATCCATGAACACGTCACTGATCACATCCTCGGCAAGCGTCTCGTCGCGGACGAGCCGCAGCACGAAACGGTAGACCCGCACTTGATGCCGTGAAAACAGCACCTTCATCGCGAGCCGGTCGCCCGAGGCGATCCGCTTGACGAGATCCTCGTCCGATTCCGTATGCATTGCCCCTCGAAGGCCAGGCATCCCGGCTCGCACCCATTCGTCGCGGCGAGCGGGGAAAAGGTTCAACCCGGGCGCACATTAATCTGCACGAACGGATTTGCCGATAGGTCATCAGGAGGAAGCACGAGCTTTTTTGCCCGCAAACCAGCCTACTTTAGGCTGCCAAACCGCCGCGCAGTTAAGCGGATATGAAAAGGGGCGCCCGCGGCGCCCCAAATCGCATCGATGATTGTGCGGGAATCCTTGGCGTTCGGCCGGTTCAGCCGAACGGTAAGCGCATCAGCGGCGTTTGCCGGCCGTGCGCAGCTGCATGTACTGCACGGCTTCCAGCAGCACCTTGCGCGGGCGCTCGGCATCGCGCTTGGCCTGCTCCGCCTTGCGGGCGGCCTCGCGGGCAAGCTCTTCCTGGCGCTTCTCTTCCTCAATACGCGCACGCTCGAGCGCCTCGAGGCGCTCCTTCTCGGCCCGGATCTTCGCCTTCTCGGCTTCGCGCTCGGCGCGAGCCTGGGCGATGGCTTCCCGCTCCTCGCGTCGCTGCACCATGACCGGGTCATCGGCCTTGGGCCGTGCCTTGAAACGCTCGAGCAGCGCCTGCTTGGCTTTGGCGGAGTTGGCCTGACGGTCGGTGAAGCTGCGGTCGTTCGGGTTCTTCAAGGGTGATCTTCTCTCGGGTTGTTACGGGTTGTCTTTAGCCCGCGCGGGCGGCCATAATCCAGATCGAGCCGAATTGGTATCAAAATCAACGCGCGGCAGCCCCGCTCCCAGCGCGGAGCGGGCGGCTTTTCGGCCGCGGCTCGGCGATCAGCCCTTCGCGGCGGGCCTGCTTGAGGGCCGCCTTTCGGGCGCGGCGCACGGCGGTAGCCTTCTCGCGGATGCGGCGCTCGGAGGGTTTCTCATAGGCCGCGTGCCGTTTCACCTCACGCATGACGCCTTCGCGCTGAAGTTTCCGTTTCAGGACGCGCAAGGCCTGGTCGACGTTGTTGTCGCGAACGAGAACCTGCATCGAAGCTCCTTTCTCTGGATGATAGATCGCCGCCCGCCCATACGAACGCGAAGTGGCGATCTATCCCATGGGTGAAGCATCGGATTCGTCCGAAAAGTGGATTCCACTTTTCGGTCCGATGCTCCGGCCCGCGCCCCCGGCGAGCCGCGGGAACGGACTGTCCTGTCGTGACGAAGGAACCGCGCGTGCTTCCGAAGGCTCGCAGGAAAGCAAGGGTTCGGAGCAGGAAAGCGCGGTCGGCAGACCCTGGATATGGGTGTGAAGCGCCTGCTTTTCAACGGGATCGGCCGCGACTGCAGGCGGAGCGCGCCGGCCTCCGACAGTCCCGCCGCTTTACAATCGCCCCGTTTTCGCCAACAGGCAGGGGGCCGCTGCAACAGATCGTGTGTCCCGTGAAGACGCCTTCGCTTTCCGATTTCCGCCGTATCGTCGTCAAGGTCGGCTCCAGCCTGCTGGTCGACCGGGCTCGCGGCCGGCTGCGCCATGCCTGGCTCGCCGCCCTCGCCGAGGACCTCGCCGAGCTGCATCACCGCGGCGCCGACGTCCTTGTCGTCTCCTCCGGCGCGATCGCGCTGGGGCGCACCGTGCTCAATCTGCCTTCGGGCCCGCTGCGGCTGGAAGAGAGCCAGGCCGCCGCCGCCGTCGGCCAGATCGCGCTCGCCCGCAACTGGGCCGAGGCGCTGGCCGCTCACGGCCTCACCGCCGGGCAGATCCTGCTGACGCTGGCCGATACCGAGCAGCGCCGCCGTTATCTCAACGCGCGCGCGACGCTCGGGCGCCTGCTCGACCTGCGCGCCATCCCCGTCATCAACGAAAACGACACCGTCGCCACCACCGAGATCCGCTATGGCGACAACGACCGGCTCGCCGCCCGCGTCGCGACCATGGCCGGGGCCGATCTGCTGGTGCTGTTCTCGGATATCGACGGGCTCTATACCGCCCCGCCCGCCAAGGACCCTTCGGCGCGGCACATCCCCGTCGTCGAGAAGATCACGCCCGAGATCGACGCCATGGCGGGCGGCGCGGCGTCCGAGCTGTCACGCGGCGGCATGCGCACCAAGATCGAGGCCGGCAAGATCGCCGCCGCCGGCGGCACCCACATGCTGATCGCCGACGGACGCAGCAAGAACCCGCTGGCGAGCGTGGCCGCCGGCGGGCGCTGCACCTGGTTCCTCTCCGGCTCGACACCCGCGACCGCGCGCAAGACCTGGATCGCCGGCACGCTCGAGCCGCGCGGCACGCTGCATGTCGATGCCGGCGCGGCCCGCGCCCTGCGCGGCGGCGCGAGCCTCCTGCCGGTCGGCGTCAGCCGCATCGAGGGCGAGTTCGCGCGCGGCGATGCCGTGCTGATCCGCGACCCCGACGGGCAGCTGCTCGGGCGTGGGCTCGTCGCCTATGATGCGGGCGAGGCCGCGCTCGTGCTCGGCAAGGCCTCGCGCGATATCGAATCGGTGCTCGGTTATCCGGGACGCGCCGAGATGATCCACCGGGACGACATGGCGCTCGGGCTGGGCTAAGCTTTCTTCCGGACTGGCTTTTGCCGGTGGGTTTCTGGGCTGGGTGAAATGACGGGCGACAGCGCATTGCGCATCATCGCGACGAAAGAGACCGGCGATGTCCGGCTCGTGATGCAGGAGGTAGGCCGGCGCGCCCGCGTCGCCGCGCGCAAGGTCGCGCTTAGCCCGACCGAGCAGCGCAACGCCGCCCTCCTCGCCATGGCCGATGCGCTGCGAGCCCGGAGCGCCCGCATCCTCGCCGCCAATGCGCAGGACCTCACTGAGGGCAAGGCGGCGGGCCTCAGCGGCTCCTTCATGGATCGCCTCGCTCTCGACGAGAAGCGCCTCGCCGGCATCGCCCACGCCGTCGCCGAGGTCGCGACGCTGCCCGATCCGCTCGGCCGCGTGCTGGCGGAATGGACCCGGCCGAACGGGCTGCGCTTCGAGCGCGTCGCCACGCCGCTCGGCGTCATCGCCGTGATCTTCGAGAGCCGCCCCAACGTCACCGCCGATGCCGGCGCGCTCTGCCTGAAGAGCGGCAACGCCGCGATCCTGCGCGCGGGTTCCGATTCCTTCCGCTCCTCGACCGAGATCGCCGCCGCCATGCGCGAGGGCCTCGAAGCCGCCGGCCTGCCCGGCGACGCGATCCAGCTCGTGCCGACGCGCGACCGCGCCGCGGTCGGAGAAATCCTCGCCGGCCTCAACGGCACTGTCGACGTGGTCGTACCGCGCGGTGGAAAGAGCCTCGTCGCCCGCGTCCAGAGCGAGGCGCGCGTGCCGGTCTTCGCCCATCTCGACGGCAACTGCCATGTCTATGTCGATGGCAGGGCCGACCTCGCCATGGCGCGCGAGATCCTGCTCAACGCCAAGCTGCGCCGCACCGGCGTCTGCGGCGCAGCCGAGACGCTGCTCGTCGACGAGGCCTGCGCCGCGACCCATCTCGCCCCGCTCGTCACCGCCCTGCTCGATGCCGGCTGCGCCGTGCGTGGCGATGCGGCGGTGCAGGCCGTCGACGCGCGCGCGACGCCCGCGAGCGAAGAAGACTGGTCGACCGAATATCTCGACACGATCATCGCGGCGAAGGTCGTGCCGGGGCTCGATGCCGCCATCGAACATATCGAGCGCTACGGCTCGCATCACACCGATGCGATCGTCACCGCCGACGAGGCCGCCGCCGCCCGCTTCCTGGCGGAGGTCGATTCCGCGATCGTCGTCCACAACGCCTCGACCCAGTTCGCCGATGGCGGCGAGTTCGGCTTCGGTGCCGAGATCGGCATCGCCACCGGCCGCATGCATGCCCGCGGCCCCGTCGGCGTCGAGCAGCTCTGCTCGTTCAAGTACCGCGTCCATGGCGCGGGCCAGACGCGCCCCTAAGCCGTGCAGCACGGATGACGAACGAGCATCTGCGCCTGCCGCCCCATGCGCCGGGCCTGTGCATCGGCCTGTTCGGCGGCAGCTTCAATCCCGCCCATGACGGCCACCGGCTCGCGAGCCTCACGGCGCTCCGCCGCCTTCAGCTCGATCGCATCTGGTGGCTGGTCACCCCCGGCAATCCGCTGAAGGACAATGCGAAGCTGCCGCCGCTCGGCGAGCGCCTGCGGCAAGCGCGTGATATCGCCAACCATGCCCGCATCAATGTCACCGGCATCGAGGCGCGGCTTCGCACCCGCTACACCGCCGACACGCTGCGCGCGCTGAAGCGGCGCTGCCCGGGCGTCAACTTCGTCTGGATCATGGGCTCCGACAACCTCGCCGGCTTCCACCGCTGGGCCGAGTGGCGGACGATCGCCCGAATGATGCCGATTGCGGTGATCGACCGGCCGGGCTCGACCCACAGCGCCATGGCCTCGCCCGCCGCTAACTGGCTGTCGCGCTGGCGCGTCCCGGAAAATCAGGCCGCGATTCTGCCGCGGACCCGGCCTCCGGCCTGGGTTTTCCTGCACGGCAAACGCTCGACGTTATCCTCTACGATGCTGCGCCGTCAGGCCGGTCGCGATTGAATTCCGGGGCTTCCCAGCTTATTTTGGCTGCGTCGCGCCGAGAGCGCGTCTGCATCGAGAGGATACGTCACTGAACCCTCAAATCCTTGGTGAAGCCGAGCCAAAGCCGCTTCCCCAGGCCGCTATCGCGGACAATCCCTCTGCCGATAGCATCGCCCTCGCGCTGCGTGTCCTCGAAGACATGAAGGCCGAGGACATCACGGTGATCGACCTCGTGGGCAAGACGTCGCTGGCCGACGCGATGATCATCGCGTCCGGTAACGTCAATCGCCACGTTGCCGCCATCAGCGAGGCCCTGGTCGAAGCCATCAAGAACACCGGGAAGCCCGCGCCGCAGGTCGAAGGCATGCCCGCCTGCGACTGGGTGCTGCTCGACACGGGCGACATCATCGTCCACGTCTTCCGGCCCGAAGTGCGCCAGTTCTACAATCTCGAGAAGATGTGGGGCACGGACCGGCCGAACGAACGCCTCGCGAACTGACGACGCTCTAGAGCATTGCGCGAAAAAGTGGGTACCGGTTTTTCGCTTAAAGCAATGCTCTAACTTTTAGAATCGGTCACGTTCTTCGCATTTTGACGGTTCCGTCAAAATGCGACGTGATCTAGTACGAGGCCTGCAGATGCGGCTCGCGGTCATCGCCGTCGGCCGGCTCAAGGATGGGCCGGAACGCGAACTCTGCGAGCGCTATCGTGAACGCGGGCTCGCGCTCGGCCGCGGCATCGGGCTGAGCGGCCCCGACATCGTCGAGATCGCCGAAAGCCGGGGCCGGCGCCCCGAGGAGCGCAAGCGCGAGGAAGCGCAGGCGATCCTCGCTAAGGCACAGCCGGGCCTTTTGATCGCGCTCGACGAGCGCGGCCGCCAGCTCGGCAGCGAAGCCTTCGCCAATCGGCTCGCCGCCGCCCGCGACGCCGGAACCGGCCATGCCAGCCTGATCATCGGCGGTGCAGACGGCCTGAGCGAGGAGATACGCGACAAGGCCGACGTCACGCTCGCTTTCGGCGCACTGACGATCCCGCACCAGATCGTGCGAGCGCTGGTGCTGGAACAGCTCTATCGGGCGATGACGATCATCGCAGGACATCCGTATCATCGCGCATGAGCCTCTTCCGGTCTTTGATTCGCGCTGCCTTCGCGGGCTCGGCCTCGCCGCTCCCGTCATTGCGAGCGCAGCGAAGCAATCCAGGGGTACGTAGAGCACGACGGCCCCTGGATTGCTTCGTCGCTCCGCTCCTCGCAATGACGGTCTGCCTGCCCGCCCTGGCCCAGACGAGCACGCCCGATCCCGAGGCCCTGGCCCGTGAGGCGATGCAGAAGCTTGTCGAGAAGCAAGCCCGAGAAGCCGAGCTCAAGGCGATCGAGCAACGCCTCGCCGGAAACGCAGACGCCCGCGCCAACCTTGAAAAGGAGATTGCCGGCATCCGCGCCGATCGCGCCGCCCTCAACAAGGCCCTGCTCGACACCACCGCGAAGACGCAGGCCGGCGAGGAGCGACTCGGCGCGCTGGAGAAGCGCCTCGCACTGCTGCAATCGAGCGAGACCGCGATCCGGCGCTCCCTTGAAGGCCGGCGCGGCCTGATCGCCGAGGTGCTGGCCGCCCTACAGCGCATCGGCCGACGCCCGCCTCCGGCGGTGCTCGTGCGCCCGGAAGACATCCTCGAAGCCGTCCGCGCCTCGATGCTGCTCGGCGCCGTCGTGCCGGATTTGCGCCAGGAGATCGAGATCCTCGCCACCGATCTCGGCGAGCTGGTGCGGCTGCGCGACAACATCGCCGCCGAAAAACTCAAGATCGGCGCGGAGATGGAGCAGCTCGCCGGCGAGCGCCAGCGCTTGGCATCGCTGATCGAAGCCCGCCGCGAGCGCGAGGCCAGCGCCGCCAAGGATGTCGAAGCCCAGCGCGCACTCGGCAACGAGCTCGCCGGCCAGGCCCGCTCGATGCGCGACTTCGTCGAGAAGATCGAGAAGGAGATCTCCGTCGCCAACAGGGCGGCGGAGGCGGCGCGCCAGGCCATCGAGCAGGAAACGCGCGAGCAGCGCGAGCGCATGACGGCGCTGGCCTTCAAGGACCCGGCGCGGCTTGCTCCGAAGATCGCCTTTGCCGATGCCAAGGGCCTGCTCTCGCTGCCTGTCGCGGGATCACGATTACGTGGTTTTGGCGATCCTGACGGCGCAGGCGGCACAATCCGCGGAATTTCACTGGAAACCCGCCCCAACGCCCTAGTTTCGGCACCTTCTGACGGTTGGGTGGTTTATGCGGGACCGTTCCGTTCGTTCGGGCAACTCTTGATCCTGAACGCAGGGGGTGGATACTACATCTTGCTTGCGGGCATGCAGCGGATCGATGTCGCGCTCAATCAGTTCGTTCTGGCGGGGGAGCCGGTTGCGACGATGGGTGAAACATCGGAAGCTGCCGCGACGACAATAGGGGTGGGAACCGGGCAGCCGGTTCTCTATATCGAATTCAGGAAAGACGGCGTCTCCATCGACCCGACGTCGTGGTGGACGAAATCGCAAGGCGAAAAGGTTCGCGGATGATGCGCAAGGTTTCCCTCGTTCTCGCCGGCGCCATCATGGGCGCGGGCCTGACCGGACTGGCCACTCAGACCAGGCTGCTCTCCTCGACCAGCGCCGTCGCCGCTTCGGCCGAGGTCTATCGCAGCCTGAACCTCTTCGGTGACATCTTCGAGAAGATCCGCACCGATTATGTCGACAAGCCCGACGAGCAGAAGCTGATCGAGGCCGCCATCAACGGCATGGTCTCCTCGCTCGACCCGCACTCCTCCTATCTCGACTCCAAAGCCTTCCGCGACATGGACACCGACATGCGCGGCCAGTTCGGCGGGCTCGGCATCGAGGTGACGATGGAGGACGGCGTCCTCAAGGTCGCCAAGCCGATCAAGGACACGCCCGCCTCCAAGGCCGGCATCCTCGCCAACGACATCATCCGCCAGATCGACGGCACCGAGGTGAAGGGCCTTTCCCTCACCCAGGCGGTCGAGAAGATGCGCGGGCTGATCAACACCCAGGTCACGCTCAAGATCGAGCGCCCGGGCAAGACCGAGCCGCTGGAATTCACCCTGACCCGCTCGACCATCGTCGTGCCGGCGGTCGAGGAGCGGGTCGAGGGCGATATCGGCTATATCCGCATCGGCACCTTCTCCGAACAGACCTATGACGGCCTGCGCAAGGCGATCGACAAGCTCTCGAACGAGATCGGTCAGGACAAGCTCAAGGGCTATGTCGTCGACCTCCGCAACAATCGCGGCGGGCGCCTCGACCAGTCCGTTCTGGTCTCCGACGCCTTCCTCGAGCGCGGCAAGATCGTCTCGACCCGCGGCCGCAACGCCGAGGAGACCCAGGTCTTCAACGCCAAGTCGGGCGATCTGACCAAGGGCAAGCCGGTCGTCGTGCTGATCAACGGCTCCTCCGCCTCCGCTGCCGAGATCGTCGCCGGCGCGCTGCAGGACCACAAGCGCGCGGTCGTGATGGGCACGCGCTCCTTCGGCAAGGGCTCGGTGCAGACCGTGATCCCGCTCGGCTCGAATGGCGGCCTGCGCCTGACCACGGCGCGCTACTACACGCCGTCGGGCAACTCGATCCAGGCCAAGGGCATCACGCCGGACATCGAGGTCCAGCAGGACATCCCGCAGGAGATCAAGGACAAGCTCGTCGAGAACAAGGGCGAAGCCGCGCTGAAGGGCCATCTCAAGGCCGGCGAGGGCGAGGAGCAGTCCGGCTCCGCTTCCTATGTCCCGAACGACCCGGCGAAGGACACCCAGCTGATCGCCGCCTTCAACCAGCTGCGCGGCATCAAGAAGGACACCGCCCAGATCGTCGAGAAGCCGGCCGAGAAGCCCGCGGCCGAGCCGGCCCCTGCCCCGGCGGCGCCTGCTACTCCGGAAGCGCCGAAGAACTGAGCCTTTAGGGGAGCCTTCGGGCTCGACGCCGGGCTCCTTAGGCGACAAGACTAGCGTGCGGGCCACTGATTCGGGCCCGCGACGCAACCTTGAGGACGGCTGACCTTGGCCGGAACGCCGCTGACGGAGCTCAATCGGCCGCTCGGCCAGGATCGGCCCGCGCCTGCCGGCAAGCCGTGGGGCCGTTGGCTTGCGAGTGGTGCTGCCGGCTGCGTCGGCACCGTCATCCTCGGTCTTGTGCTCGTCGCCGCGCTACGCCGCGACCCCGATGGCGGCGAGCCGATCGCCTATGCGGCCATCGAGAAGCGTGCCGCCCCCGCTTCCTCCGTCCCGTCCAGCGCCGATACGGCTCCGTCTGCCGCGCGCGGCCCGGCGAGCGCCGCCCAGCTTGAGAACAGCGCCGGCGTGACTGTCGTGCGCGCGGGCGAGGACGCGCCGGGCGCGATCATCATCACCGTCCCGGACGAAGCGGGTGCGATCAAGCTCGCACCGGCACCCGACAATCGGCTGATGGAGCGTAGCCGCTACGGCCTGCTGCCGAAGCTCGGCCCGGATGGCGCGACTCCGGCCAAGATCTATGCCCGCCCGCTCGGCCCGGAGCCCTCGGTCAAGCCGGCCGGACGCATCGCGCTGCTCGTCGGCGGCCTCGGCATCAGCCAGACCGGCACGGCCGATGCCATCGCCAGATTGCCCGGCCCGGTCTCGCTGGCCTTCGCGCCCTACGGCACCGAGCTCGAACGCACCGTCCAGCGCGCCCGCAGCGAAGGGCATGAGGTGTTCCTGCAGCTGCCGATGGAGCCCTTCGACTATCCCGACAATGATCCCGGCCCGCATACGCTGCTGACTGGCCCGAAGGCACCGGACAATATCGACAAGCTGCACTGGTCGCTGGGGCGCTTCACCGGCTATGTCGGCATCGTCAACTTCCTCGGCGGACGCCTGACTTCCGACGAGAGCGCGCTGTCGCCGATCCTGCGCGAGCTTGCCGGCCGCGGCCTCATGGTGATCGACGACGGCTCCTCGCCGCGCAGCCTCCTCGCCAGTTCCGCCACGCGTGCGCAGATCCCCGCGCTCAAGATCGACCGGGTCATCGACGCCGTCACCCGCTCTGAGGCCATCGACAAGGAACTCGCAACGCTGGAGACGCTGGCCCGTGATCAGGGTGTCGTCGTCGCCGCCGCCAGCGCCCTGCCGGTCTCGATCGAGCGGATCAATCGCTGGGCTCAATCGTTGGAAGCCAAGAAGATCGCGCTCGTGCCGGTCAGCGCCGCCCGCGGCTTCCGCAGCCCCAAGACCACCGGAACAGTTACCACCGGATCAGTTTCCGCCGGATCGCTGCGATGACCGAGACCGCTCCCGAAGGCTACCGCCCCTGTGTGGGGCTTGCCCTGTTCAATGCCGAAGGGCGGGTCTTCCTCGGCCGGCGCGCCGACGAGACGAAGCGCGAGCATGTCGCGCCGGGCTATGCTTGGCAGATGCCGCAGGGCGGCATCGACAAGGGCGAGACGCCGCTAGAGGCTGCCCGCCGCGAGCTCATGGAGGAGACCAACGTCACCTCGGTCGAGCTGTTGGCCGAGGCGCCGGGCTGGCTCGCTTACGACCTGCCGGTCGATATCGGCAAGGAAGCCTGGAAGGGCCGCTGGCGCGGCCAGGCGCAGAAATGGTTCGCCTTCCGCTTCGTCGGCTCCGAGGCGGAGATCAACATCCTGACGCCGGCGGGCGGCCACAAGGCCGAGTTCGACGCCTGGCGCTGGGCGCGGCTCGACGAGACGCCAGACCTGATCATCCCCTTCAAACAGGGCGTCTACCGGCAGGTCGTCAAGCATTTCGCGCCCTTCGCGGGCGGCTGAGCCTGCCTGGGCCCTGTCAGCCCATCGTGTAGACGACGCGCCCGATCCAATAGACCTGATAGGTGAGATGCACGAGCGCCAGCGCGATCTGGACGGAGCGCCGCGCTGAAACGAAGGCCACGAGGCAGAGCGTGAGCCCGATCGGCACCTGCACCAGATAATCGCCGCTCAGCTGGCTCCAGCGCTCGGAGCCCTTGATCAGCGTGTCGACGACATCGAGCAGGAAGGTGACGGCCAGCAGGCCGAAGAACCAGCGCCGGCGCCTGATGAAGAAATCCTCGTAACCCGCATATTCCGAGATGTTGTCCGGAAAGAGCAGCGCCGCGAGCAGATAGAGCACGACGGCATAGGCGATCAGGAAGAGATAGATCCCGAAGCTCCAGGCGGGGATGCGCGCGAGGCCGAACTCCCACCACCAGAACAGCACCAGCTCCAGCAGGATCGAGCCGACCCAGAGCATGTGGAGCAGCGACAGGCGATAGCGGCCGGGATGCTGGATGAAGCTGGCAATGCCCGTCAGCATCCGGGTGATGCCGAGACCGATGACCATGCCCATGACGATGCGGACATGGGGGAAGAGCTCATGCGGCGAAATCGTCTCCATGAGACCTGCTTAGAGCGTGTTGGGTTTTCACGGAAGCGCGGGTCATCCCGGCCGTAGCGAAGCGGAGAGCCGGGATCCATGCCTGAACCTTGATCGGATACGCTCTGGCATGGATCCCGGGTCAAGCCCGGGATGACGTCGTGGTTCCGTGCAAACCCGGCACGCGCTAGTCGCAGATTCCGTGTGCGGAAGAGCCTCGACGCTCGAGCGCGACGAGGAAATGGCGTCCCGGAAGGGATTCGAACCCCTGACCTACGGTTTAGGAAACCGTTGCTCTATCCTGCTGAGCTACCGGGACGCATAAAAACCCGTGTAGCATAATCGCGATGCGGGTGAAGTCCCTTCTTGCAACTGTCATCATCGCGGCCCTGCCCGGCATGCCGGCCGTGGCCGTATCGCATTGCACCGCCGCACAGCAGCTGGAGACCGCGGCCGTTCGGCTCGTCGGCCTCAACGCCGCCGGCGACCCGGTCCTCAGCGATGGCCGGACGCTGCGCCTGGTCGGTCTGGCGCCGCGTCAGGACGGCGAGGAGGCTGCCCGCTTTCGTGCCGGTCTGGAGCCCTTCCGCGATCGCGCGCTCGATCTCGCCATCCTCGGCGAGCCGGACCGCTGGGGGCGTTGGCCGTCGAAGCTCTTCATCCCCGCCGATCGCCCAAGCGGCGAGCGGCAGGAGCTGGCTCTTCTTCTCCAGCGCAATGGCGCGGCCCTTCCCCTGCCCGAGCCGTTGGCGTCGCCCTGCTCGGCCGCCCCCGTTCAGGCAACGTTAAGTTCCACCCCCTCACCTTCCCGGCCAGTGGCCATCGACGGCCATGATCTCGCCGCTGTAAGGGCGCAGGAAGGACGCTACGTCATGCTGGAAGGCCGGATCGCCTCGGTCGGCGAACGCTCCCAGCGGACCTATCTGAACTTCTCTCGCCGGCCTGGGGAGGCTGCTTCGATCGTCGTCTCGCGGGCTCTGTGGCGGGAATTGAAGGGCGCCGGCTGGACCACAGGCAGCCTGGGCGGTAAACGCGTGCGCGCCTATGGCGTCCTGTCCGGACGCGACGGCCTCCTGCTGGAGGCGACATCCCGTGCGGCGCTGGAACTGATCGACTGAGGATATGCTGAAGCTCTGGCGGACATCGCTCTCGCAGCATTCGAAGCGGCTGGCGGCCATCGTGCTGCCCGGCCTGCTGCTCGTCGGCTGCCTCGGCGACCAGAGCCCGTTCGTGCCGGCGAGCACGAATTCGAGCGACGAGATCGCCCCGCGCATCAGCACCGTCCAGCGGGCTTCGGACCAGGAGCATCAGCGCCTGCTCGCGGCCTTCGGCGGCGAATACCGCGCGCCCAAGGCCCGCGCGGCGCTGGACGAGGTCGTCCAGAGGCTCGCCAAGGCCGGCGAGGGCCAGATCGGCCATTACGAGATCACCATCCTCAATTCGCCGGTGGTCAACGCCTTCGCCCTGCCCAATGGCCGGCTCTATGTCACGCGCGGCCTGCTCGTGCTGGCCAACGACACCTCCGAAATCGCTTCGGTGCTGGCGCATGAAATCGCCCATGTCACTGCCCAGCACGCCGTCGAGCGCGCCGAAAAGGAGGCGGAATCGGCGCTGGTGAGCCAGGTCGTCTCGCAGGTCCTCAAGGACCCCTCGCAGGGCGCCGCCGTCAAGGCCGGCTCGAAGCTCTCGCTCGCCCGGTTCTCGCGCCAGCAGGAGCTCACCGCCGACCAGATCAGCGTGCGCAATATCGCGCGCGCCGGTTACGATCCCTATGGCGCCGGCCGCTTCCTGGCGACGCTCGGCCGCAACACCGCCTTCCGCAACAGCAGCCAGAACCAGAGCGCCGACGACAAGCGGCTCGACATCCTCTCCAGCCACCCGCAGACGCCCGAGCGCATCGCCGCTGTGACCAATGCGGCCCGCCAGATTGCCGCCCCCGGCATCGGCGAGCGCGACACCAACCGCTGGCTCAACGCGATCGAGGGCCTGGCCTATGGCGACGACCCGCGCGACGGCGTGGTGCGCGGCCGGCGCTATCTCAACAGCACCTTGCGTATCGGCTTCACCGCGCCCGAAGGCTTCAGCCTGGAGGCCGCGCAGGACATGGTGATCGGCGTCAGCGCCAGCGGCTCCCAGGCGCTGCGCTTCGATTCGGTGACGCTGAAAAGCGGCCAGACACTGGAAGCCTATGTCGCCGCCGGCTGGATCGAGGGTGTCGTGACGACCGGCATCGAGAAGATCGAGATCGCCGGACAGCCGGCCGTGATCGCCCACGGCAAGGGCACGGACTGGATGTTCCGCCTCGCCGCCGTGCAGGTCGGCGAGCGCGTCTACCGCTTCATCCTCGCCGCGCGCGGCGCGAGCGATCCCGAGCGGGCGATGCGCGCCATCGCCGACAGCTTCCGCATCCTGAGCCCGGCCGAGGCTCAGGCTGTCCGGCCGATGGTGATCCGGCTGGTCGCTGCCGAGGCCGGCGACAGCATCGCCAGCATGGCCGAGCGCATGCCGGAGCAGGACCGCCCCGGCGAGCTCTTCCAGCTCCTGAACGGGCTTGACCGCAACGCCGCGCTGACGCCGGGCCAACGCTACAAGATCGTTGCCGAATAACGTTCCTTCACAAGGCCGAGAGCCGCCCTGCACACGGCAAATCCGCCGCTATGATCGCCGCCATAACGCAAAAGGGAGCGGATATGGCACTCGATCGCAGGATCGTCGAACTCTACGACGAATACACCCACAAGCCGCTCGACCGACGCATCTTCATGCACCGGCTGCTCGCCATCGCCGGCTCCACCGCCGCGGCGGAAGCGGCTCTCGCCTTGCTCGAGCCGAACTACGCGCGAGCACAGCAGATCGCGCCGGACGATGCCCGGATCACGACATCGCGCCTCGACACCACTGTCGATGGCGTCGCCATCAAAGGCTATCTCGCCACGCCGAAGGCCCAGGCCAAGCGGGGCGGGGTGCTCGTCATCCATGAGAACCGCGGGCTCAACCCGCATATCGAAGACATCACCCGGCGCATGGCGCTGGAAGGCTTCACCGCACTCGGCCTCGACTTCCTCACCCCAGTCGGCGGCACGCCGGGCGACGCAGACGCCGCCCGCGCGCTTTTCCCGCAACTGTCCACAGAGGCCGTCGTCAGACAGGGCCGCGCGGCCCTGAAATACCTCGCCTCCCGCCCGGACGCGAACGGCAAGGTCGGGGCCGTCGGCTTCTGCTGGGGCGGCGGCGCGGTCAACGACCTCGCCGTCTCCGCGCCGGAGCTTGCAGCAGGTGTCGTCTTCTACGGACGCTCGCCCGATCTCGCCAAGGTGCCGCTGATCAAGTCCCGCCTCCTGATCCAGCAGGCCGCACGCGATACGCGCCTCGTCCAGATGCTGCCCGATTACGAGAAGGCGCTGAAAGCCGCCGGCATCCACTACGATGCGATCGTCTATCCGGATGTCGACCACGCTTTCATGAACGACACCAGCGCCGAGCGCTACGATGCCGCAACCGCCAAGCAGGCCTGGCAGCGCACGGTCACCTTCCTCAAGGCGGGAACGGGCACGGCCTGAGCCCGCCGGGAGCCGGCAACAAAAAACCCGGCGGTCGCCCGCCGGGTTTCGCATCCTGGAAGGAAAGACGCCGCTCAGGCAGCCTCTTCCTGCAGGTCCTCGTTGTCGTTCTCGAGATCCGCATCGGCATCGGCCGCCTCGGTCTTGCTGGCGCGGCGCGGCGACTTGGCGAGCTGCCCTTCGATCTTCTTGAGCGCCTCGGTCTCGGTGACGTCGTCGACCACCGCGATCTCGCGGGTCATGCGGTCGAGGGCGGCCTCATAGAGCTGGCGCTCGGAGTAGGACTGCTCGGGCTGCGCCTCGGAGCGGTAGAGATCGCGCACCACCTCGGCGATGGCGACGAGATCGCCCGAATTGATCTTCGCTTCGTATTCCTGTGCGCGGCGCGACCACATGGTGCGCTTGATGCGGGCGCGGCCGGTGAGCGTGGTCAGCGCCTTGGCGACGGATTCGGCGTCGGCGAGCTTGCGCAGGCCGACGCTGGCGGCCTTCGCGGTGGGAACGCGCAACGTCATCTTGTCCTTGGAGAAGCTGACCACGAAGAGTTCGAGTTTGAAACCTGCGACTTCCTGTTCCTCGATCGCCGTAATCTGGCCGACGCCATGGGACGGATAGACGACGTATTCGCCCGTCTTGAAACCCTGGCGCACAACAGCTTTCTTCGCAGTGGACATGCCGTTACGACTCCTGACCGGCCCGCTCGACGCGAGCACGCGATGATCCGTCTCCGTCCGGCTGGCCGGAGACTTTCCGCCTGACGCGACCCTAGAAAGGCACCGCTTCACGCTCCCTTAGTCGACTGCTTCATTCGCCCTGGATGAGACCGACAATTAAAATCCGGCACAGAGGCCGGTCATCATGTCGTTCCGATCTTTTGGGGGCACCCCATTTCTGGGAATCTCGCAGGGGCATGCGGAACCAATTCGACTGGGGCTAGCTTGTAGCACAAAAAACACGCCGAATCAAAGGTAAACGCCGGCAAGCGTTCTCCTGCGGGGGCATGGCAAAGCTGTGGTTAACGCAGCGCGGGGAGCGCAAGAGGGTCTAAATCAGTCGCCTTCGCCTGGCTCCGCGGAGAACATCTCGAGCTTTCCAGCCACGCCATCGAACGCCTTCGCGTCCGCCGGCGGCTCCTTCTTCTGGGTGATGTTGGGCCAGCTCGAGGCGTATTTCCCATTGAGCTGCAGCCAGCTTTCGAGGCCGGGCTCGGTGTCGGGCTTGATCGCCTCGGCCGGGCATTCCGGCTCGCAGACGCCGCAGTCGATGCACTCGTCCGGGTGGATGACGAGCATGTTCTCGCCTTCATAGAAGCAGTCGACCGGGCAGACCTCGACGCAATCCATGTACTTGCACTTGATGCAGTTCTCGGTGACCACATAGGTCATGGGTCGGCCCTTCCAATGCTTCTAAACAAGCCCATAAACCCTTGCCCGGCGCAGGTTCAAGGCTGTTTTCGTGATCTTCGGCAGAACGATTTTTCATTTCGGGGGCGCCGTGGAGACGATTTCCATCTCCAGCCCGATTTCGGCGCCCACCGATCGCCGGGCGCGAATTTAGAGCCCTTGTTTATCGCATTTTCTTCACGCGAACCGGTATCCACTTCGCTCGAAAATGCTCTAGTCCTCGCCTTCCGCCTTCGCAAGCGGCGCATCGCCGCTGCCGCCGTCGAGCCGCTCATAGAGCTGCCGCGCCGTCTCGAAAGGGCCGCGCCGCTCGGCAAAGCCCAGGACCCTGACGACCATGGTGGCGTGCGGCAGAGCGAGCGTCAGCACCGCTCCGACCCGGATGCCCTGCGCCGGATTCTCGGCACGCCGCCCCTCGATTCGGACATGCCCGTCCTCCACCAAACGCACGGCGGAGGGCCGCGTCCGCGCGAAGCGCGCGAACCACAACCATTTGTCGAGGCGTTGGCGATGCTCCTGCAAGCGGTCAGCGCCTCCCGGATGCGCTTAGGGTCCGTACTCGTTGTGGACCCTAGTTCTTGCTGCCCTCGAGCTGCGCCTTGAGCGCCGCCAGCTTGGCGAAGGGCGAATCCGGATCCGGCTCGCGATTGGCCTGGCGCGGACGCGGCGCCTGCTGGAAGCGCTCATTGCCGCGCTCCTCGCGCCGCGGACCGCCGGGGCGGCCGTCGCGCTTGAAATCGGGCCGCGGGCCGCGGCCGCCTTCGGGGCGGCCCTGCCGTGGCTGCTGATCGTCGCGGCGCGGACGCTCGTCATGGCGCGGCCGCTCATCATGGCGTGGCCGCTCCTGGCGCTGGGCCTGCGCGCCCTCGCCCTCGGCACCTGCGGCAGCCGGGCGCTGCTGGCCGGGACGCTGATCCCGACGCTGACCTTCCGGGCGACCTTCGCGCTGCGGCCGTTCGCCGCGGCGCTGGTCGCCGTCCCGACGCCCGCGCTGGCCATGCTCGGGCCGGCGCCCGCCCTGATGGCGATGCGGCCGCCAGACCTCGATGAGCTCGGGCTCGGCCGGCGCGGCTTCGGCGACGGGAACCTCGGCGGCTGCCGCCTCGACAGCTTCTGCCGCCACCGGCAGGGCCACCAGCGCATCCGCCGGAACCGGTTCGCGCACCTGATCCAGTTCGGCCTCGGTCAGGATCGGCGTATCGGCCGTCTCCACGGCAGGCGCTTCGACGGCAGGAGCCTCGCCCTCCGCCAGCGCATCTTCGTTCAGCGCCGCAACCGGCTCGCTCGGCCCTTCAGCCTCCGCAGGAACCTCTGCGGTCTCGCTCGCGGCGGACGCGGTTTCGGCAGCAGCTTCATCAGCGGCGACGGGCTGAGCCGGCTCGGTCGCGGCCGGCGGCGGCGCCAGCGGCACGGTGATCGCCGGACCCGGGCGCTTCACCGAGACATAGCCGAGCGAGCGCAGGATCGAGGCGAAATCCTCGCCCGCGCAGCCAACGAGCGAGGTCATCGCGCCGGTGGCGACGAAGCCGTCCTGATCGGCGGCGCCGGCCGGCGGCGTGCCCTGCGTGACGCCGGGGCGATAGGCGATCGCCGGGCGGATCAGGTCGGCGAGGCGCTCGAGGATATCGACGCGCACGGCCCGCTCGCCACAGACCCGATAGCCCGCCGCGCGATAGAGCCCCTTCGGCACGGCCTTGTCGACCGGGAAGGAGGTCCGGCCCGACGCCGCCAGATGGGCGATGTCGTCGAGCCCGGCCGTCTCCGGCCCGCCATGCTTCAGCGCCCATAGCTGGGCGGCGAGCGCACGCGGCGCCGGCTTCAGCAGCGCCGGCATATAGATGTGGAAAGCGCCGAAGCGGATGCCGAGCTGGCGCAGCGCGGCGCGGCCCTCCTGATCGAGCGCCTTCATCTCCTCGCCGACCTTGGAGCGCTCGAGCACGCCGAGCGCCTCGGCCGCCTGATAGGCAATGCCGCGCGCGATGCCGATGACGCTCTCGGCCGCTTCGAGGATCTGGATCGCGCCGAGCAGGCGGGTGATGTGATTCTTCAGCCAGAGATTGAGGCGCGCCTCGACCTGCTCGCGCGCTGCTCCGGTGAGGTGTTCTTCCACAAGAAGGCGCAGCCGCGGCTCCAGCACCTTCTCGCCGGCGACAAGGCGCGCCACCGGCTCGCCGGTCCAGCGCACCAGCCCATCATGCGAGAGCACGAAGGCATCATCGCCCGCCAGCACGACGCGCGCCGCCCGCGACTCGATCTCGGCGCCGAGCGCCTTCGTCGCCGCCAGGTTCAGGGCCTTGACCTCAGCCCCACCGGCCTTCGGGTCCGCCGTAAAGCGGAAGCCCTGCAGCATTCCCACGTGCTGGCCCTCGACGAGCACGTCGCCCGTCGCGGTGACCTCAGCCTCCAACATCGCATTCTCCCGCAAGCGGCGCATCAGCACGCTGGTGCGCCGATCGACAAATCGGTGGGCCAGACGCTCGTGCAGAGCGTCCGACAGCTTGTCCTCTACAAGACGAGCCATCCCCTGCCAATGCTCAGGATCAGGCAACCAGTCCGGACGATTGGCGACATAGGTCCAGGTCCTGACCTGCGCGATCCTGGCGGAGAGCGTGTCAATCTCGCCATCGGTGCGGTCGAGCGAGGCGAGTTGCGTCGCATACCAGTCGGCATCGAGCCTGCCGTGGCGCATCAGCCTGAGATACAGCGTCGTCGCGAGATCGGCGTGCTGCATCGGCGAGATCTTGCGGTAGTCGGGCAAGCCGCAGACCTCCCAGAGCCGCTCGACCGCTGCGCGCCCATGCGCCAGCGCCGCGACATCGGGGTCCCTTGCCAGAATCTCCAAGGTCGTCATGTCCTCGGCGATCAGCGCTCGCGTCAGCCCGAGTTCAGATGGCTGGATATTGAGCGTGTCGATGAGGCCGGCGATCGAGCGCAGATCGAGGTCGGAATTGCGCCACTGCATCTGGCGCACCGGCTCGAAGCGATGATTCTCGATCGCCTCGACCAGTTCCGCGTCGAAGGGCGGGCAGCGCCCGCTGGTGCCGAAGGTGCCGTCGCGCAGATGCCGCCCGGCGCGGCCGGCGATCTGGCCGAATTCGGCCGGGTTGAGCTTGCGGTAGTGATGCCCGTCGAACTTCCGCTCCCCGGCAAAGGCGATGTGATTGACGTCGAGATTGAGCCCCATGCCGATCGCATCGGTGGCGACGAGGTAATCGACATCGCCGGACTGGTAGATCTCGACCTGGGCATTGCGGGTGCGCGGGCTGAGCGCACCGAGCACGACGGCCGCCCCGCCCTTCTGCCGGCGGATCAGCTCGGCGATGGCATAGACCTCCTCGACCGAGAAGGCGACGACGGCCGAGCGCGGCGGGAGCCGGGTGATCTTGCGGTCACCGGCGAAGGTCAGGTTGGAGAGGCGCGGGCGCGTGACGACATTGACGCCGGGGATGAGCTGCTCGATCAGCGGCTTCATCGTCCCGGCGCCGATCAGCATCGTCTCGGCCCGGCCGCGGCGGTTGAGCAGCCGATCGGTGAAGACATGGCCGCGGTCGAGGTCGGAAGCGAGCTGGATTTCGTCTATCGCGACGAAATCGACCGCGAGGTCGCGCGGCATCGCCTCGACGGTGCAGACCCAGAAGCGCGGCCGCTCCGGCTTGATCTTCTCCTCGCCGGTGACGAGGGCGACGGCCTTGAGGCCGACCTTGTCGACCACGCGCTGGTAGACCTCGCGCGCCAGCAATCTGAGCGGCAGGCCGATCATCCCCGTGGGGTGAGCGACCATGCGCTCGATGGCAAGGTGGGTCTTGCCGGTATTGGTGGGCCCCAGCACCGCCGTCACGCCATGAGCGCGGGCGGCAGGTGGCAGCGAACGAAACGGAAGCAAGGCGAAGGAGCCGATCATCTCGCCCGCCCATGCGGGCGGGAGCGTGGACGGGAATCAGGAACGAGTCTGGAACGAAGCGAGGCCGAATCGCGGACTCCGGCAGAATCGGGATTTGTTCCCTTTTCGGAGCTGTCCTCCCTTCGGCATGGGCCATCCCGGCATAGCGCGCCCTCCCGTGAAACCCTCGTGGCGGCGGCAGCAGGCCGCGCGGCACCTTTCCTATTTAAGCCCTTCCGCCCCGGAAACGAGAGGCAATTGACGCGAAGGCTTTCCAACCGAACAGGCGCGCGGTCATCCCGGACAAGCCGCGTCAGCGGCGCCGATCCGGGATCCATGCCTGAACCTCCATCGGAAGCGCTCCGGCATGGATCCCGGGTCAAGCCCGGGATGACCGCGCGTTTCGGCCGTTCAAATGGCAAGTCGGCCAGACCGCCTCAATGATGGGCGTGAGCGCACTGTCCGTGATCGGCCAGCGCCTCGATGATCGCGCAGTCGCAGGCGGCGACACCGCCAGAACAGGTGGTGGCGATCCGTTCCAGCTCCTTCTCCAGCGAGCGCAGCTTCGCGATCTTGTCCCGAACCTCTTCGAGATGCGAGACGGAGATCGCATGCGCCTCGTCGCAAGCGATGCCGGGCGTATCGGAGAGCCTGAGCAGCGTGCGGATATTGTCGACGGCGAAGCCGAGATCGCGCGCATGCTTGATGAAGGCGAGCCGCTCGGCATGGCGCCGGCCGTAGCGGCGCTGGTTGCCCTCGGAGCGTTCCGGCGGCGGCAGGAGCCCGACCTGCTCGTAATAACGGATCGTCTCGACCTTGACTCCGGTGCGCTCCGCCAGCGCGCCGATCGGCATCACGCGTTCGAGCCTGTCCAGTGCAGCCATGGCCTCACCTCAAAAGCTATAGTCTCTACAGCTTTAGATAGACCGCGCCGCCCACATGGCAAGAGCCTATCCGCACGGCCGCGCCGTCATTCTCGGGCGGAGCGAAGCGCAGACCCGAGAATCTCTGGCAAGCAGAGGCTCCGGAGCCTCCGCGTCACGAGATGCTCGGGTCAAGCCCGAGCGTGACGGGCTGGGATCAGGCGACGCCCATCGCCAGCAGGTCGTGGACATGCACCAGCCCGACCGGCCTCTCCTGCTCGTCCACGACGACCAGCGCGGTGATCCGCATGCGGTTGACCAGCTCCAGCGCCTCGACGGCGAGCGTATCGAGCCCGATGCGCCGTGGATTCGCCGTCATGATGTCGCGTGCCCTGAGCGAGCCGCCGCCGCCCATCGTCGCCTTGCGGCGCAGATCGCCATCGGTGACGACGCCGGCGAGCTTGCCGTCCAGATCCATCACGACGGCGCAGCCGAAGCTCTTCTCCGAGATCATCGCAATGACGTCAGGCAGCAGCGTGTCGAGGCCGACCAGCGGCAATTCGGCGCCGCGATGCATGATGCTCTCGACGGTCTTGAGCTGCGCACCGAGCTTGCCGCCGGGGTGGTAGACGAAGAAATCCTGCCGCGAGAAGCCGCGCGCTTCCAGCAGCGCCACCGCCAGCGCGTCGCCGAGCGCGATCTGCATCGTCGTCGAGGTGGTCGGCGCGAGCCCGTTCGGGCAGGCTTCCGTCGCCTTGGGCAGGATCAGCGCAACGTCGGCTTCCTTGCCGAGCGTGCTCTCGGGATTCGCCGTGAAGGCGATCAGGCCGACCCGAAACCGCCGGGTATAGCCGACGAGCGCGGCAAGCTCCGCGGTTTCGCCCGACCATGACAGCGCAATCACCACGTCCTCGGGCTGCACCATGCCGAGATCGCCATGGCTCGCCTCGGCCGGATGGACGAAATGGGCGGGCGTGCCGGTGGAGGCCAGCGTCGCAGCCAGCTTGCGCCCGACATGGCCGGACTTGCCCATCCCCGAGACGATCACACGCCCGCTCGCAGCCCGGATCAGCGCGACGGCATCGGCGAAGGGTTGGCCGAGCCCGTCGGCGAGCGCGTCATGGAGCGTGTCGAGTCCGGCACGCTCGGTGGCGACGGTGCGAAGGGCGGAGGCGCGGATATCGGCGATCATGGCCGGCGCTGTAGCACGAGGAGACGCGCGATTGCCACCGCCGAGGCTAAGCAGACATTCCTTGGCAAGCCAACGAATGGTCTGCCTGGGCCTCTTGTTTTGTCGCAGATTCTTGTCGGAAAACCGTGAGACACTTTTCCGGAAGCTGATCAGCGCGACCGCTTCGTTGACGGCTCCTTAACCCTGTTCGTTCTAACTCCGTTAACCATGCGCGCCCTCCAGGGCGCGTGAGCTGTTGCCTGGAGCCTGGCGAACCCCGTGTCCGGTCGCACGACCATCCTGCTTCTGTCCGGCACCACCCTGGCCGGGCTCGCGCTCGGCTGGACGACGGCCGCGGCGCAGCAGGCGAACGCGCTGAGGACGGGCACCCCGACCTATATCGCGCAGCAGCCGGCCCCGCCCGAGACGCCGCTCGCACCGGGCACTGCCGAGCCCGATGCCCTACGCAATCCGGCCGCCCCGGTCAGGAATCAGGGCTCGGCCGTCTCGACGCGCCAGCCCGCCCGCGCCAGCCAGCCTGTCCAGGCGCCGGCCCTGCGCGGCGTCACGCAGCGCCAGTTCCGGCCGGCCCTGCCCGCCGTGGCGACGCTGCCGCAGCCCGCACCGCCTCCGCCGCCGCCCCCCCGGCGCCGCACCGCGGCGGAAGAGGACCCCTATGCCGCGCTGGGGTTGCGTCTCGGCTCGGTGACCCTGCGGCCGGGTTTCACCAACTCGATCGGCTACGACACCAACCCGCAGCGCAGTTCCACGCCCGGCGTGAAGGGCTCGCCCTTCGCCCGCTACGAAGGCGATCTCGACATCCAGTCCGACTGGAACGTGCATCAGCTCAGCGGCCGGCTGCGCGGCGGCTATTTCCAGTATTTCAGGGACAGCCAGGCCTCGCGGCCGGACGGTGAAGGCAATCTCGACCTGCGCCTGGACGCCACGCGTGACACCCGCATCCTGCTCGAATCGCGTATGCGGCTCGATACGCAACGCCCAGGCTCGCCCGACCTGACCGCCGCCGTCGTGGGCCGGCCGCTGGTCTGGCAATATGGCGGCTCGGCCGGCGTCAGCCATGACTTCAACCGGTTGCAGTTGACCCTGCGCGGCTCGGTCGATCGCAGCGACTATCAGAACGCGCAGCTCTCCAACGGCGCGACCCTTTCGCAGCAGGACCGCAACCAGACCGATTACGGCCTGCGCCTGCGTGCCGCTTATGAGGTCACGCCGGGCTTCAGGCCCTTCATCCAGGGCGACATCGACCAGCGCAAATTCGACGACAAGATCGATTCGGGCGGCTATATGCGTTCGTCGAACGGCGTGAGCGGCCGCATCGGCTCGACCTTCGAGATCAGCCGCCAGCTCGCCGGCGAGATCTCGGGCGGCTACCAGAACCGCAGCTACGAGGACCCCCGCCTGAAGAACCTGCGCGGCTTCGTCGGTGATGCGGCGGTGCTGTGGTCGCCGACGCCGCTGACGACGGTGACGCTGCGCGGCTCGGCCACGCTCGGCGACACCACTATCGCCGGCTCCTCGGGCACGAGGGTGCGGGGGGCAATTCTGGAAATCGCCCATGCGCTGCGCCGCAACCTCACGGTCACCGGCTTCACCGGTTTCAGCCGCACCGACTATGAGGGGCAGAATCTGCGCGAGAACCAGATGAATATCGGCGCGCGGATCGAATACAAGCTGACCCGCACCTTCGCGATCCGCGCCAGCTTTACCCATGAGCGCCTGAACTCGACGTCGCCGGGCAACGATTACACCGCGAACGTCTCGATGGTCGGGCTCAGGGTGCAGTTCTGAGGAAGGGCATGAGACCCAGAACGCCCTATCCCTTCTCCCCTTGCGGGAGAAGGTGCCCCGGCAGGGGTGGATGAGGGGCCGCGCTGCCCTGAATCGTTTGCGCCCCGACGAAGCACTTCTTTGGAGAGGTCGCGCCACCCCTCATCCGTCAGCGCTCCGCGCTGCCACCTTCTCCCGCAAGGGGAGAAGGGAAGACTGCGCCTCACTCCATCCCTTCGAGCTCGATGATCATGCCCTCGATCATCCTGAGCCCGATCTGCCAGAAGCCGGGGTCCTTCGCATCGAGGCCAAAGGGCTTCAGCAGCTCGGAATAGGGCTTGCTGCCGCCGGCCGAGAGCAGCGCGAAATAGCGCTCCTGGAAGCCTTCCGCAGCGTTCTGGTAGACGCCGTAGAGCGAGTTCACCAGGCAGTCGCCGAAGGCGTAGGCGTAAACGTAGAACGGCGAATGGATGAAGTGCGGGATATAGCACCAGTACGGCTCGTAGCCCGCCGTCAGCCGGATCGCCGGGCCGAGGCTCTCCGCCTGCACGCTCATCCAGATCTCGCACAGCGCTTCCGGCGTCAGCTCGCCCTCGCGGCGGGCCTGATGGACCTTCCGCTCGAAGGAGTAGAAGGCGATCTGGCGCACGACCGTGTTGATCATGTCCTCGACCTTGGCGGCCAGCATCGCCTTGCGCTGCTTGCGGTCGGTGGTCGCGTCGAGCAGCCGGCGGAAGGTCAGCATCTCGCCGAAGACGCTCGCCGTCTCGGCCAGCGTCAGCGGCGTCGGCGCCATCAGCGCCCCGTTCGGCGCCGCCAGCACCTGATGCACGCCGTGGCCCAGCTCATGCGCCAGCGTCATCACGTCGCGCGGCTTGCCCTGGTAGTTGAGCAGCACATAGGGATGTGCTGACGGCACGGTGGGGTGCGCGAAGGCGCCGGGCGCCTTGCCGGGACGCGGCGGGGCATCGATCCAGCGCTCGTCGAAGAAGCGCTGTGCGATCGCCGCCATCTTCGGCGAGAAGGCACCATAGGCCGACAGCACGGTTTCGCGCGCCTCGGTCCAGGGAATGGTGCGCTGCTCGACCTGCGGCAGAGGCGCGTTGCGATCCCAGAAATCCAGCGCATCACGGCCGAACCATTTGGCCTTGAGGCGATAATAGCGATGCGACAGGCGCGGATAGGCTTCGCGCACCGCCGCGACCAGAGCGTCGACCACCTCGCGCTCGACCCGGTTGGCGAGATGGCGGGAATCCGCGACATCCTCGAATTTGCGCCAGCGGTCCGAGATTTCCTTGTCCTTCGCCAGCGTATTGGTGATCAGCGCGAAGGTGCGCAGCTCCTTGCGGAACACCGCGCTCAGCGCCTCCGCCGCCTTGCGGCGCACCTCGCCATCGCTGTCCTGCAGCTTGTTCAGCGTCAGTTCGAGCGTCAGCTCCTCGTCGTCGACGGTGAAGCGCAGCGAGGCGATCGTCTCGTCGAAGAGCCGGTTCCAGGCGGCGGCGCCCGTCATCGACTTCTCGTGGAACAGCGCCTCGATCTGATCGTCGAGCTGGTGCGGCTTGTCCTTGGCGAGATCGTCGATCCAGGGCTTCCAATGCGAAAGGGGAGCCGCACCCGCGACCTTGGCCATCACCTCGGGGGCGATGCGGTTGAGCTCGAGTTCGAAGAACAGCAGCTCGGTGATCGCGGCATTTACCTTGTCCTGCGTATCGCCATAGAACTTGGCGCGCTGCGGGTCGGTGGTGTCGCCGGAATAGACGAGGCCGGCATAGGCGCCGATCCGTCCGAGCAGATCGCTCAGGCCCTCATAGCGCTTGACCGCTTCCGCGAGCGTCTCGCTGCCGTCCGGCTGGGCTGCGAGATCGGCGAGCTTGCCGCGATAGTGCTCTGCGAGCGCCTGCGCCTCAGAGAGCGCCCGCCCGAGATCGCTCTTCAGCTCCGGCGAATCGACACCCGGATAGAGATGGCTCAGATCCCATTCCGGCAGTTCGCCGAGCGTCCTGGCCGGTTTGGCCACCCCCGCCTTGGCGCCGGAGCGCCGGATCATCTGCCAGATCGTCTCTTGGAAGCTCATTCGCTCGACACCTCGGCGCACTGACTTAGGCTCCCTCCATAGGCCGGGCTCCGCCCGCGGATCAACGCCGGTGCGACCGCCGGTGTGCGCCGGGGTTTAAATCCCGCTTAACCCTTCTGGCCGAGGATGCCCCAGAACGGAACAGGTGATTCCGTCGGCACAAAGCATTTCTTTGATATTGCATCATCTTTCGAGGTGTCATGACCGCCACCGTCCTCGTCGTCGACGACGATCCCGTCCAACGCCGCCTGCTCGACGCGATGCTGAAGCGCTTCGGCTACGAGGTGATCGTGGCCGAGGACGGCAAGGCAGCGGTCGCCCTCTTCGGCGGGCCGGATGGCGAACGGATCGACGCCGTCGTGCTCGACCTGCAGATGCCGGGCCTCGACGGCATGGGCGTGCTGGCCAATCTGCGCGAGCGCGGCATCGAGACCCCGATCATCGTCCAGACCGCGAACGGCTCGATCGAGACCGTCGTCGCGGCGATGCGTGCCGGCGCGGCCGATTTCGTGGTGAAGCCGGTCGGCGCCGAGCGCTTGCAGGTCTCGCTCAAGAACGCGCTGAAGCTCGGCGCGCTCGAACATGAGCTGCGCTACATCAAGCACCGCGCCTCGAACACGCTGGGTTTCCGCGACCTCGCAACCAAGAGCCCCGACATGGGGCGCGTCGTCCGCCTCGCCGAGCGCGCGGCGAAGTCCAACATCCCGGTCCTGATCGAAGGCGAATCCGGCGTCGGCAAGGAAGTTCTGGCCCGCGCCATCCAGGGCTCCAGCGACCGCCGGGGCAAGCCCTTCGTCACGGTCAATTGCGGCGCGATTCCGCATAATCTCGTCGAGTCGATCCTGTTCGGCCATGAGAAGGGCGCCTTCACCGGCGCAACCGAGCGCCATCTCGGCAAGTTCGTCGAAGCCAATGGCGGCACGCTCTTCCTCGACGAGGTCGGCGAATTGCCGCTCGACGCCCAGGTCAAACTGCTGCGCGCCATCCAGGAAGGCGAGGTCGATCCGGTCGGCGGCAAGAAATCCGTGCGCGTCGACATCAGGCTGATTTCCGCCACCAACAAGAGTCTGCTGGATCAGGTGAAGCGCGGCGAGTTCCGCGAGGACCTCTACTACCGCCTCAACGTCTTCCCGATCACGCTGCCGCCGCTGCGCCAGCGCCGCGAGGACATCGCCGATCTGGCGCGCGGCTTTCTCGCCCGCTTCGCCGCCGAAGAGGGGCGCAAGCTCAGCGGCATCACCCGGGAAGCCATCGCGCTGATCAGCAGCTACGACTGGCCGGGCAATGTACGCCAGCTCGAAAACGCGGTGTTCCGGGCCGTGGTCCTCGCCGATGGCGACGAGCTCGATATCAGCGAATTCCCCCAGATCGCCGCGCAGATGGAGGGCTACGATGTCAGCATTCCGCCGGCACCGGCCCCGATCGCCCGCGGCGAGGCGCAGGGCGAGCCGCCGCCGCGCATCATCCAGATGCCGGTGCGCGACCCCAACGCGCTCGAACTCGTCGCCGGCTCCGACATGCGCAAGCTCGACGAGCTGGAGCGCGAGATCATCACCTTCGCGCTGGCGCATTACCGCGGACACATGTCCGAGGTCTCGCGCAAGCTCGGCATCGGCCGCTCGACGCTCTATCGCAAGCTCAAGGAATACGGGCTGATCGACAGCGAGAACGGCCCCGATGAAACCGACGCGGCCTGAGCCACGTCTAATGAATGCAGTGGCCTGTTGCGCCGCCGCATCTTGTTTCAACCAACCGAGTCACGCAGGAAGAGCGCGACTTCGGCAGCTATCGGGAAAGCGACCATGCCTCCTCGCCATTGGGCGAAACTGACCTCGGCATCCGCCCTGGCCATCATGATGGGATGCCTCCCGCTCCGTGCCGAAACGCCGGTTCAGATCGACGCCACGCTCGGCGTTCCGCTGCCCGAGCAGCCGGAGCTGAAGCTGCTCGATTCGGAGCGCACCGCCTCCCCGCCAGCCCCGATCGCGCATTCCGGCGCCGCCTCCGAGCCGGAGATCGTCACCGGCACGGTTTCGGCCGGCGGCCCGCGCGATCCGGCCAAGCTCGACGCCACCGCGCCGGTGGAGGCCGAGGAGGAGCCGGTCACGCTCGACATCCCGGCGATCGAGATGCCGGCAACCGACCCCGCGCTGGTGCCGGCCTCCAAGGCCGTCGAGCCAGTGGCGCCTGCACCGCAGACCGGGCCGCTGCAAAGCGTCGAGCCGCTGGTGCCGCCGCCCGAAATCCCGAAGGTCGTCGTCACGTTGCCGCCGGGCCTCGAATTCGCCGCGGCCGTGGCCGAACACCTTCAGGATGCGGTTGCGGTGCACCGGCTATCCGAGCGCGAGCGCAACGAGATCATCGCCGCCTATCAGGCCAACGAGAACAAGCCGTTCTGGATCGACGGCAAGGGCTGGAACGAGGCGGGCAAGCGCATCGTCGCGCAGCTCGGCCGCGCCGGCGAGGATGGCCTGCGTCCGGGCGACTACCCCCTCCCCGCTTTCGAGGCGAGCGACAAGGCCAAGCTGGCCGAGGCCGATATCCGCCTCTCGGCGCTCGCCGTGCTCTATGCCCGCGATGCCCGCGGCGGCCGCATCGACCCGCGCCGGCTCTCGAAGCTGATCACGCCGACCCTCTATCTGCCCTCGGCCACCGAAGTGCTCTCCGAGCTCGCCGGCGCGGCGGATGCCGGCGCCGTGCTCGCAGCCTACAACCCGCCGCATGAGGGCTACCAGCGCCTCAAGGCCAAGCTCGCGGAGATGCGCGAGCATCTCGACGACACGCCGCTGGTGCGCATTCCCGCCGGCCCGGCGCTCAAGCTCGGCATGCGCGACGAGCGCGTCCCGCTGGTGCGCGCACGCCTCGGCCTCGGCCCGAGCGAGGAGCCGGTCTTCGACCGCTCGACCTCGCTGGCGCTGGCCGATTTCCAGAAGAAGGCCGGGCTGCCGGCCAATGGCATCCTGAGCGAGCGCACGCTCGCGGCGCTCGGCAAGCCAGCGAGCGCACGCGGCGAGGAGGACATCGTCGCCCAGATGGAGCGCTGGCGCTGGCTGCCGCCCGATCTCGGCACCGACCACATCATGGTCAATGTGCCGGAGATGCGCGTGCGCGTGATCCGCTCCGGCAAGGTGGTGCATGAAGCCCGCACGATCATCGGCAAGCCGGAATCGGCGACGCCCATCTTCTCGCACAAGATGGACCACGTCATCGTCAACCCGTCCTGGTACGTGCCGCCTTCGATCCTGAAGAAGGAGTTCCTGCCGGGGCTCGCTGCCGATCCGGACTATGCCGCCAAGCGCGGCTATGTCGTCACCCGCACCAGGGGCGGCGGCGTCTCGGTGCGCCAGCCGCCCGGCGAGCGCAATGCGCTCGGCTGGATCAAGTTCATGTTCCCGAACGAGCACGCGGTCTATCTGCACGACACGCCGAATCGCCGGCTCTTCGCCGGCGAGCGGCGGGCGCTCAGCCATGGCTGCGTGCGCGTCGAGAACCCGTTCGCGCTGGCGGATCAGGTCCTCGGCCCGGAATGGACGCATGAGCGGCTGAAGCGCCTGATCGGTTCGGGCGAGCGGCGAATCAATCTGCCGCAGCCGCTGCCGATCCATCTCGTCTACAACACGATCGTCGTCGGCGCGGACGGCCATGTCACCCGCTTCGACGATGTCTACGGCTTCCACCGCCTCGTCCGGCAGGCGCTCGAACAACGTGGCTAAAATGGGCCCGCCACAAGGCGGGCGCCTTTTTGCCATGATCCGTCTTTAGCCACCTCGTCCCAGTATTTTCTGGCGCAGCGATTGTCGGCTCGCTAACGAGCCGTTAACGCTTCTCCGCAACTGTTCGTTCACGTTCATCGTACCGCTTCGGCGGGGGCACCGAGACGGGTCAGACAGATTGGGCAGGATCACCGCCAAGCTTGCAGGATGGTTGCCGTCCGGCTCAAGGCCAGCCATGCGGCGCGTCCTGACCCTCGGCATGGCCTGCGCCGCCTCGTTCCTGGCCGTTCGCAGCACGCAGGATGCCATCGCCAACGGCGATACCCGCACGATCACCATCCGGCACATGCACACCAAGGAGGAGACGACCATCACCTTCAAGCGTGATGGCCGCTACGACTCTTCGGCGCTGGAGAAGCTGAACTGGGCCTTGCGCGACTGGCGCAGCGACGAGCCGATCCGCATGGATCCGCGCCTGTTCGACGTCGTCTGGGAGGTGCAGCGCCAGCTCGGCTCCGACCAGCCCTTCCACGTCGTCTCCGCCTATCGCTCGCCTAATACTAACGCCATGCTGCGCCGGCGCTCGCGCGCGGTCGCCAAGCACAGCCAGCACATGCTCGGCAAGGCGATGGACTTCTACCTGCCCGACGTTCCCACGGCGCGCATCCGCGAGATCGGCATGCGGCTCCAGCGCGGCGGCGTCGGCTTCTACCCCAACGCCCACACCCCCTTCGTCCATCTCGATGTCGGCTCGGTCCGCTCCTGGCCGCGCATGACCCGCGACCAGCTCGTGCGCCTCTTCCCGGACGAGAAGACCGTCCATATTCCGGCCGACGGCCAGCCCCTTGCCGGCTACGAGCTCGCCAGGGCCGAAATCCTCTCGGGCGGCGGCTCGGTCGGCGGCTATGCGGTCGCCGATGCCGACGAGGGCGCTGTCGCGGCCTCCGGCGGCAAGAGCCTGTGGGCCTCGCTCTTCGGCGGCGACGACGAGGAGGCCGATGCCCGGCCGACCCGCGGCCGCCGCAGCGCGCCACGCCAACAGCCGGCCGTCATGGCCTATGCCAGCCCCGGCTATGCCGACAGCAACGCCGGCGATGGTGGCCGCTTCGCCGTCGCCATGGCACCGGAGCCGACGACGCGGGCGCTCACGCGCGAACGCTCCGAGCGGCTCGCTCCGCAGACCGCCGCAGCGCCGCCTCCTGCGGCGGCCGCCGCAGCCCCGGCTCCGGAGCCAACCGCCCTGCCCACGCCGCCGCAGCAGCGTGCGCCTGAGAACAGGCCGCAGCTTATGGATGCGCCGCTGCCGCTGGCCCGGCCGCGCGGCCTCTCCCTGCCGGGCGACGACCCGGTCCAGATCGCGGCCCTGCCCGCGACCGGCGGCGCGCTCGCCTTCGCGCCGCAATCGGGCGCTGCGGCCGACCCGCGTCTCATCCTCGCCTCGCTGCCGCCACGGCGGCCTGACGAGATGGTCGCGGCAACCACCCTCGCCCTTGCCGCCAGCCCCGCCGGCAGCCCGACCAATGCACCGTTGCCGCCAATCCGGCCGACGGCGCTCGCCGACGCCGCCATCGCCGCTCTGCGCGGCACCGGCGTCCCGGATCAGACGCCCGCTACGGCGCCGGAGGGCCGCCTTGTTACAGCCGCGCTACCCCCTGTCCGGCCGCGCGAAGGCGGCGTCACCTTCGTTCCGGCCAGCCAGCGCTCTGTCGCTGTCACAGTTGAGCCCGAAGAACCTGAGGACATGGATCGCTCCGGCCTGAAATCGCTGTTCGCGACGGTCGCGCGCACCAGCGTATCGCCGGGCAAGCCGGTCAATGTCGCGACGGCGCGCGCCAGGACCACCGGCCCCTCGGCCACCCCGATCGCCGGCCCGAGCCCGGCCGCCGCGCTCGGCTTCAGCCATGCCGATTCCGGCGCCCCCAAGCCGGGCGCCTTCAGCGGCCCAGCCGTGCGCCCGCTGCCGACGAGCTTCGTGCAGAACTGAGCGGTCAGGCGCCCGTCATGCCCAGGCTTGACCTACGGCTATCCGGTTCGTTTTGAGTACCGTCTTGGAAAGCACGATGGATCGAAGGCTCTCCAGAGAACAACGACGGAGATGACGGGTGGGGGAACCCCTCCCCCACCCATCTCGGGCTTGCCCGAGATGGGCAGAGATGTGTGCCAAAGTCGGCAACAGCCGACTTTGGTGGGGAGGGGCAGGGGTGGGGGGCGAACGACTGGGTTCAACGCTCACCAAGCGGAACCGCCCCCATCCCCATACCCTTCCCCACATCGAAGTCGGCTGTTGCCGACTTCGGCATCAGGAAATGCCCATCTCGGGCAAGCCCGAGATGGGTGGGGAAGGGAGGAGCCCGCACCGGCACCCGCTAGCGCGATGCGAACCGGACAGCTGTGGGCTTGCCCCGAGCATCTCGTGCCATAACCCCGAAGCCTCTTTCGGCCCGAGATTCTCGGGTCTCCCTGCGGTCGCCCGAGAATGACCCCTTAGGTGGTTCGGCTACTCCCGGTCGATCGGCCAGGCCTTGAAGACATCGAGCGCCTCGCAGGCGCGCGCCTGCTCCGCCAGCGCCGGCCAGCGCTCCTCCGGCACGAATTCCGGGATCACGAAGCGGCAGAAGCCCCAGGCGATCGCCGCGGCGATGTCGCTCGGCAGCAGTTCCGGCCCCGCCGTCAGCTCACCCTCCTTCGCCGCCGTGTCGAGCAGGTCGAGCGCGGTGTGCAGCTGGCTCACGATCCGTTCCTGCCACGGCGCATAGCGCTGCGCCTCCGGCCGCTTGCGCTCGTACTCGACAGAGACCGCCTTGTCGGCCGCGACGATGCCGATGCCAGTGAGCGCAAGGTCACGCCGGCGCGCCACGCCCTCGATCGGGCGCAGCGAGCGGCCGGCGACATCCTCGAAATGCTGGATGATCAGCAGGGATTCGCTGATGACGATGCCATCGTCGGTGACGAGCGTCGGCGCCTTGATCAGCGGGTTGATCGCCCGGAAGGCGTCCATATGGCGGAACACCGAGACCGAGCGATGCTCGAACGGCACCTCCAGCAAGGTGCCGGTGATCGCCGCGCGGCGGACATAGGGGCTATCGAGCATTCCGACCAGCAGCATCGCTTCCTCCTGACGATAACCGCGCGACAGTGCCGAAACCGGCGGCGGAAGCCACGCGAATTCGCGTGATGCGCCGGATCACGCCGCTTGATGTTCGCGCTTCACGGCGGGCGTCAGCTGGGCGCTCAGCGGCTCGTCCAGCCTGATGCCGCGCTGATGCGCCTCCATCTGGCAGGGATCCCAGTAAGGCGTGCCGCCGAAGCGCTCGACAAGCAGGTCGATCAGCACCCGGACCTTGCCGGGGACATAGGCTCCCGGCGGACGGACCACATAGAGCGCCCGCGTCGGCATGGGATAGTCGAGCAGGATCGGCTCGACCGCGCCGGAGCGGATCGCGTCGGAGGCGATGAAGGTCGGCAGCACGGCGAGCCCCAGCCCCGCCACCGCCCAGGACAGCAGCGTATCGCCATTGTCGGAGTGCATGCGCCCCGGCGGCCGCACCGTGATCCAGCGCTTGCCGGTACGGAACACCCAATCCTGATCATTCGTGCCGGTATAGAGCAGGCAGTCATGGTCGTTGAGATCGGCGGGAATGGCCGGGCGCCCGCGCCGCGTGAGATAGGCCGGGCTGCCGATCACCGTTGCATGGACTGGCGCGATGCGGCGGGCGATCAGGCTGGAATCCTTCAGCGAACCGATGCGGATCGCGACGTCGAAGCGTTCGCCGATCAGGTCGACATAGCGGTCGCTTGCCTGCACGTCGATCTCGAGCCGCGGATACATCTGGGCCAGCTCGCCCAGAAGTGGCGCGACATGCTTGGTGCCGAAGGTCAGCGGCATCGAGAGCCGCAATCGCCCGGCGACCCCGCCCGCCTGCTGCGCCACGGCCTCGCGCGCCTCGTCGAGCTCGGCCAGGATGCGCTCGCTGCGCGCCTTGAACTCCAGCCCGGCTTCTGTCGCGCTCACGCCGCGCGTCGTGCGGCTGAGCAGGCGCGTACCGAGCTCTTCCTCCAGCCGGCTCACGCGACGGCTGACGATCGATTTCGCCAGGCCGAGACTCTGCGCCGCCCGGCCGAAACCACCGGCCTCGACCACGGCGATGAAGCTGCGGATGTCATCGAGTTCGGACATGAGTGTTCCTCAGGGTGCAACAGCTTGGTGCCGATTATGCGAATTCTGGTGCGATCCGTGAACCACTATCTTGCCGGGCATCGAAATCACTCCCGCCGAATAGGAAATTTCACCATGGCTACCGCTCTTGTCCTCAACAGCAGCGCTTCAGGCACCGATTCGGTCTCCAGGCAGCTGGTCCAGTCCACGGTCTCCCGGCTGCGCGCCCAGAACCCCGGCGTGCATGTCGTCGAGCGCGACCTCGACGCCAACCCCATTCCGCATCTCAACGCCGAGACGACGGCCGCCGTGCGCGCCGGCATCAACGAGACTGCGGCGCAGCGCGAAGCGCTCGCCCTCTCCAACGCGCTGGTCGAGGAGCTGAAGGCTGCCGATACCATCGTCATCGGCGCGCCGATGTATAATTTCGGCATTCCTTCGACGCTGAAGAGCTGGTTCGACTACGTGCTGCGTGCCGGCATCACCTTCAGCTACAGCGAAGCCGGCCCGGAAGGTCTGCTCAAGGGCAAGCGCGCCATCGTCGTCGAGAGCCGCGGCGGCCTCTACAGCAGCGGCCCGGCCCAGTCGCTGGACTCCCAGGAGCCGCATCTGCGCACCATGCTCGGCTTCGCCGGCATCACCGACGTGACCTTCATCCGCGCCGAGAAGCTGGGCTATGGCCCTGAGGCGCGCGAGGAGGCGATCCGCAACGCCAACGCCGAGCTGGCCCTCGTCGCCTGAAGACGGCACAAGCTGAAGAGCCCCGCATCGGACAGCCGATGCGGGGCTTTTTGCTGTCTGCATCCCGTGAATATCCCCACGCCTCCCTCGGGTCGGTCCTAAGAGACCATTTGGGAGCTCCAGCCCTCATCCTGAGGAGCGCCGTAAGGCGCGTCTCGAAGGATGCTCCAGAAGGTTCGGGAGCCTCCTGGACCACCCTTCGAGACGCCATTCCTGCCAGAATGGCTCCTCAGGATGAGGGCTCAGCGAATTTTCAAACGGTCTCTTAGTCGGCGTGGAAATCTCATCGATAAATCATGCACGATCGATGATTGACGGCCGATCCCTCCCGGGGAATGATGACCCGAAGGGACCACCGACGATCACCCCGTCAGCAGAATAGGGCACGGCCAGAACGCCCCCGCACGGACGTCGGAGAAACGCCGCAAGCTCATGCTGGAGGGAAGCCGGGAATGGCCAGGATCGTATCCGTCGAGGTGTTGCAGGCTGACCTGAAACCGAAGGTGAAGCGCACCGATGCCGTGCAGAGTTTCGAGCTGCAGGAGACGCCGATGGTCCGCATCACCGATGCGGATGGTGCGACCGGCACCGGCTACAGCTACACCATCGGCACCGGCGGCTCATCGGTCTGCAAGCTGATCGACGACCATCTCGCGCCGGTGCTGATCGGCCGCGAGGCAGAAGAGATCGAAGGAATCTGGCGGGCGCTGTTCTTCCGTGTCCACGCCACGACCGTCGGCGCCATCACCTCGATCGCGCTCGCCGCCATCGACACCGCGCTCTGGGACCTGCGCGCCCGCAGGACCGGACTGCCGCTGCATCGGCTCGCCGGCGGGGCCAAGAATGCGATCGACCTCTACTACACCGAGGGCGGCTGGCTCCACATGGCGGAGTCGGAGCTGGTCGAGGAGGCGCTCAAGGCCAAGGAGCGCGGTTTCGGCGGGACCAAGGTCAAGGTCGGCCGCCCGCATGTGGCGGAGGATGTGAAGCGCCTTTCTGCCGTGCGCGACAAGGTCGGCGGGGGTTGGGAGATCATGACCGACGCCAATCAGGGCCTCTCGCTCGACGAAGCCATTCGCCGCGCCCGCCACTACGAGAAGCTCGATGTCGCCTGGTTCGAGGAGCCGATCCATGCCGACGATGTCGGGGCGCATCGACGGCTCTCGCAATCGACGACCGTGCCGATCGCGGTCGGCGAATCGCTATATTCGCTGTCGCAGTTCAAGGATTATCTCGAGGCCGGCGCCTGTTCGATCGTGCAGGTCGATGTCTGCCGCGTCGGCGGCATCACGCCCTGGCTCAAGGTCGCGCATATGGCCGAGGCCTTCAACGTGCCGGTCTGCCCGCATTTCCTGATGGAGATCCATCTCGGGCTGTGCTGCGCGGTGCCGAACAGCCGCTGGCTCGAATACATCCCGCAGCTCGACCTCGTCACCTCCTCGCCGATCCGCATCGAGAACGGCAAGGCGTTTCCCTCTGACAAGCCCGGCCTCGGCATCGACTGGGATTGGGGGGCGCTGGAGAAGACCATCGTCCACCGCAGGAGCCACGGCGCCGCGCCGCCGAAGATGGCCTGAGGGAAACGAGTTGGCGGGAGTAGCGACGACGCGATCAGTCGCCGCGGCGGGCGGCGCGCGCCACCGCTGCGGCGACCCGCTCATGCCCTTGCGCCAGAACCGCCGTGGCCAGCCGGACATGCTCGGTCGGCCGTAGCGAGCACTTGCTGCCGGGCAGAACCGCGATGCCGTGGGCGGCGAGCGTCACCAGCGCATATTGCTCGGACTCGACCGGTATCCAGATGCAGAGCCCATCCGTCTCGGGCATCGCGATACCGTGTTCCGCCAAATGACTCAGGAAGCTCCGTCGGCGCTCCGCATAGATCCGGCGCGCGTCGGCGACGCTCTGCGTCGTCGCCGCATCCTCCAGCAGCCAGGCGGTGGCGGCCTGCAGCAGCCGGCTCGTCCAGCCGGAGGAGAAGCTGCGGTAGGATTGAATCTGCCGGATGACCTTGTCCGGCGCCGAGAGCACGGCGATCCGCAGATCCGGCCCGAGCGATTTCGAGAAGGAGCGGATGTGCACGACCCGCTCCGGTATGGTCGTGCCCAGGCTGATCGGCGGGTGGATGGAGACGTCGCCGACGCCGTCGTCCTCGATCACCAGGGTCTCGCTGCCGGCCAGTACCGCCGCCAATTCCTGCAGGCGTCGCGCGCTGACGTGCCGCCCGGTGACAGAGTGCGTGCGCGGCTGGAAGATCAAGGCGGCGGGGCGCCGCGCCAGCGAGGCTGCGAGCTGATCCGGCAGGGGCCCCTCCGCATCACAGCCGATCGGCAGAAGCTCGGCACCGAGATCCTCGATGATGTCGAGGAGCCGCATCGCCGTGGGGTCCTCGATCGCGACACAGGAACCCGGCAGCACCGTCGCATGCAGCACGGAATAAACCGCGTTGTAGCCGCCATTGGTGGCGAGGAAGGCATCCGGCGCATAGGGCCAGTGCGGCAGCACCGCCTGCCTTAGTGCCGGCAGGATCGGCGTGCGCTCATAGCTGTTGAGCTTCTCAGCGTCGGCCGCATGCGCCAGCGCCGCCCGTAGCGGTGGCAGCAGGCCGGCGTCGGGGATGGCGAGCGAAAGGTCGAGAACATCAGCGCCGAAATGGGCGACGCTGCCCATGCGGGCCGGGCGGGGCGTGGCACTGTCGCCGCTGACCCAGGCGCCACCCCGCCCGCGCCCTGAGACGATCTTCTGCCGCTTCAGCTCGCTCCAGGCTTCCGAAATCGTGCCGGGGCTGACGCCGAGCGTGAAGGCAAGGTCGCGCACGGTCGGCATCCGCGTGCCCACGGCCAGTGTACCCGAGCGGATCAGCGCGCTGACCTCCAGCGCGATCCCGCGTGCAGTGTGTTGCGTCAGGCGGCTCGCCAACCAGGTCGCGTCGGGCTCGGTGCTCATCGATTCGGAAATTAATGTTCAGGAACGTAATATAGATTGATCAGGTAAAGTGAACATTTAATCTGCCTGATATTCAAGGCTTCGAACGAGGGATGCGTTGAAACCTGTCATCCGGCTGGCCCTGCGCGACTGGGACTTCATCACGCCACTGTTGCTCGGCGACGTCGCTTCCGACCAATTCGAGCTGAAGATCGAGCGGCTCGCGGCCCTGCCGGACGATTTCGCCAGCGATGCCCGCTTCGACGCCTCGGAGATCTCGTTCAGCCGCTACACGACCGGCAAGGCGCGTGGCGAGACCGGCGTCTTCGGCATTCCGAACTTCATCATGCGTGGCTTCCGGCATCGCTGCGTCGTCACGGCAGCGGAAAGCCCGCTGAAGCGCTTCGAGGATCTGCGCGGCAAGCGCATCGGCATCGCCGGCTGGCAGGATTCCGGCAACACCTGGACGCGCGCCGCCCTGGCCGAGGCCGGAATCGGCATCGAGGATGCGTTCTGGGCCGTCAGCCGCCTCGCGGCGGACCACCCGGTCACCGATCGCGTCGGTCGCTACGCCCGGCCGGGCCGGATCGAAGCGCTGCCCGGCCAGCCGCCGCTGCTCGATCTGCTCGCCGCCGGCGAGATCGACGCCGTGCTGATGCCGTTCATGCCGAAGGGCTTCTTCGCGCCGGGCTCGCGGTTCCGCGCCCTGCTGCCGGATGTCCGCGCGGCGGAGGTCGAGTATTTCCGCAAGGTCGGCTTCGTGCCCGGCATGCACATCATCGGGCTCAAGCCGGAGCTTGTGGCGCGCGAGCCCTGGCTGCCGCAGGCGCTCAGCGATCTGCTCGACGAGAGCCAGCGCGTCTGGCTGGAGAAGCGCCGCCGCTATGCCGACACCAGCCCCTGGCTGATCGACGAGCTCGTGCGCAGCGGGCATGATCTCCCGGCCGAGTGGAATGCGAGCGGCCTCGAACCGAACCGGGCGATGATCGCGGCGTTCCTGGAGCAGCTGCGGATCCAGGAACTGGCCGAGACCGAGCTGACGCCGGAGACGCTGTTCCCGGCCGCCCGCGCCGGGGCCGCACGGGCCGCCTGAGCGCGCGGACAATTTGAGACATAACGACACAGGGGAATGTCGCCATGAAGATGATCGTGAAGCTGGCCGGTGCCGTCGCGTTTTCCGTTGCGCTCTTGCAGGGCGCGGCGCAGGCGCAGGATCAGTCGATCCAGATCCCGAAGCAGAAGGTCGACGAGGCCCTGCGCGCCAAGCTACCTGAGACGGTCCGCAGCGCCGGCAAGATGATCTCGGTCAATAACGGCTCCTTCCCGCCCTACGAGATCGTCACCGACGCCAACAAGATGATCGGCGCCAGCGCCGATCTCGCCGAGGCGCTCGGCGAGCTGCTCGGCGTCAAGATCGAGCATGCCACGGTCAACGGCCTCGCCTCGTCACTGAGCGGCATCGCCGCCGGCCGCTTCCAGTTCGCGATGGGCCCGATCGGCGACTTCAAGTCGCGCCAGGAGTCCAACGACTTCGTCGACTATGTCCGCGAATACGTGGTCTTCGCCGTGCAGAAGGGCAATCCGAAGGCCATCAACAGCCTGGAGGACAGCTGCGGCAAGAAGATCGCCGTGATGTCCGCCGGCTCGGCCGAGAAGGTCATCAAGGCGCAGGCCGAGAAATGCGCCGCCGATGGCAAGCCGGCGCTGGAAGTGATGTCCTTCACCGATCAGCCGACCTCGATCCTGTCGGTGCGCTCGCGCCGGGCCGATGCGTTCTTCTCGTCGCAGGCGCCGCTCAGCTACTTCGTCCAGCAGGCAAAGGGTGACCTCGAACTCGCCGCCGTCGGCAAGGCGAACGGCTTCCAGGATTTGTTCCAGGGCGCCGTCGTGCCGAAGGGCTCACCGCTCGGCGCGGTGCTGGTCGGCGGCATCAAGGCGCTGAAGGCCAATGGCACCTATGCCGCGATCTTCAAGAAATGGGGGATCGAGAACAACATGATCGACGAGCCCGGCATCAACCGGTCGACCAACTGAGCCCGGGCACAGAATGAACACCGCAACGCAGGCGGCGGGCGAGCGCGAATTGGCGCTGCGCGACGTCGCCAAGGCGCATCGCCCGTTCGAATGGGGACGCTGGCTGCTTTGGGCCTTCGTGCTCATCGTCGCCGCCAACTTCGCCTGGATCGTCGCCTGGAATCCGAATTTCGGCTGGCCGGTGGTGGCGCAATGGTTCACCGCGGAGTCGATCCTGCGCGGGCTTTCGGTGACGCTCGGGCTGACGGTCGTCGCCATGGTGATCGGTGTCGCCATCGGGCTGGTGCTCGCCATCGCCCGGCTGTCGGACGACCGGTTGTTCAGCGGCCTCGCCGGCCTCTACATCTGGTTCTTCCGTGGCACGCCGCTGCTGGTGCAGCTGATCTTCTGGTACAACCTTTCGACGCTGTTCCCCGAGATCTCGATCGCCATCCCCTTCGGGCCGACCCTGGCAAGCTGGCACACCAACGACCTGATCACCCCAATGACGGCGGCGATCGCGGGCTTATCGCTGAACGAGGCCGCCTATATGGCCGAGATCATCCGCGGCGGCCTGATCTCGGTCGACAAGGGGCAGGTCGAGGCGACCGACGCCTTCGGCATGACACGGGCACGGGCGCTGCGCCGGGTCATCATCCCGCAGGCGATGCGCTCGATCGTGCCGCCGACCGGCAACCAGCTCATCAGCATGATCAAGGCGACCTCGCTGGTCAGCGTCATCGCCATGGCCGATCTGCTCTATTCGGTGCAGGCGGTCTACAACCGCACCTTCGAGGTCATCCCCATGCTGATGGTGGCGGTGATCTGGTATCTCTTGATCACCTCGGTCCTGAATGTCGGCCAAGGCTTCATCGAGCGCTACTACGCGCGCGGTGAGCGGGGCGCGACGCAGGCCAAGCCCGTCATCGCGGAGGCGACGCCATGAGCCGCGACGCCATCAAGGCCGGGGCCGCGCCGCTGGTCAGCGCCCGCAACGTCCACAAATCCTTCGGCGACAACGAGGTGCTGAAGGGCATCGACCTCGATGTCGCGCCGGGAGAAGTCGTGGTGATCCTCGGGCCTTCCGGCTCGGGCAAATCGACCTTCCTGCGCTGTATCAACCATCTGGAGGCGATCGACCGCGGCTCGATCATGGTCGCTGGCGAGCAGATCGGCTACCGGCTCTCCGGCGGGCGCCTGGTCAGGCTGTCGAACCGGGCGATCGCGGGGCAGCGCCGCCAGATCGGCATGGTCTTCCAGCAGTTCAACCTCTACCCGCATATGACGGCGCTGGAGAACATCATCGAGGCGCCCGTCGGCGTGCACGGCCACAGCCGCAAGGAAGCGACCGACTACGCCATGGAACTGCTCGGACGCATCGGCCTGACCGAGAAGGCGCATGCCTATCCGCGCCAGCTCTCGGGCGGCCAGCAGCAGCGCGTCGCCATTGCGCGGGCGCTCGCCATCCGGCCGAAGCTGATGCTGTTCGACGAGCCGACCTCGGCGCTCGATCCCGAGCTCGTCGGCGAAGTGCTGGCGACGATGCGTGATCTCGCCGGACAGGGGCTGACGATGATCGTCGTCACCCATGAGATCGGCTTCGCGCGCGAAGCGGCCGACCGTGTCGTCTTCATGGACGGCGGAGTCGTGGTCGAGCAGGGGCCGCCCGGCAAGGTGCTGGCCTCTCCCCAGCATAGCCGCACGCGCTTGTTCCTGAGCCGCTTCATTCGCGAGGCGGTCTGAGGCGTGACGCCGCGAGAGCGTTGGCGCTTGCGCGCCACGCTAGAGCCTTTTTCGATCGGTCTGCACCGTCATTGCGAGCGCAGCGAAGCAATCCAGGGGGACGTAGAGCTTTGCCGCCCCTGGATTGCTTCGTCGCTGCGCTCCTCGCAATGACGGCTGCTGCCATCCAACCTAATCGAAAAACGCTCTAAAAAGGCCATTTGGAACCTCCAGCCCTCATCCTGAGGAGCGCCTTCAGGCGCGTCTCGAAGGATGCTCCAGCTGCCTCAGGAGCCTCCTGGAGCATCCTTCGAGACGCCATTCCTGACGGAATGGCTCCTCAGGATGAGGGCTGGAGTTCCCAAACAGGCGCTCAGGCGATTTGGAGCGATCAAGTATTGGCAGTATAAACGTATTGCAATAAACGGCGCGGTCGCCGGTCTGAGAGAAGGATCACCTCTGCATCTTGGAGGAGGGAGTCCGATGGCATGTAGGGCCGTGATAGCTTTGTTGATTCTGGCGGTATCGCCTCATCCAGCCACGGCGGCTGGTGATGCTGCCGCAGGCGAAAAAGTCTTCCTGAAGTGTCGGGCCTGCCACCAGATCGGCGAGACCGCGAAGAACGCTGTCGGACCGAGGCTGAATGGCCTGTTCGGGCGACCGGCGGGCTCGATCGAAGGCTACAGCTATTCGCCCGCCAACAAGAACTCCGGCATCGTGTGGGATGAGCCGACGTTCCGGGATTATATCAAGGCGCCTCAGGCCAAGATCCCAGGCACCAAGATGACATTTGTGGGCCTCAAGGCCGACCAGGAAATCGACGATGTCGTCGCCTTCCTTAAACAATTTGATGCTGACGGAAAGAAAAAGTAGCCGGTTCGTCTCCCGATATCGGCTGCACTAAAGCCGTTATGCGACGCGGATGCGATTGACAACTCCCGCACGCAGGACGACAACATGACGATGACTTTGGGCTGGAGACTTGGATGCCCCACGGCCCGGTCGGAAGTTTATGCACGCGATGGTGCGTGATCGTCCAGGCGAGCCGAGGATTCGGCGATGACGAGCAGGATGCAAAAGGCGAGGCCTTCCACCGCGCTTGGCGGAGTTCCCGTTCGGCTGCTGTCTTGCCCCACCTCCGATCCCATCGGTCTCGTTCGCTTTAAGCAGAGGGTTCGTTCGGCTTCGAGCTACAATGTGGTTCTGATGTCGAAGATGCGTTTGTTTGCCTAGCGCCGCGACGTATTGCCTGCGCCGCGGCGCTGCCTTGCTCCTGTTCATCGCCACCCCTGGCAAGGATGAAAAGGGATGGGTATCGCGATCGTCCTGGCTCTGGTCGTCATCGGCTCGGTGGTTTTCCACTTCCTGAGTCCGTGGTGGTGGACACCGATCGCCTCCAACTGGGGCTATATCGACGACACCATCATCATCACGTTCTGGATCACCGGCTTCGTCTTCACGGCGGTCGTGCTGTTCATGGCCTATTGCGTCTTCCGGTTCCGCCACCGCGAGGGCAGCCGCGCCGCCTATGAGCCGGAAAACAAGCGGCTGGAATGGTGGCTCGCAATCGGCACGGGGATCGGCGTCGCGGCCATGCTCGCACCCGGGCTCGTCGTCTGGCACCGCTTCGTCACGGTGCCGAAGGACGCGACCGTCGTCGAGGTCATCGGCCAGCAATGGCAATGGGCCTATCGGCTGCCCGGCGCGGACGGCAAGCTCGGCGCCGCCGATGTCGCCCAGATCACCCCGGAGAACCCGCTGGGTGTCGACCCGAAAGACCCGCACGGGCAGGACGACCTCGTGATTCAGGGGGACAACCTCCATCTCCAGCTCGGCAAGCCGGTGAAGATGCTGCTGCGCGCGGTCGATGTCGTGCACGATTTCTACGTGCCGGAGTTCCGCGCCAAGATGGACATGATCCCCGGCAGCGTCACCTATTACTGGTTCACGCCGACGCGGGCCGGCACCTTCGACGTGCTCTGCGCCGAGCTCTGCGGCACCGGCCACACCTTCATGCGCGGCAATGTCGTGGTCGAGCCGGAGAGCCAGTACCAGGCCTGGCTGCAGCAGCAGAAAACCTTCGCCCAACTCCAAGGGCCAACGAGGACGCAGGCGAAGAACTAGGGATGGAATAGCGGGGCGAGCCTCCGAACGGGGATTTCGTCCTGCGAAGCGTGGGAGACGACCCGATGGTCGATGTCATGCACGGCGTCCCCGAACCGCTGCCGGCGGCAGAGATCGACGATGTCGAGCTCTATCACCCGCGGAGCTGGGTCACGAAATACGTCTTCTCTCAGGACGCCAAGATCATCGCCATTCAGTATTCGACCGTGGCGCTGGCGATCGGGCTGGTCGCGCTGGTCCTGTCATGGCTGATGCGGCTGCAGCTCGGCTTCCCCGGCGCGCTCCCCTTCATCGACCCGGATCGCTACTACCAGTTCATCACCATGCACGGGATGATTATGGTGGTCTATCTGCTGACCGCCTTGTTCCTTGGCGGCTTCGGCAACTACCTCATCCCGCTGATGCTCGGCGCGCGGGACATGGTGTTCCCCTATGTGAACATGCTGAGCTTCTGGATCTATTTCCTCGCCGTACTGGTGCTCCTCATCGGCTTCTTCCTGCCGGGCGGACCGACGGGGGCGGGGTGGACCCTCTACCCGCCGCAGGCGATCCTCGCCAACACGCCCGGCCAGCAATGGGGCATCATCGTGATGCTCGTCTCGCTGATCCTCTTCATCATCGGCTTCACCATGGGCGGGCTGAACTATGTCGTGACTGTGCTGCAAGGGCGCGCCAGGGGCATGACGATGATGCGCATGCCCTTGACGATCTGGGGCATCTTCACGGCGACCGTCATGGCACTGCTCGCCTTTCCCGCGCTCTTCGTCGGCGCCGTGATGATGCTGCTCGACCGGCTGATCGGCACGAGCTTCTTCATGCCGGCCATCGTCGCGATGGGCGAGCAGCTCGCCTACAAGGGCGGCAGCCCGATCCTGTTCCAGCACCTGTTCTGGTTCTTCGGGCACCCCGAGGTCTACATCGTGGCGCTGCCGGCCTTCGGCATCGTCTCCGATCTGATCAGCACCCATGCGCGCAAGAACATCTTCGGTTACCGCATGATGGTGTGGGCGCTCATCGCGATCGGCGCGCTCAGCTTCGTCGTCTGGGCGCACCACATGTATGTCAGCGGCATGCACCCCGCCTTCGGGTTCTTCTTCGCCACCACGACGCTGATCATCGCCATCCCCACCGCGATCAAGGTCTATAACTGGGTGCTGACGCTCTGGCGGGGAGACATCCACTTCACCGTGCCGATGCTGTTCGCGCTCGGCTTCATCGTCACCTTCGTGAATGGCGGGCTCACCGGCCTGTTCCTCGGCAATGTCGTCGTCGACGTGCCGCTCTCCGACACGATGTTCGTGGTGGCGCATTTCCACATGGTGATGGGCGTCGCGCCGATCCTCGTGATCTTCGGCGCGATCTACCATTGGTATCCGAAGGTCACCGGGCGCATGCTCGACGATCGGCTCGGGAAGCTCCATTTCTGGATCACCTTCCTCGGGGCCTATCTGATCTTCTTCCCGATGCACTACATCGGATTGATGGGTGTGCCGCGCCGCTATCACGAGATCGGCGCGATGACCTTCGTTCCGCCGTCGGCGGCGACGCTGAACGAATTCATCACCGTCGTCGCGCTGATTGTCGGCGCCACCCAGCTCGTCTTCGTGTTCAATCTGATCTGGAGCCTCAGCCGAGGCCGGCCGGCCGGCGGCAATCCCTGGCGCGCGACCACGCTGGAATGGCAGACGCCGCAGACGCCGCCCGCCCATGGCAACTGGGGCAAGACCCTGCCCGTGGTCTATCGCTGGGCCTATGACTACAGCGTGCCCGGTGCGGCCGAGGATTTCCTGCCGCAGAACCAGCCGCCGGATCCGCGGACCACCTGAGGAGATGCCGCCATGGCCGTGGTCCTCAGCTTCATCGTCATCGTGGCAGCCTTCGCCGGCTGGTGGCTCTCGCGCCAACGCCTGACCGCAAAGCCCTGGCTCGAAGTCGGCGTGATCGGCGACGTCGCCGAGCCGACCTCGCCCACAACGGCGAAGCTCGGCCTCGGCACCTTCCTCGTCGTCGCCAGCTCGCTCTTCGCGCTTCTGATCAGCGCCTATTCGATGCGCATGAGCATGGCGGATTGGCGGGTGCTGCCGATGCCGGCCGTGCTCTGGTTCAGCACCGGGCTGCTGATCCTGGCGAGCATTGCCCTGCATATGGCGGTGATCGCCGCGCGTTGCGACGAAAGCGGCGCGCTGCGCTCCAGCCTTCTCGCCGCCGGCGTCTGCTCGCTCGCCTTCCTCTCCGCTCAGGCGCTGGCATGGCGCGAGCTTGCCGTCTCCGGCTATTTCACCGCGGCCAATCCCGCCAGCGCCTTCTTCTACCTGGTCACGGCCATTCACGGCGCCCATCTGCTCGGCGGGCTCGTCGCGCTTGGCCGAACCTCTGCCAGAGCGTTCGCTGCACCGAGGGACCTCGCTCCGAAGGTCCCGCGCGAGCTCACCCTCAGCGTCGAGCTCTGCGCCATCTACTGGCATTTCCTGCTGCTGGTCTGGCTGGTCCTGTTCAGCCTGCTGATGCGCTGGACGGACGACCTGATCGAGATCTGCCGGGGATTGCTGAGCTAGCACTCCCGACGAGGAGGGGCCTATGAATGAGATTGCGCCGACTGCCGTGACTGCAGACATCGCCCGCCCCGCCGGCTGGCGCGGGATCGTGGCCGATTGGTCGTCCGATCAGCAGGCCTTCAAGAATGTCTCCTGGGGGAAGGCCATGATGTGGATCTTCCTCCTCAGCGACACCTTCATCTTCGGCACCTTCCTGATTTCCTACATGACGGTCAGGGCGTCGACGGTGGTGCCCTGGCCCAATCCGAGCGAGGTCTTCGCGCTCGAGATTGGCGGCCACCACCTCCCGTTGATCCTGATCGCGATCATGACCTTCGTCCTAATCAGCAGCAGCGGCACGATGGCGATGGCGGTCAATTTCGGCTATCGGCGCGACCGCAGGAAAACGGCGCTCCTGATGCTCGCGACCGCCGTGCTCGGCGCGACCTTCGTCGGCATGCAGGCCTTCGAATGGTCGAAGCTGATCGCGGAGGGCGTCCGCCCATGGGGGAACCCCTGGGGTGCAGAGCAGTTCGGCTCCAGCTTCTTCATGATCACCGGCTTCCACGGCACGCATGTCACGATCGGCGTGATCTTCCTGATCATCATCGCTCGCAAGGTCTGGCGCGGTGATTTCGACCAGGGGCGGCGCGGCTTCTTCACGAGCCGAAAGGGGCGCTACGAGATCGTCGAGATCACCGGCCTCTACTGGCACTTCGTCGATCTCGTCTGGGTTTTCATCTTCGCGCTGTTCTATCTCTGGTGAGGTGACGACATGGCACAGCCAGCCGCTCATAACGATGCGCAACAGCACCCGATCAAGCTCTACCTCGTGGTCTGGGTCTGGCTGTTCATCCTCAGCACCTGCTCCTATCTGGTCGATTATTTCGGCCTGGTCGGCTACCTGCGCTGGTCGCTGATCCTGCTCTTCATGATGTTGAAAGCGGGCTTGATCGTCGCAGTCTTCATGCATATGGCCTGGGAGCGGCTGGCGTTGACCTATGCGATCCTCACCCCGCCGCTGGCGCTCATCGTCTTCGTCGGGATCATGGTCTTCGAGTCGCACTACACGCTCTTCAGCCGGCTGACGTTCTTCGCGGCTGGCTCATGAGGCGACAATTTCCGCATCCGGCTTGAGGAAATCTAGATTTACCCGCAATAACTTGCGCGCCCCCGTCGCCCTCGAATTGCGACCGCAATTCCTATCGGCACGCCCGCGCCACTCCGGTCAGCACGATCGCAATCCGCGCGAAGCAACGGCTTGGTAGCCTCCGAAGCACCGGTCATGAGGGTGCAGAAACCGCTGGAGAGCTTGCGCGGAGTCGCCCGCAACAATGGGACCTTCTACGGCGAGCGTGCGCGCCCTCGTTCAGTAAGTCGCTCGGGCACCCGACAGGTCGAAGATGCCGCCGGTCGAAAAGGAGCATTCGTCCGAGGCGAGCCAGAGCACCATCCGCGCGACCTCCTCCACCTCGACGAAGCGGCCCATCGGGATACGGGAGAGGATGTCGGCACGGCGCTCCGCCGAGATCTCCCGAGCCATCGCTGTCTCGGCCGCGGCCGGGGTGACGGCGGTGACGATCACGCCGTCTCGCGCCGTCTCCTTGGCCGCGCTCTTGGTCAGGGCGATGACGCCTGCCTTGGAGGCCGAATAGGCGGCGGCCAGCGCCATGCCTTCCTTCCCCTGAATCGAGGCGATGTTGACGACATGGCCACGCAGCGGATGGCCACCGATGCCGGCACGCGGGTCTTGCGTCCGCATACGGCCAATGAGCGCGCGACTGACGAGATAGGTGCCGAACAGATTGACCCGGAGCACCGCTTCGAAATTCTGCGGGTCCGTCTCCCAGATCGGCTTCACCTCGCCGAGGATGCCGGCATTATTGACGAGAATGTCGATGCGACCATGCGCGACGAGGGCGGCTGAAGCGGCGGCATCGACCATGGTGGCATCAGTGATGTCGACCTGCCTTGCTCCAACGCCGAGTTCGGCAGCCACCGCCTGCAGCCTCTTCGGATCGGCGTCCCAGAGCTCAACGGCTGCGCCGGCATTCCGCAGCGCCTCTGCGATGCCGCGGCCGAGCCCGCCCCCGCCGCCGGTGACGATGGCCGTGCGGCCGGCGAGATTGTAGCGGGCATCCATCAGCCCGCGCTCCAGGCGGTCTTGGTTCGGGTGATCTGATGGCGATAAAGGCCGAGCGAATAAGGCCCCTCACCGCCGATCGCGTCGAGCGCACCGCGCGACAATTCCTGCTTCGCCAGCGCGACGAAATCAGCCTCATCACCCCAACTTTCGAGCAGCAGCACCCAGCGCGGCACGGCATTGGCGACGCCACGCGCCTTCTGCTCGGCGGTGGCGACGCCGCTCGCCTCGGCATCGGCGACGAGGAGATGAACGCCGGCGACACCGGGCTTGTCCAGCAGACCCGGAATGAATAGGCGTGTGAGAGCGGCGCGATGAGCCTGCTCCTGCCCTTCCGGCACGTTGTAGCGCAACGTCGCGATCAGCCCTCCCTGGGCGGGGCCGACGCTGTGGCTGACTCGGCAGATCGAGCGCGCGACAGAACGGAAATGCTTCACCGCCTGTAGCGTCCAGGGCGTCGGCGCATTGACGCGCGCCGCATAGTCCTGCCCCTTCAGCGTCTCGACGCTGAGCGCCTCATAGAGGTTGAAGAACTCCAGGTCGGCCTCAATCGCGACATAGCGGCGCCCGCGCATGAAGCCGGGAATCCCGACTCGTTCCGGCATATGCTCCTCGCCGTGCCAGGCGTAGAACTCCGCGCGCCCTTCCGGCGCGATGTCGTGCCAGATCGCAACCGCCCCCTCACCCGCCAGACTCATGCACCCTCCCGGCCTCGCTCGCGAGGTGCGTTGACTCGGCCTCGCTCCGCCCTTATACGGAAACGAATTCCGAATTGGAAATCATTTCCAAAAATATTTCAAAGGGAGGACAGGTGACGATCGCAGCCGTCGAGCGCGCGTTGAAGCTGATGGAGGCGCTGGCCGGAGAGCCGGACGGCGTCGATCTCAGCCTGCTCGCCGAGCGGCTCGACCTGCCATTCAGCGCGACGCACCGCCTGCTGGCGACGCTGGCCGAACGGGGTTTCGTCACGCAGGATCCTCATTCCGGCGCCTACGGCCTGACGCTCAAGCTCTCCCAGCTCGCCTTCCGCGACCTCGACAGCCGCGGCCTGCCAGATGCGGGGCAGATCGTGCTCGACAGGCTCGCGGCGGCAACGCGAGAATATTGCAGGCTCGCGGTGGTCGAGGGCGACGATCTCGTCTGGATCGCCCGCGCGCAGGGCGCGACGGCCGGGCTGCGCTACGAGCCGCCCATGGGCGCCGGCCCCGTCCTGCATGCGACCGCAACCGGCAAGGCCTGGCTCGCCTCGCTGCCGGAGACGGAAGCGCTGCGCATCGTCTTCGCTCGCGGCTTCGAGGCCGAGAACCGCGTCGGACCGAACGCGCTCACGGATGTCGACACCCTTCGCGCCCATCTCGGCGAAACCCGCCGGCGCGGCTTCGCCGAGGCCGTGGAGGAAGGCGAGATCGGTATCGTCGCCATGGCGACGACCTTCCGCGCCGGTCTGGACCCTGCCGCGCCCGTCGCCGGAACATTGAGCGTCGCCGGCCCGCTGCCCCGCATGCTCGCGGAGCGCCGCCCGGCCATTGCGGAGGCGCTGCGGCGCGCCGCCATCGAGATGGCCGAGATCTGGCCGCTGCGCCGGCGGCAGATCCAGCCGTCGAAAGCCGCGCCGCCGACGCCAGCCGGCGAAATCCAGGAAGCAGGAGCATCGGCATGAGCGACGGTGCCACCACGCCGATTCTGCCGGCAGCCGCGACGGAACAGGGCAGGTTGCGCGACTGGGGCTCCGCCATCGCCTGGCCGCTGATGAGCTTCACCGTGCTGCTCGCGGCCTGGGAGTGGCTGGTGCCACTCGCGCACATTCCCGAATACATTCTGCCGGTGCCGAGCGCCTTCTTCGAGCGGCTCTGGACCGACCGCGCGCTCATCGCCCAGCACACGCTGGTCACCGCCAACGAGATCGTGCTCGGCTTCCTGATGGCGGCGGCGATCTCGATCCCGCTCGGCTACATCATCGTCTCGGTGAAGATCCTGGAGAAGGCGATCTATCCGGTCATCGTCTTCTTCCAGCTCGTGCCGAAGATCGCGATCGCGCCGCTCTTCGTCGTCTGGTTCGGTTTCGGCCTGTTCCCGAAGGTGCTGCTCACCTTCCTGCTCTGCTTCTTTCCGACGCTGGTCGCGAGCATGACCGGCTTCCGCGCACTCGACGAGCGCGTGCTCTATCTCACCCGCTCGATGGGGGCCTCGGCCTGGCAGACCTTCCGCTATGTGCGGGTGCCGGCCGCGCTGACCTACATCTTCTCGGGGCTGAAGGTCTCCGCTGTCTTCGCCGCGACGGGCGCCATCGTCGGCGAGTTCGTCGGCGCCAATGCGGGGCTCGGCTATCTGCTGCTGCGCGGCACGAGCTTTCTCGACATGCCTCTAATTTTCGCCTGCCTCGTCGCGCTGAGCGTCGTCGGCATCCTGTTCAGCTACATCGTCGACGGCCTCGAGGTTCTGCTGATGCCGTGGCAACGCAAAGGCTAACCGATCACTGCACAAAAAGCCGGATGAACCGGTTCAAGGGAGGATTTCAGATGAACAGACGCATGCTGATCACCGCCGCCGCGGCCCTTGCCCTCAGCGCCTCCGGCGCACTGGCGCAGGGCGCCGGCAAACCGATGAAGATCACGCTCAACTTCCTCGCCGCCGCCCCCAATGCCGGCTTCATGCTGGCCAAGCAGATGGGGCTCTACGAGAAGGCGGGGATCAACCTGACCATCGAGGAAGGCAAGGGCTCCGGCACCACCGCCCAGATGGTCGCGACCGGCCAGACCGATATCGGCTTCGCCGATGCTCCGGCCGCCATGCAACTGCGCACCAAGGGCGCGCCGGTGAAGATCATCGCGCCGGTGCTACAGACCAACGGCTTCGCCATCATCGCGCTTGAAGAATCGGGCATCGCCTCGCCGAAGGACCTCGTCGGCAAGAAGGTCGCGGTGCAGCCCGGCACGGCGCAGACCACCCTGCTCGATGCCATCCTCTCCAGCAACCAGATCGACAAGAGCAAGGTCGACATCATCAACATCGATCCCGGTGCCTTCGTCGGCGCGCTGCTTGAGAAGAAGGTCGACGCCATCCTCGGCGGCGCCGACTTCCACTCGATCCAGATCCGCGAGCGCGGCTTCAAGGTGCGCGACCTGCTCTATCGCGATGTCGGCGTGCCGACGGTGGGGCTCTCGATCATCGCCCGCGACGACCGGATCAAGGCCGACGCCGAGCTTTACAGGAAGTTCGTCGAGGCGAGCCTGCAAGGCTGGGATGCGGCCCGCAAGAATCCCGATGCGGCAGCCGACGCGGTCGTCGCGCAATTCCCGTCGGTGAAGAAGGCGCAGGTGCTGTCGCAGTTCGAGGTGGTCAACAAGCTACTCTGCGCTCCAGGGGCGACTGCCCTCGGCAAGGTTCCGGAAGCGAACTGGGCCAAGAGCTTCGAATTGCTGACGCAGTATCTCGGCCTGCCCAAGGACAAGCCGATCAGCGACTACTACACGACGGAACTGCTGCCCGCCTCGGCGCCGGCCTGCCCATAAGTCTCGGGGAGGCGGTCATCCCGGGCGACCGAAGGGAGACCCGGGATCCATGCCTGAGCGTTTCCGGCAATTGTTCCGGCATGGATCCCGGATCTCCGCTTCGCTCCGTCCGGGATGACTCCAATTTGGATGAGAACACGATGACCGCCGCAGCCGCCCACGCCGCCGCCTCGATCGAGGGGCGCGGCATCATCAAGACCTTCGGCAGCTTCACCGCCGTCGACGGGCTGACGCTGAACATCCGCAGCGGCGAGTTCGTCAGCCTGATCGGCCCGTCCGGCTGCGGCAAGAGCACCTTCATGCTGATGGCGGCGGGGCTGATCCCGATCAGCCGGGGCGAACTCCTGGTCAACGGCAAGGTCCTGACCTCCCCGCTCACCGAGATCGGCATCGTCTTCCAGGACCATCTGCTGCTCGAATTCCGCACGGCGATGGAAAACGTGCTGCTGCAGGCGGAAATCCGCGGCCTGCCGCTGGAACCGGCGCGCGAGCGGGCGCTCGACCTCTTCACCAAGCTCGGCATCTCGCATGCGGCCGACCGCTATCCCAAGCAGCTTTCGGGCGGCATGCGCCAGCGCGTTTCGATCGCCCGCGCGTTGATCCATAATCCGGCGGTGCTGATGATGGACGAGCCTTTCGGCGCGCTCGATGCCATCACCCGCACCCAGATCCGGCACGATCTTGAAATGCTCTGGATGGAGCAGGCCAAGACCGTCGTCTTCATCACCCATTCGATCGAGGAAGCGATCGGGCTTTCCGACCGCGTGCTGGTGATGTCGCCGACACCGGGCCGGATCGTCGACGAGATTTCGATTGAATTGCCTCGTCCGCGCCCGGCCCATCTCGGCGACTATCCGAGCTTCAACCACTACGCCGACCGCATTCACGATGCATTCCGGCGCTTCGGTGTAATCAAGTATTGAGGGACCGGCAGTGCCGCCGCCGAACCTAGATCGCCGCGCGTCCTATCGGACGCGATAACGGTGATCTATCTATTTGTTATCGCATCGGATTTTTCCGAAAAGTGGATTCCACTTTTCGGTTCGATGCTATAGCCCTGGAATGTTTCCGGGTAGGCGAAGAGACCAGGCGCGCCACCGGTATGCCAGAAGACGACCGTTTCGTCCGGAGAGATCGCGCCGCTTCTGACGAGCGACACAAGCCCGGCCATCGCCTTTCCGGTATAGACCGGATCGAGGAGGATCCCCTCCATCCGAGCGACCAGTTCGACGGCCTCGATCATTGCAGAAGTAGGTTGGCCGTATCCGGGCCCAACCTGAGCATCGTCGACGTCCAGACCGGCGATCACGCCTCTCTGTCGGCCCTCCAGACCAAAGATGTCATTCACCAGTCCGGACACGACCGCCTGCGCCTGCTCGGATGAGCGCGATACGCTAAAGCCGTGCACACGCCAGGGCAGCCCGGCCTGCTCCACACCGGCAAGGATGCCGGCGTGCGTGCCGCCACTTCCCGTCGGAAGGACGATGCGGTCGATGCGGCAGCCTTCATCCTTTGCTTGGGCCGCCAACTCCAAAAGCGCGTCGCGGTAGGCCAAGCTTCCGAGCGCGTTCGAACCTCCAACCGGGATGAAGTAGGGTTTCCGCCCTTGTGCCGTCAGGCCGGCCATCGTCTCCATAGCGATCATGGAACTATCCTCGCTCGCGGCGAGGAGGCGAATCTCCGCACCGAAGACTCTGTCGAGCAGCCAGTTTCCATTGGTCCGATAGACCTCGCCGCGGTTTGCCACAGAGTCGGTCAACAGCAGCAGGCAGTCGAGACCGTTCCGGGCGGCGGCCGCCGCGGTCTGGCGCGCGTGATTCGATTGAATCGCGCCCATGGTCACCAGCATGTCGGCACCGTGTTTCAGAGCATCGGCCAGCAAATATTCGAGCTTGCGGGCCTTGTTTCCGCCTCCGGCGAAACCGGTGCAGTCGTCGCGCTTGACCCAGATCGACGGAGCCTGGTCATTGCCGCCGAGCGCGTTCGCAAGGCGCGGCAACCGCTCGAAGGGCGTCGGCAGCATCGCAAGCCGGATGGTGTCGTGGCGGTTCATACGAGCAAGCTCCCGGCATCTGGACGGCATCAGCGATACCATACGGCCGGAATCGAGATTGGCGGGGTCCGCCGCCGCATGCCGGATGTGCGTCTTCGACGCAGCGGCGTGCCTTTAGCACCCCATTCCCAAAACGCGACGCTCTGCTCGTGTCTCCCTTGTGCGCCGCCTGGGCCGCGAGCGCTCGCGCACAACATGATGGCATCATCGATCAGCGATGGCGATCGAGGTGAGGTATTCATCGCGACGGTTGTGCAGGAATGGCCCCGTCTTCAAAGCCGGATCTTCCTGAGAGTCTTGCCCAACAAAGGCGGCTGGACGAGGGAGCGTGTCCCGGCACCAGCCACCCTCCCGGCGCGCCCGACACGATTCGACCGTGTGACCTTTGCCTTTTCGGGCATTTGCTCCTTCGCAAAATCCCGCATTGCCGAAGCAGCGGGGATCGGCTATCCAGCCTTCACGGTTAGCGCCCGTAGCTCAGCTGGATAGAGCGTTGCCCTCCGAAGGCAAAGGTCACACGTTCGAATCGTGTCGGGCGCGCCATTCTCGAACAAAAGAGAGAGAGAAGCCGGTGGGGTGGTTTTGAGGCCATCCGCTGCGGTTCTTGCCAGCAGAGCCTTTGAGCCGCTGATCCTGATCTCGCCATTTTTGACGGACGCCTCGCGCAGCACAAGGCGGGCAAAGGCTTGCCGGAATTCGGCCGGACCGTGATTGAGCTTGTCCCGTAGCAGAGCCCCCCGGGCGCTCGACTTTTCTCGGGCGTGATCGCGGGATCGTCCGACGCCAGATGGCGGGAGTGATCGGCGATGTCCTTGGCCAGCTCATCGCGCTGAAGTTTGAGCGCGACGAGGCGTTCGCGCAGGCCCTGTTCCTCCACCGCCATCAAGCCCTTCCGACCAGTTCGAGCAGGCGACTGATGCCTGCTTCCGCCTGCGGTGGAGTGTGTCGGCATGAATAAATATGTCACACGCGTGGCTGCTGTCGGGGCGACCGCAAATTCGCGATTGATCGCGCGTTGCCTCCAGCAGATGCTGCAAGAAGAGCGCGGACGCGAGGTTGGGGGACCGTAATGACGTTCATTAGGACGAGGCTCTGCTTTCTCAGCCTGATGATGCTGTTCGGTGGCGGTGTGGCTGGCGCCGCCGATCTGCCGCCCCCGGCTCCGCTCTCGCAGCCCGTTCCGAGCTCGGCATGGACCTTCCGGTTCACGCCCTATGGCTGGCTCACTGCGCTCAACGGAAACCAGACCGTGAAGGGTCGAACCGTGAAGGTCGATGCGAGCTTCATCGATATTGTCGATGCCACGCTCGGAGAGGGCGGAACACTGATCGCGCTGATGGGCGATCTGGAGGCGCGCAACGGCCGATTTGCGCTCTTCGCCGATGTCGTCTGGTCCAAGATCGGCGTCGATCACAGCGGCGCCAGGACGCGCAGCGCCGCGCCCGGGATCGTGGGCGCAGTCGGCGCGGCCGCCGACGTCAAGGTCTCGATGGGAATCATCGAAGCGGGGGCGGCCTATGAGGTGGCGCGCTTCGGATCGGTCAGCTTCGATGTCCTGGCGGGCGCGCGCTACTGGTATCAGCGCGCCAACCTGTCGTTCGATCTCGCCACGACGGTCGACATCGGCGATCTCAGCTTCGGGCGCAATGTGGCGATCGCCCGCTCCGGCACCGTGGACTGGCTCGACGGCTTCGCCGGGGCGCGCCTGCGGGTCGCCGTCGCGCCCGGTCAGGAACTCTTCCTGCGCGGCGACATCGGCGGTGGCGGCAGCAAATTCTCGTGGCAGGGCATCGCAGCCTATGGCTTCGACTTCGCCGAGAAGAACGGCGTCACCTATTCGGGCGTCATCGGCTACCGGGCGCTCTATGTCGACTACTCGCAAGGAGAGGGACGGCGGCGCTATGCCTTCGACATGCTCCAGCACGGACCGGTCGTCGGGCTGAGCCTGCGGTTCTAGAGTCCTCCGGATTCGACCTAGGCCGCCGGGACATCGTCTTCTACATCGACAGGGAAGATTGCGCCGGGCTCTGTGCGCCCTGGGAGCTCAGAAGCGCGCGACGCGCCGTCACCGAATAGCGGGCATGGTTGATCACGAGGCCACCGTGGAATCGGCGCCCGGGCAGCCGGCGGCCCCGACAGCCTCGTCGATCAGGCGATGAAGCGAGCGGTCAAGCGCCTCCAGCGTCTCGGCATCGGCGCCCTGGGCCTGGTCGCCATTCGGATCACACTGCGGTCAGGCCTCCACCAGCTTGTTGCGAATCGCGTAACGGATCAGGGCCGCGGTCGTATCGACATTGAGCTTGCGCATCGCTGTCGCCCGATGAGTTTCGACGGTCTTGAGGCTGACGCTGAGCACTTCGGCGATTTTCTTGTTCGTTTGGCCCTCGGCGATGAGTTGCACGACAGATTTCTCGCGTGCGGTCAGGAGGGTGTCTGATGATTTCCCTGATGACAGATAGGTGGCGAGGAGAGCTTCGGAGACTTTGCCCGTGAAGAAAGGCTTGTGAGCGGCCAGGCTCTCAACCGCCGCGATCAGAAATTTCTTGGCGTCCGACTTCAGCAGGAACCCTTTGGCGCCGGCTTCCAGCACCTCGCGCACAAGAGTGGCCGTGTCGTGCATCGTGAAGATCAGCACCTCCGCGCCGGGCACCCGGGTCCGGATCTGACGCGTAACCTCGATGCCATTCAGCACTGGCAAACTGTAGTCGAGCACGACGACATCGGGATGAGTAGCCAGTGCCTGATCAATCGCCGCCTTACCGTCCTCGGCCTCCCCAACCACTTCCCATCCGGCCTGGCCTTCCAGGATGGCTCGCACGCCGGAGCGGACGACGTCGTGGTCATCGGCGATCAGGATCCGCATCAGCAGTAGATCCCCTCATTGCAGCGCACGGGAAAGGGCTGTTACTGGCCAACGGTGAGCGTGCGCCGGTCCTCCCGCCGACACAAGCGCCTCAGCTGTCGTAGAACCCTGAAACTTCGCGCGTGAGACCCTGAAAAGCACGGCGCTCGCAGAGCGTCACGCGGCCGATCGGTTTTGGGGTATGGCATGAGCAGACATCGGGACAAACGCGATCAGCGCCGTCCCATGAGCACCCGTTTTAATCTTCAGGTCGCCGCCGAACTGCTGCAACCGCGCCCGCATGCCTGAAATGCCAACGCCCAGTCGAGGGCGCGACCCAGAACTGTCTGCGACCTTCATGCCCCGTCCGTTGTCGCGCACCCGGATGACCAGCCTGCCGGACGCCAACTTGATCCCGACGATGACCTGCGTGGCCCCAGCATGCCGGTGCACGTTGGAGAGCGCCTCCTGCACGACACGCAAAATGGACCGTTGGATTTCAGGAGAGATCGCGTTCACCGTAGGTGAGATTCCGACTGAAGCGCTCAGCCCGGTCCTCTCGGCAAACCCTTCGATGAAGTCCTGTAGCGTGAGCTTGAGGCCATCGCTTGCCAGATTGGGAGGATGAAGGAGGTATGTGAAAACCCGGAGCTCGAGGAGGGCGCGTTCGAGAAGATTCTCGACCTGGGCGAAGACCTTTCGAGCTGAAGGGCTTTGCTGGATCTCGGTCTCCAAGTGCATCAGGCCGATATTTGCGGCGACGATATGCTGCGCCGTCGAGTCGTGGAGTTCACGCGCGATACGCTGGCGTTCGTCCTCCTGCACCGCGAGCAGTTGATCCGAGAGTTGTGTGACCCGCCCCTCCGCTACACTGATGAGATTGGAGAGGAACTTCAGCGGCTGCTCGACCCTTCGGGTCGTGAATAGTGCGGCGGCACCGCCCGCAAGCAATAGGAGAGTCACCGGCAGCGCCATCTGCCAGAGCACCGCGGTCAACGGAGCGTTGACGACGGCACGCGGTACCGCGACGGCCGTTGTCCAATTGGTTGCTCCGGACCGGCGATATGCGACAATGACCGGTACACCTCTTTCATCGACACCCTCGGTCAGTCCGACCGTTGTGGTTGTCGGATCGGCATTGGCCAGGCGCGGGATCAAATCCGCCAATGCGGGCAGTTCCGCTACCGCTTGTCCCCCTCGCTCCGCGATGATGATTTTAAGGTTGCGATCGTAAAGCGCTTTCGTCCACGAGGGGTCACCCGCTTGATCGTGCAGGATCGCGTTCAGCCTCACATCGGAGAGGATGGTTGTGAGCCAGTGGCTCATCTTGCCGTCAGGTCCGTCGATCCTGAGACTGAGCGCAATGACGACGGCTCGCTTGACCACTCCGAACCGACGTCCGGAAACGGACCAACCCCGATCGCGAATCCGTGCAATCGCCTCCTGGGAGGTCGGGAAGGCCGTGTGGGCTGGAAGCGACGGATCGCCATAGGGCAGCAACGTATTGATGAGTTGCCGTTCGAGATCGTTGAGGATCAGCCAGGACCCGTCCGGAACCGGTGTCGCCTTGAGCTGCTCGTAAAAGGTCTTCATGTCGCCGGAGCGAAGTGCGGGCGATGTCGACAATCCCTTGAGCAGGTATTGAACGGCAGCAACCTCCTGATCGAAGGCGAGAGACAGTGCGGAGGCAACACTGTCGGCGCTGTAGAGGATCGCCTGTCGCTCGCTGAGCGCACGCGAGAAAAGGATAGAGACGAGAATGGCGCAAGCCGCCACGACCACGACGGCGAAGGTTACGGCGACGCTCCGCCGGAGGCGCCGGGTCAAACCCTTGGGCGCCACCTCAAGCTCGTGCGCGACGAGGTCGTCCATCGCGGTCACCTTTGGTTGAACATGAAGGGAAGACCGTTCCGGAGCAGATTAGATAAAGTAAAAATCCACGTTAAACCCTGAGCTGTTACGCTGTCGAGATACGCCATTCCGTTGCGCTCACTGATGCCGACAAGGTGATCGGGGTTCATGGCCTGCACCGTGCGCCGTGCGGCGGCGGGAGAGCCGCCTGATTGGATGCAACTTGTCGTGGCAGAGCCCCTGCGTATCGCCGTGGGTCTCCTACCGTTGCGTCAAATCAGGGTCGCGCTCCCGTTGTTTCCGGGCAAACCCCGATAGCCGTCACACCGCAGCTAGCCGAACATCCAGGCCGGAATGTCGGAGGCCGCCGCGATGGCGCAGGTCCAATTGCAGGCGACGCCAACGCTTGCTGCAAGAGACAGGGAACCTGGCTTCCCGGCGCTCATGATCTTTATTCCGGGCGGCACGTTCCGCATGGGGTCTGACGCTCACTACCCCGAAGAGGCGCCGGTCCACCGCGTCACCGTCGACGCCTTCTGGATGGACCGCACACCGGTGACAAACCGCCAGTTCAAGGAGTTCGTCCGCGCGACAGGCCACGTTACCTTCGCCGAGATCCCGCCCGATCCCAAGGACTACCCCGGCGCCCTGCCGCACATGCTCCATGCGGGCTCGCTCGTCTTCACGCCGCCCGACCATCCCGCTGACCTGCGCTTCTGGGGCGAGTGGTGGGCTTACTTGAAGGGAGCCGACTGGCGGCATCCCTACGGCCCGAAGAGCAGCATCCACGGCCTCGACAACCATCCCGTCGTTCACGTCGCCTTTTCAGATGCGCTCGCCTATGCGCGTTGGGCCGGCAAGGACCTGCCGACCGAGGCCGAATGGGAGTTCGCGGCCCGCGGCGGCCTCGACGGCGCGGAGTTCGCCTGGGGCGCCGAGTTCACGCCCGGCGGCAGGCACATGGCGAACACCTGGCAGGGCGACTTCCCGCGGCAGAACCTCGCGCAGGACGGGTTCACGCGCACCTCGCCGGTCACCGCCTTCCCGCCCAATGGCTACGGCCTTCACGACATGATCGGCAATGTCTGGGAATGGACGAATGATTTTTATGCGCCAAGACACACCGCCGATGCGCCGAAAGCCTGCTGCATCCCGGAAAACCCGCGCGGCGGGCGCGAGGACCAGAGCTACGACCCGTGCCATCCGGAACTCAGGATCCCGCGCAGGGTCCTGAAGGGCGGCTCGCATCTGTGCGCACCCAACTACTGCCGCCGCTACCGCCCGGCGGCTCGCCACCCCCAACTCGTCGACACCTCGGCAAGCCATATCGGCTTCCGATGCGTCCGGCGAGGAGGTCCAGAGAGCTGAAAGAGGAGGAGATGTCGTGCAACATGGAATTCTCGCTGAAACGAGCAACACCGGCTCCACGGACAGTCGATCCAGGCTGAAGTGCCTGCTTGCCGGCGCGCGCGACGCGTCGCGAACGGCTCTGCTGGGCGCCTCCGCGCTCATCTGTGCGGCGGCGTTGACGCCGGCCGTCGCGCAGGCCCCGGCACAAGCGCCAGCGCCGGCTCAGGCGCCTGCGCGACCGAACATCCTGTTCATCATGGGCGATGACATCGGCATCATGCAGCCGAGCATCTACCATCGCGGCCTGATGGTCGGGGAGACCCCCAATATCGACCGGATCGGGCAGGAAGGCGCGCTCTTCACGCACTACTACGCCGAGCAGAGCTGCACGGCCGGCCGCAACGCCTTCTTCACCGGCATGCACCCCTTGCGGACGGGGATGATCCCGCCCCAACTGCCGGGCAGCCCGTCCTATCTGCGGCCTGGAACCCCGGCACTGGCCAAGTTCCTGCTCGACCTCGGCTACAACACCGGCGAGTTCGGCAAGAACCATCTCGGCGACCACACCGACGCATTGCCGACCGCGCACGGTTTCCAGGAATTCTGGGGCTATCTGTATCACCTCGATGCGATGCAGGGCGTGAGCTTCCCCGACATCAACAAGAGCCCGACCCAGCAGAGTGTGGCTCCGCCATGCATCAACACGACGATCCCGGGTCTTCCCCCGGTTCCCGGCGCGGTGGATCCGCGAACCTCGGTTTGCCTGACGCCGCCACGTCCCGTGATGTTCTGCACATCCTCCAACGGCACGGCGGCCAATCAGACCTGCCGGGACGAAGGTCCGCTGACGTTGGAACGCTCGAAGACCGTGGACGAGGAAATCTCCGCCAAGGTCGTCGACTTCCTGGAGCGCAACGACCCCCGACGGACCAACAAGCCGTTCTTCGCCTGGTACAACCCGGCGCGCATGCACATCACCACCGTTCTGTCGCCGAAATACGAGGCCATGATCGGCGAGCCCGGCGGCAAGGACTGGGGCCTCAACGAAGCCGGCATGAAGCAGATGGATGACAACATCGGTGTCGTGCTGAAGAAGCTCGAGGACATGGGCCAGCTCAATAATACGATCGTGGTCTTCACCACCGATAATGGCGCTGAGACGATCACCTTCCCGGACGGCGGCACCACGCCCTTCAAGGGCGGCAAGCTGAGCACCTGGGAAGGCGGCATGCGCGCACCGCTCCTCGTCCGCTGGCCAGCCGGTGGCATCCGGCCAGGCACGATCAAGAATGACATCTTCGCAGCGCTCGATTGGCTGCCCACGCTCGTCAACCTCGCCGGCGGAGACAAGGGCGACGCGCTGAACCAGCGGATTATGGCTGGCAACTATCCCGGCATCGTCAAGACCAAGCTCGATGGCTTCGACCAGACCGAATATCTTCTCGGACGGTCGGACAAATCGGCGCGCGACACGTTCTTCTACTATTCGGGGAAGGACCCGTCGGCGGTGCGCTACAAGAACTGGAAGATCTACTTCGCGATGGTGTCGGACTCACCGGCCGGCTTCATCTCGGGCGTGCAGCCCTTCCACTGGGCCCAGGTCGTCAATATCAAGCGTGATCCCTTCGAGACCTCGATCGGGTCGCAATACAAGACGCTCATGGGCATGGGCGGTACGATCGGCTCACCTTCGACTGCCTATGTCTACGATTGGAACATGCTGCCAATCGGCCAGGCGCTGTGGATGAAGGAACTGTTGTCCTACAAGGACTTCCCGCCGATGCAGGACCCGGCGAGCTACAATCTCGATCAGGTCATGGACCAGATCAAGAACTCGAAAGGCCGGTCCGACTGACCGCTCACAAAACGACAACGCGGCTGTCCCGAATGGGGCGGCCGCTTCCCTCGCTCTTCGTGCGTACGACTGTCTGCCATTGGCACTCTTGAGGCAGTTTGGAAAATTTCGGGAAGGGCGGATGCCTGGGTCATCGCAGCCGAGCGCAGATGAGACAGAAATCCGGTCGGAGACCGTTTCGCCGGCACCCAGGCGATCGTTGGTGGCTCGGCAATCATACCCACCAGACCTGGTTTCAAAAGGGAGGCACGACAATGACCGTCATTCGATTGATATGCCTGCCGCTCCTCGCTGGCATTGCCCTGTCAGCCTGCCAGACACCGCAGGCCAGGCAGACCGAGCTCGCCCGGATTTGTGCCGATCCCGTCAATCGGCAGCCCAAAAGCGCTTACTGGGCAGAGTGCCAGTCGCTCCGTCCTTCGACGAGTCGGCAACTGCAAAAGGACTACCTACTCGGGGCCCCTACGGGTGATTGAGTTCGATGCCGAGCCGGACCGCAACAGACTGACGCGGCCCGGCTCAGCATGAGGGCCGAACGACGCAAGTGAATGCCTGCTCGCTCTGTGCCCGAGCCTGGCAGGAAAGAAGACCGGGAGGCTGCAATGCAAGCGTTCAGGTCGAGTTGGCGCGTGCAGACCGTAATCATGGGAGGACGTCGTGACGAAATATGCCGTAGCCGGATTTGCGATCGCGTTCGGGCTGGCCCTGGCAGGCTGCCAGTCCACACAACAGGTGGTGCAGCAGAAGGAAGACCTGCTATCGGCGGCCGGCTTCACACCACAGCCCGCGAACACGCCGCAGCGCATCGCGGCGATGAAGAAGCTGCCGCCCAACAAGTTCGTTCAGCAAACCAAGAACTCACAGATTGTCTACGTCTACGCCGATCCGATCGTCTGCCAATGTGTCTATTTCGGCAACCAGGCAGCCTACGCCCAGTATCGTAGCATGGTGTTCCAGCAGAGGTTGGCCGACGAGCGGCAGATGACCGCCGCGATGATGCAGACCAGCTTCGACTTCGGCCCCTGGGACGCGCCTTTCATGTATTGAGGCGGATTTCTCACGCGTTGACGGGAGACCAACATGAAGCCCACCAACTCCCGGGTCCATCTCAGCCGCCGCGTGCTGCTTGGCACGCTGGCTGCTCTGCCAACTCTCATCCCGCCCCTATGCCTTCTGTCATCGCCGGCGAACGCACAGACGGAGCAGCTTCCGTCCTGGAACGACGGTCCGACCAAGGCATCGATCACCGATTTCGTCAGGCGCGTCACGACCCAGGGCGGGCCCGACTTCGTCGCGCCCGCCGAACGCATCGCGGTGTTCGACAACGACGGGACCCTGTGGGTCGAGCAACCGATGTATGTTCAGCTTGCGTTCGTGCTCGATCGCGTCAAGGCGCTCGCCCCGCAGAACCCTGGCTGGAAGACCAAACAGCCCTTCAAGGCGGTCCTCGACGGCGACTTGAGGGCGCTGGCGGCATCGGGTGAGCAGGGCTTGATGCAGCTTGTTGGCACCACCCACGCCGGCATGACCTCGGAAGAGTTTGCGAAAGTCGCTTCGGATTGGCTTGCCACGGCGCGCCATCCACGTTTCAAGCGCCCCTATACCGAGCTGGTCTACCAGCCAATGCTGGAGTTGCTCGCCTATCTGAGGGCCAATGGCTTCAAGACCTACATCGCGTCTGGCGGTGGTGTGGAGTTCATGCGTCCGTGGACCGACAGGGTCTATGGAATCCCACCCGAGCAGGTCATCGGCTCCTCCATCAAGACGCAGTTCGAGATGCGCGATGGCAGGCCCGTCATCTTCCGTCTGCCGCAGATCAATTTCATCGATGACAAGGTCGGAAAGCCCATCGGCATCAATCAGCATATTGGCCGCCGGCCGATTGCTGCGTTCGGCAATTCAGATGGTGATCTCGAAATGCTGCAATGGACGACCATGTCCGGCGGGGTGCGCTTCGGCCTGATCGTTCACCACACCGACGCTGAACGCGAGTACGCCTACGACCGCGATTCCCACTTTGGAAAACTCGACAAGGCGCTCGACGCCGCGGCCGTGAACAAATGGACCGTGGTCGACATGAAGAAGGATTGGAAAAAGGTCTTTGCCTTCCAGGAATGAAGGCGGCGTTTCGCACACTTCGCGCGTTCTTAAGCCATCCTCGGCTTAGCCTGACCGGAGTTGGAACCATGCGAGAATTACCGCAATCGTCGCGACGCGTCATCGGCGCGCTGGCGACCGGCCTGTCTTTCTTTGCGCAGCCGCAAACTGTGTCCGACTTGGGCGATTCCGGCCGCGGCGCGGGCGCTCTGCGTAGGTCGGCTTTCAGGCGGCGAGGCAGAGTCGCAGCCCAGACGCGGCCGTGAAAACAATGAGCTTGGCTCTGGGTTGAATGACGGAACCTCAGAGCCCGAACAGCCTCTCGAAGAAGTTCTTCTGGCGCTTGGCGCGCTGTCGGGGTTGGCCCCGGCCGCTTTCGCCTGCATTGGCATAGCGCGGATCCTGTCCGGCGCCAGCCACGCCCGGCAGGCCGACTGGCTTTTGATCCTTAAGGGCGATCTTCATGAAGTTGTACCAGATGTCGGTCGGCAGGTTGCCGCCAGATGCGCCCTTGGTGGGCGTGCTGTCGTCGTTGCCGAGCCAGACGCCTGCAACCAGATTGCCGGTGAAGCCCACGAACCAAGCGTCCTTGTAGTCGTTGGTGGTGCCGGTCTTGCCAGCCATGGGCCAGCCGGGCACCCGCGCCCTTTGGGCCGTGCCGATGACGAAGATGTTGTGCATCATCTCGTTCATCATGGCATCGGTGCTTGGATCGATGATTTGGTCCAGATCGCCCGACGCCGGGCGGTTGAAGATGAGCTTGCCATCCGCAGTCTTCACCTCGGTGATCACGTAAGGCACAACCGCGAAACCCCCATTGGCGAAGGTCGCATAGGCGCCGACGAGCTCAAGTGGCGTGACTTCGGAGGTGCCGAGCGCGATCGAGGGGTCGGCCTGGAGCGGAGAGGTGATGCCGAGGCGCTGTGCCGTTTGCACGACGGCCTTAGGCCCGACCTCCATGTTGAGCTTCACCGCCACTGTATTGAGGGAGAGCGCAAGAGCCTTGCGTAAGGTGATCGGCCCTCGATAGCCGCGGTCATAATTCTCCGGCTTCCAGCCGTTGATGTTGACCGGCGAATCCGTGCGCACGGTGTCGGGGCGAAGCCCCCGTTCAAGGGCCGCCAGATACACAAAGGGCTTGAAGGACGAGCCCGGCTGGCGGCGGGCGGAGGTCGCCCGGTTGAACTGGCTCGTCTCGTAGTCGCGGCCACCCACGAGAGCTGTCACAGCCCCGTCCGGCCGCATCGCCACGAAGGCGCCCTGGCTCACATTGAACTTCTGACCCTTGGCGTTGAGCTCGTCGACGAGCACCCGCTCGGCCGCCGCCTGCATGGATGGCTCGAGGGTTGTCGAGACCACGATGTCGGTGTCGATGGTGCCGACGACGTCGTCGAGCACTTCCATCACATAGTCAGCGGCATAATTGGCGGAACCGGCTCCCTTTGGGCGCACGAGCTCGGCCGGTGTGCCAAGAGCCGCCTTTGCCATGTCGAGCGTGATGAAGCCGAGCTGCTTCATGTTCGCGATCACGAGTTCGGCGCGGGCCCGCGCGGCCTCGCGGTTGCGGTTGGGTGCCAGGCGCGACGGGGACTGGACGAGGCCAGCCAGCACGGCGGCTTCCGACAGCGACACGTTGCGGGCCGACTTGCCGTAGTAGCGCTGAGCCGCCGCCTCGACACCATAGGCACCGGCGCCGAAATAGACGCGGTTGAGATAGAGTTCGAGGATCTGGTCCTTGTTGTAGTTGCGTTCCAGCCAGAGCGACAGGATCGCTTCCTGGATCTTGCGCGAAGCCGTGCGCTCCTGGGTCAGGAACAGGTTCTTCGCGAGCTGCTGGGTCAAGGTCGAGCCGCCCTGGAGGCCGCCGTCATGGGTCAGATTGCGGTAGGCTGCGCGGATGAGGCCCATCAGGTCGATGCCCCAATGGTCGTAGAAGCGCCGGTCCTCAATGGCTACGAAAGCCTTGGGCAGGCAGGGCGGTAGCTCCTCCAGGGAGACCTTGCGGCCGCCCGTCTCGCCGCGATTGGCAATAAACGAGCCGCCGCTCGCCAGGATGGCGATGTTCGGGGGCCTTTTCGGCACCGTGAGCTGATTGATCGGAGGTAGCTGCGAGGCGTAGTAGGCGACGCCGCCGCCCAAGACGATGACGCCACACAGGCAGAGCGCGAGCCCGGCATAAACCGCCGTTCTCAGGAACGAGCCGCCGCCGGCGCGTGGGGCCTTCTTGGGCTGGCGAGACCCGTCATCGCTGGTTTGAGAGGCCGGCCCGCGCGCCGTGGCCTCGCCCTCTCGATCCTCGGACGCGGGGCGAGAATTCAGCTCCTGCGCTTCCGTCGCCAGCGCGTCGACAGCCGGCTCGCGCCGGTCACATCCATTCGCCACCTGTGGTCGGCCCCCATTCATGCTGCCGATGCAATCGGGCGCTTCTGACATGGGGTCTTGGCACAACTAAGACCCGTAGCGGACATCATTTCACCGCTAGAGATCCTACGCGTGAGGGCGCTTCATCGTCGAAAGGGTGCCGCGCACGGGTTCTGGCAGAATGAGATGAGAGCTAGCTGGCCATCGAGGGGGATCGCCCCGTGGCCGCGGCGCAGATTGGAGACCGGCACACGGGCCTGCCGAAAACTCCCGATGGCCAACCCGACCCAAACGCTCACGGAAGCTGAGGCGGTGCTGGTGCGCGAGCATGTGGCCTGACTGTAGAATAACAATCGTCACTGCGGCTTAGTGGCCGGTGGGGTCTCGGTTCATGTCCTCCAAAAGCTCGCGCATTGCATCGAACTGCGTGCCGAAGCCTTTCCAATCTCCGGACTTCAATCGCTCCACGGCCTGATTGTAGCGATCGAGCGCCTCCCGTGCTTGCCTTGCCGGGGGGCTTTTCACGGGCATCCCCTCTGTCGTGCGTGAAGCTGGCGGCGCGGCACCGGATCCTATGAACAGCGCCGACAAGGCCTCGGCGAGTGTCTCCTTCATCACCACATGCTCACCATAGGCTGCGATCACACGTTTCAGCTCCGGCAGATGGCCCTGCTCGGCTCGCAAATAGAGCGGCGATACATAAAGGATCGAGTTCTCGATCGGGATCACAAGCAAGTTCGCACCGCGGATCACCCGCGAGCCCATCTGGTTCCACAGCGTGATCTGTTGGGAGATCTCGGTACTCTGATTGATCCGCGCTTCGATCTGGAACGGCCCGTAGACAAGCTTTTCCTTGGGAAATTCGTAAACGATCAGCTTGCCGTAATCGGGCCCGTCGCAGCGCGCGGCGAGCCACGCGATCATGTTGTCGCGGCGGCTGGGCACCATCGGGAGCATCAGGAAGAACTCGGCCTGAGACTCCCCGGGCAACCGCATGATGATGTAATAGGGCGCCATCATTGCGGTGCCGCCGCCACCCGGTTGGCGGGGGAATTGCCAAAGATCTTCACGGTTATAGAAAACGTCGGCCGCCTCCATATGGTAGGTTTGATACAGCCGCGCCTGAATCAGGAACAACTCCTCCGGATAGCGAATGTGCTTCTGCAAGTCTGAAGGCATGGCCGCGAACGGCTTGAACAGGCTCGGAAAGATGCGCTGGTAGGTCGCGGCAATCGGATCGCCGGGATCCATCAGGTAGAAGTCGACGGTCCCGTTATAGGCATCGACGACAACCTTCACCGAATTGCGGATGTAGTTGAGATCGATATCTTGCGCTGGCTGCGCATAAGGGAAATAGGAGCTCGTCGTGTAGGCGTCCTGCATCCAGAACATCCGCCCATTGCTGATGACCAGATAAGGATCGTGATCGAGCCTGAGAAACGGAGCGATGGTTCGGACCCGTTCCTGGATATTGCGGCGGATCATGATCCGGCTGTCGGCAGTGATGTAGCTTGAGAGAAGCAGGTTCGGGTCGTTGAAGTAGTAGGCGAATAGCATTCTGCTTGCCATCGCTCCGATCGGAATGCCGCCGGTACCGTCATAGGCGGCATAGACGTTGTCTTTCCCCTTCGGATAATCGAACTCCGGCGTGCTTCCCTTGACGATGACGTAGCTATCGCTCCCTTCTCCGTAGTAGATGCGCGGTTCGTGGATTTCGGGACCCCCGTCTGCAACGGGAGGAATATCCCGCAAATAGAGGAGCGGCAGTCCTTCAGTGCTCTTTCGGGTGACCGGGCTCATCACCGCGCCGTTGCCGTGCGTAAACAGCACGTGGCGGTTGACCCATGTCTGGGCATTCGGCGGCAGCAGAGAGGGCCGTAATTCGCGAGCCGAAAGCATCACGCTTTGGTAGGAACCGTCGAGCCAGTAGCGATCGACGTCAAGATCATGGAATTTATAGTAGGTGCGAATTTCCTGCAGCTGCGCGTAGGTATCCGACAAGGGCAGCCAGTCCCACAGCCTGATATTGTCGATTGTCGCCTTGTTGGCCTCCAGCGTGTCGCGCGACAGCTTCTGCTCGGCGGCAAACGGCTTGGCGGCGATCTGATCGAGATTATAGGCCTGCCGGGTGAGCGCGATGTTGCGTTCGATATACGGCTTCTCCAGTTGCAACTCGCTTGGTCTGACGAAAAACCGCTGGAACAGCACAGGGGCTGCGCCGGACAGCACGAAAGAGCCGAGCACGACGAGCAGGAACGCGGCGGCAGGAAGCCGGTAAGTGCGCACCCAGAGGTTTGCCCACGCCACGAACGCCGCGACGATCGAAAACCCGATCAAGAGCCACAGGCCCGGCAGGCCCAGATGGACATCCGTGTAGCTGGCGCCGACGACCACACCGTTGTCGCCATAGAGCAGCAGATAGCGGTCGAGACCATAGGACCAGGCCTTCACCGCGAAGAGAAGACCGAGCAAGGCCGAGCCGTGCGCGATCACCGTCGGCGACATCGATCGGCGCTGCACCTCGTATTCGATGTCGCCGTGCACCCAGTAGATCGTCGCGGCGAACAGCGCGCTCAAAACCAGCGTGAGCAGCATCCAGTTCTTGATGAGGATATAGGCGGGTAGCGAGAAGAGATAGAAGCCGATGTCCTTGCCGTAGAGCGGATCGTCCACGCCATAGGGCACCTGATAGTGAAACCGCAGGAAGATCCCCCAATTGCCGACCTCTGCCGCGGCGACGAGCAGCGCGAGCAAGCCCACACCGGCCGCGATAACCCAGGACCAGCGCAGTCGATCGCGCACGAGCGCGAGCAGATCGGGCGGCGGCATACTGCCGCTCGCTTGTGCCGTGAAGCCGGCGACAGATTGTATCGGCTGGCGCCGGGCAAAGCGCACTGCGAGCCATCCGTTCAGCCAAAGAATGACGGCCGTCGCGGTCCAGACAGCCAGAAAGACGACAGCTTCAGCGCCGATTGTCGTCCAAAAGACCTGCAGATAACCGATCGAGGAAAACCACAGCCAATCGACCAGCAAGTCACTCGCAAGCCCGAGCAGGATCAGGCAAACCCCAAGGGCGACGGCCGCAATGATGAGGCTGACCACGACGTTTTGCCGTGGCGCCTTTCGTCCGGATCCGGCGATCCCGATCGTCATGCTCCCATTATAGCGGAAATGCGGGCGCCTGCCGCTTGCTTCGTGATCGGGATTGGGCGTCAAGGCGGGGCGACACAAGTGCTAGAAGCTCCGTCGCCAGGGCGCGGAACGAGTGAAGCTGTTTCGCGGACTGCGAAGACAGCGCTCAGCGGCCGTCCTTGTGAGGTAGTTCGCCTCACAGATTGAGTGGAGTTGCAAAATTTGGAGCGAGACTGGGTTCCCTGAAAGTGCGCTCCGGCAGTCGTGGGCTCACGAGCGCGCGACCTCCGGGTCGCCGCCGACCGAGACGTTCATGGAGCGCGCATAGCCATGCGGGACGAAGCGCAGGGCTAAAACCGTGACCAGCGCGGCGCAGCCGAGATGCATGAGCCAGCCTGTGGCAAAGCTGCCGCTATGGTCCCGCAGGACCGCCACGATCCAGGGGGACAAACCCGCCAGCAGGAAGCCGCCGCCCTGCATCAGCGCCGAGAGCGCCCCGGCATCCGCCGGATTCTCCAGATGATCGAGCGCGACCACCATGGACAGGGCGAAGGCGCCGCCGAGCCCGGCACCGACCAGAACACTCCAGCCTATGGGTGCCAGGTTCGGCGAGAATGCGATTCCCGCAAAGCCAACGATCTGAAGACCGAGCGCGAGGATGATCCACGGGCGCCGGTCCTGGCGTCGTGCCGCCAGAGCCGGCATGGCGAGCGCCGCAGCGGCCTGACTCGTGGCCATAGCGGCTAGGAGAGTTCCGCTCGCGGCGCTGGTCCAACCAAGGGTCTGATAATACGGCGCAAGCCATGCGACGATGGACGAGTAGCCCCCGTTGACCAAGCCGAAGCACGCCATCAGGAGCCAGGTTCGCGGCCGGCGCAGTAACAAGCCCGTCCGCAAGGCGCCCGCTCGCACCGATCGCCCGCGCGGCAAGGTGAAGGCCGAGAGCAGGGCGGCGAGGAAAGCCGGCGCGGCGATCCAGGCGAGACCGGCATGCCAGCTTCCGGTCAGATCGGCGACAAGCGGCGAGGCCTGCGCCCCCAGGGCGCCTCCGCCCATCAGCATGGCCGAGTAGAGCCCCATCATGACGGCGACCTGGCGCGGGAAATGCGCCTTGATGATGCCGGGGAAGACGGCCTGCACGATCGCAACGCCGATGCCGCAGAAGGCCGCCGTCACAATCAGCGCATAGCCGTTCTCGACGACGAGACGCAGGGCCGAGGCCAGGCAGAGGACAAGAAGCGCGGCGATGATGGCCGCCCGCGCCCCCGCGACCCGCTCGACCCAGCGGCCGGCCAGGACGCAGACTCCCATCAGCACCATGGGAACGAGAGTGAAGAGCGACATAGCCCGATAGTCGAGGCCGGTCGCCTCCTGGATACGCGACGCCAGCGGCCCGATGCCGGTGAGGAACGGCCTGAGATTCAGGCCGACCAGCACGACAACGGCGAGCAGGAGCAGGCGCGACGGAGCAGGGTGAACCTTCCTGGCGCTCATGCCGGCCTGGCCTGCCTTTGCTTCCACTCGGCACAGAGATCACTGCCGGACTGCGGATGCAGCGGCATGAGAACAGCGAATGCGCGGATCGCAAAAGATCTGGGCAATTTCGCCTCCTGCAACGTCTTGCCCTGCAACGCCCCGTTCGCCGGCGCGACATGCCCGGGCCATCGCGTTGCCGCTCGCACGATACCGGTCAAACCGCATCCAGAGCACTCCGCCCCGGACCGAGCCTGACATCCCGGCGCCCAGGCCAGATACCGGCCCGAACCTAGATAGGGACGCCCGACTCCATATGAAAATTAAATATCTGGATGCACATCAATGAATCTGTGAATGATCGGCGCTCTGCTCCGCCGTCCCGGCCGGAGGTCATCTGCGGCTCCAGCTCTCCTTGCGCCCATGCTCGACCCACGTCTTCTGCGCTCCTTCGCGGCGATCGCCGATACCGGCAGCTTCACCCAGGCCGCCGAGCGGCTGAACATGACGCAATCGACCATCAGCCAGCAGCTTGCCCGGCTGGAGGATGCGGTCGGCCTCGATCTGATCGACCGCGTCGCGCGACCGGTCCGGCCAACGGCTTCGGGCGAGCGGCTGCTGGGATATGCCCGGCGCATCCTGGCGCTGCAGCAGGAAGCGGAGGCGATGCTCGGCGACCCCGCTGGCACGGCTTCGGTCCGCATCGGCGTGCCCGAGGATATCGTTACGGGGGCGATGGCGAAGGTCTTCGCCAGCTTCGCCCGGCAACATCGGGAAATCCGGCTCGACGTCTTCGCCGGCCTCAGCCGCGAACTGACCAAGCGCTACCGCGCCGGCGAGCTCGATATCGCCGTCGTCAAGGAGGCCTCTGCCAGCGCCGATCACCGCGCCACCTTCCCCGAACCCATGGCCTGGTTCGAGAGCGTCGACCCGCCCGCGAGCTGGCCGGATCCGCTGCCGCTGGTCGCCTTTCCGCCCGGCGGGCTCTATCGCGAGGCGATGTTCGAGCGGATCGAGCGGGAGCAGCGGCGTTGGTACATCGCCTTCTCGGGGAGCAGCCTCTACAACGTGCTCGTCGCGGTTGAAGCCGGGCTCGGGCTGTCGCTGTTGCCGATGGAGGCCGCGGCCGGCCGGCGCCTGCGGCCCTACGCCCCTTTCGGCAAGGAGCCCGCGATGGTGACCTCGATCTATTCCTGGGAGAAGAGCGGGCCGGTCGCCGAGCTGGTCGAGAGCATGAGCGCGGTGCTGGCCGCGCGCTTCAGCACCGGCACATAACAATGATCGCTGCGATGCATTACATTCAGAGATCAAATAATAGAAATTGGATAATTTAATTTGCGCATGCGGCATGCCGCATCATGATCACTCCCCAACAACACCAAATAACGGGGAGAGAAAAAATGAGAAGGCGCGACGTCCTGAGGCTCGCCGCACAGTCGGCGGTGTTTGCCCAATTGGCTCCGTTCTTCACGGCACCAGCCCATGCCGCCGACAAGAGGGAGCTGCGCTATATTCCGGAAGCCGACCTGAACATCCTCGACCCGGTCTGGAGCACCTCGACCATCGTCCAGGTCTATGGCCACCTGGTGTTCGACACGCTCTACGGCTTCGACAAGGACTACAACGTCCACCCGCAGATGGCGGAGGGGCATGTCGTCTCGGACGACAAGCTGCAGTGGACGATCAAGCTGCGGGACGGCCTGCAGTTCCATGACGGCCAGCCGGTCCTGGCCAAGGACTGCGTCGCCAGCATCACCCGCTGGGGCAAGCGCGACTTCATGGGCAGCGCCCTCCTGGCCGTGATCGACACGCTGACCGCCGTCGATGACCGCACGCTGCTGTTCAAGCTCAAGAAGCCGTTCCCGCTCCTGCCGATGACCCTGGCCACCAGCGGCTCGAACATGCCCGCCATCATGCCGGAGCGCCTGGCCAACACCTCCCCGAACGAGCAGATCCGCGAGAGCATCGGCAGCGGTCCCTACCGCTTCGTCAAGGCGGAATGGATCTCCGGCTCGAAGGCCGTCTTCGAGAAGTTCGCAGGCTACAAGCCCCGCAGCGACAGCTTCCCGCCCTCCTACACTGCCGGCCCGAAGATCGGGCATTTCGACCGGATCACCTGGCAGATCATCGTCGACGCCTCGACGGCCGCCGCCGCGCTCCAGGCCGGCGAGGTCGACATCATCGAGATGGTCGGGGCCGACTTCCTGCCCGTGCTGAAGACCGATCCCAATATCCAACTCCTGCCGCGCACGACGCCCAACTTCGCGATCATGCGCTTCAACCACCTGCAGCCGCCGTTCAACAACCTGGCGATCCGGCAGGCGCTGCTGAAGGCCTTCGATCAGCGGGCGATCATGGCCGGTACCTTCGGCGAGGAGAACAAGGAGTTCTGGCAGTTCGGCGTCGGCTATTTCAGCCCCGACTCGCCAATGGCGACCAATGCCGGGCTCGAAGCCTTCACCAGCCCACGCGACCTCAAGAAAGCAGCCGAGGAAATCAAGGCAGCCGGCTACAAGGGCGAGCCCGTCGTCGTTCTCGACCCGGTCGACTACCCGTGGACGCACCCCTGCACCCTGCTCGCAGCCGACACGTTGAAGAAGGTCGGGCTGAACGTCGACATCCAGGCGATGGACTGGGGCACGCTGATGCAGCGGCGCCTGAGCCAGGAGCCTCCGGGCAAGGGCGGCTGGAACGTCTTCCTGACCGCGCTCTCGGGCATGAGCAACTTCAACCCGGTCGGCCATATCGGCCTGCGCGGCAACGGCAAGGACGCCTGGGTTGGCTGGCCCACCGCGCCGCGCCTCGAGGAACTGCGCCAGCAATGGCTCGACGCGCCGGATGTCGCCACGCAGAAGAAGATCTGCGAGGACATCCAGAGGCAGGCGCTGGTCGATGTCCCCTATATCCCGCTCGGTGCCTTCGCGACCGTGAGCGGATACAGGAGCAACCTGACCGGCATCCAGTTGCAGCGGCCGCTCTTCACCACGATGCAGGCCAAGGCCTAGGCCTTCCGATGTTGTCGCATATCGCGCGCCGGCTGCTCGCATCGCTGCCGGTCATGACCTTCGTCGGCCTGTTCGTCTTCGGCCTGCTCTATCTCGCACCGGGCGATCCCGCCGCGATCATGGCCGGCGACCAGGCGACGGCGGCCGACATCGCCCGCATCCGTGTCGCGCTCAAGCTCGACGCCCCATTCCCGATCCGCTTCGGGAGCTGGGTCTGGAGCCTGCTGCACGGTGATCTCGGCCTCTCGATCTTCACCAACCAGCCCGTCGCGGCGATGATCGTGCAGCGCCTGGAGCCGACCTATCTGCTGATGCTGATGACGCTCGTCATCTCCGTGATCCTGGCCTTGCCGATCGGCGTCGTCGCCGCCTGGAAGCACAACACCGCAAGCGACCGCATGGTGATGGTCTTCGCCGTCCTGAGCTTCTCGGTGCCGTCCTTCGTCGTGGGCTATCTGCTGGCCTTCGTCTTCGGCCTGCAGCTGCGCTGGCTGCCCGTCCAGGGCTACGTGCCGCTCGCCAACGGGGTCTGGCCGGCGATCTGCAGCCTCATCCTGCCGGCGGTCGCGCTGGGCAGCGTCTATATCGGCCTGCTCGCCCGCATCACCCGCGCGACCATGCTGGAGGTGCTGGCGCAGGACTATGTCAGGACCGCGCGAGCGAAAGGCGCCGAGGAACGCAAGATCCTGTTCAAGCATGCGCTGAAGAACTGCTCGGTGCCGATCATCACCACGATCGGCAGCGGCGTCGCCCTGCTGATCGGCGGCGCCATCGTCACCGAAACCGTCTTCGCGATTCCGGGCCTCGGCCGTCTGACGGTCGATGCGATCCTGCGGCGCGACTACCCCGTCATCCAGGGCGTCATCCTGCTGTTCAGCTTCATGTACGTGCTCGTCAACCTGCTGGTCGACATGCTCTACACCGTCTTCGATCCGAGGATCCGCTATTGACCTCCATCACGTCCGATGCCGCACCGCGCGGCCGGCAGGGCCGGGCCGGGCAGCTCGCCCGGCACCCGAGCATCGCCTGCGGCGCCTTCGTCCTCGTTCTGCTGGTCCTGGTCGCGGTCCTCGCGCCCTGGCTCGGCACCAAGGATCCGACGATGGTCTCGGCCTTCGACCGCGCCAAGCCACCCGTGGCGGCCTTCTGGTTCGGCACCGACATGCTGGGCCGCGACCTCTACTCCCGCGTGCTCTACGGCACACGGGTCTCGCTCACGGTCGGCTTTGCGGTCGCGCTCGGCTCGACCGTGCTCGGCGTCCTGATCGGTGTCTTCGCCGGGTTCCTCCCGCGCTTCGACGCCTTCGTGATGCGGGTGATGGACGGCTTGATGGCGATCCCGTCGATCCTGCTCGCCATCGCCCTGATCGCGCTCAACCGCGCCTCGATCTGGAACGTCATCCTGGCGGTCACCATCGCCGAGACGCCGCGCGTCGTGCGCCTGATCCGCAGCGTCGTGCTGTTCCTGCGCGAGGAGCTCTATGTCGAGGCCGCACGCTCCTGCGGGGCGAGCATCCCCTGGCTGGTCTTCCGGCACATTCTACCCAACACCTTCGCGCCGATCGCGGTCCAGGCCACCTATATCTGCGCGGTCGCCATCCTCGCCGAAGCCGCCTTGTCCTTCATCGGCGCCGGCGTGCCGCCGAGCACGCCCTCCTGGGGCAACATCATGGCCGAGGGCCGGGCGCTCTGGCAGATCAAGCCCTACATCATCTTCTTCCCGGCGCTGTTCCTGTCGATCACCGTGCTCGCCATCAACATGCTCGGCGACGGCCTGCGCGACGCCCTCGATCCCCGCCTGCGCAAGCGCGTGTAGTTCCCGAACGCCTCCCTGGGGAGCCAAGCCCGGTGCGCCCACTCCCCGCGGCGCAACTCGCCCCGCCGCAGCGACACCGGCGGGGCGCCTTTTTATGCCGGCGGCTTCGGCAGGCGGATCAGATGATCCTGCGTGAGCTGGAGCCGCCTTTGGAAAACCGGTCGGGCGGCACCGCCTGCGGGCCACCGATCAGGATCCGCGTCGGAACCGGGTTTCCGACGCGCGCAACGTTCACGTTTGGAAGCCGGCATTCGCCGGTCTGGAAGAAGGAGATGCCCGTGTCTGAATCCCTCTTGATCCGGAACGTCCGTCCCGCCGGCGGCGCCACCACGGACATGCTGATCCGCGACGGGCGCATCGTCGCGATCGGCACTGGCGCCACTGAGGGCGACACCGTCTTCGACGCCGGCTGCCGGCTGATGATCCCCGGCCTCGTCGAGGCCCATACCCATCTCGACAAGAGCTTCTGGGGCATGGGCTGGCAGCGGCACACGGCGGGCCCGAGCCTGATCGAGAAGATCGAGACCGAGCGGCGCAACCGCCGCGAGCTCGGCATCGACGCCAACCGCCAGTCCGGCCGGCTCGTTGCCCAGATGGTCAAGATGGGCACCACCCATATCCGCAGCCATGTCGATATCGACACCGAAACCGGCCTCGCCGGGATCGAGGGCGTCATGGCCATGCGCGAGCGGCTCAAGGACGTGATCGACGTCGAGATCGTCGCCTTCGCGCAATCGGGCCTGTTGATCCGGCCGGGCACGCTCGAACTGGTCGATCGGGCGATGGCGCTCGGCGCCGAGGTCGTCGGCGGCCTCGATCCCTGCGCGGTCGACCGCGACCCGAAGGGCCATCTCGATGCGATCTTCGGCCTGGCGCAGAAATACGGCCGCCCGATCGACATCCACCTGCATGAGCGCGGCGAGATGGGCGCCTTCTCGATGGACCTCATCCTTGAGCGTGTGCGCGCGCTCGGCATGCAGGGCAAGGTCGCGATCAGCCACGCCTTCTGCCTGGGCATGCCCGACGCCGATCATGTTCGCCGGCTGATCGAGGAGCTGGCGAAGGAGCGCATCGCGCTCGTCACGACCGCCCCGGCCGCCTCGCCGGCGCCGTCGGTCATGGCCTGTGTCAAGGCCGGCGTCGTGATCAGCGGCGGCTCCGACGGCGTGCGCGACAGCTGGAATCCCTATGGCATGGGCGACATGCTGGAGCGGGCCATGCTCGTCGGCCTGCGCAACAACTTCCGCCGCGACGAGGAAATGGAGTTGGCCCTCGACGTCTGCACCCATGCCGGCGCGAAGACGATGGGCCTTGCCGATTACGGCCTGTCCGTCGGCTGCCATGCCGACCTCGTGATCCTGCCCGGCGAGACCGTGGTCGAGGCCGTCGTGGCGCGCCCCGCCGACCGCACGGTCGTCAAGCGCGGCAAGATTGTGACCCGACACGGCGAGCTGGTCCGGTCGATCGCGTAAAGCAACTTGGCTTGGAGGTGGCACCGCAGAACCGAACTGACGCTGTGCCACTTCCACTCTACAGATGTTTCACAAGCTCAATGCAGGAGCAGGCATGACATGGCGCTCCGGCGGCCGTCGGAATGCGATGGCTCCGGGGCAGATCAGATCCGGCTCTAGAAGGAGGGCGGCGAGCAGGCGCTTACGATCTCGCAGGGAACCGGGCCGACGCAGCGAAAGCGGTGAGGGCGGGTGCTTTCGAAGTAATAGGCGTCTCCCGGCCCGAGGATGCGGCGCTCTTCGCCGACAGTGAGCTCGATCCTGCCGCTGAGCACGATGCCTCCTTCCTCGCCCTCGTGCGTCAGCAGCACGCGGCCGGTATCGGCCCCCGGCTCGTAGCGTTCCTTCAGGATCTGCAGGGCACGGCCGAACAGGTTCTCGCCGATCTGGCGGAACGAGATGCCGCCCTTGCCGATCTCCACCAATTCCTCCGCCTGATAGAACACCTGGCGCGGCTTTTCCGGTTCGAAGGAAAAGAATTCCGACAGGCTGATCGGGATGCCGTCGAGGATGCGCTTCAGCACACCGACCGACGGGTTCACCTCGTTCGCCTCGATCAGCGAGATCGACGAGTTGGTCACGCCGGCCTGCTTCGCGAGCGCGCGCTGGGACAGGCCGCGCTGCATCCGGACATATCTGAGGCGCGCTCCGACATCGATGTTCATCCAGGCCGTTCCTGCTGTTCGATATCATGAACATAATTCAATCGAGGCATTATTTTACAGTACCTTGCATGAAAATTGAAACAGACTTGTTCACCCAGAGAAAACATGCGCACTGATGGACGACAAAGGGAGGCCGTCATGACCGTCAACACCAAGCCGTCCACGCTGCAGAACACCCGATCGCTCGACGGCTTCTGGATGCCGTTCACCGCCAACCGGCAGTTTAAGAAGGCGCCACGCCTTCTCGCCAGTGCGAGCGGAATGCACTACGCCACCGAGGACGGCCGCAAGGTGCTCGACGGCACGGCCGGGCTCTGGTGCGTCAACGCCGGCCACAGCCGCCGCCAGATCAGCGAGGCGGTCTCACGGCAGATTACCGAGCTCGACTTCGCTCCCGCCTTCCAGATGGGCCACCCCATCGTCTTCGACTTTGCCGAGCGGCTCGCGGCGCTCGCACCGGGCGAGGGGGCCGATCGGCTGGACCGCGTCTTCTTCACCGGCTCCGGGTCGGAATCCGTCGACACCGCGCTCAAGATCGCGGTGGCCTATCAGCGGGCCATTGGGCAGGGGACGCGGACGCGGCTGATCGGCCGCGAGCGCGGTTACCACGGCGTCGGTTTCGGTGGCATCTCGGTGGGCGGCCTGGTGAACAACCGACGCGTCTTCCCGCAGCTGCCGGGCAGTGATCATCTTCGCCATACCCATGACCTCGCGCGCAACGCCTTCACCAAGGGGCAGCCCGAACACGGGGCCGAGCTGGCCGACGATCTGGAGAGGCTGGTCGCCCTGCACGGCGCCGAGACCATCGCAGCCGTGATCGTCGAGCCGATGGCGGGATCGACCGGCGTGCTGCTGCCGCCCAAGGGCTATCTGCAGCGGCTGCGCGAGATCGCGACGCGCCATGGCATCCTGCTGATCTTCGATGAGGTCATCACCGGCTTTGGCCGGCTGGGAGCGCCTTTCGCCGCCGACTATTTCGGCGTGGTTCCGGACATCATGACCACCGCGAAGGGGCTGACCAACGGCGCGGTGCCGATGGGCGCAGTCTTCGCCAGCCGAAAAGTGCATGATGGGCTGATGACCGGGCCGGAGGCCGCGATCGAGCTGTTCCACGGCTACACCTATTCGGGCCATCCGGTCGCCTGCGCCGCCGGTCTCGCCACGCTCGACATCTACGCAGCGGAAGGGTTGCTGACCCGGGCGGCGACGCTGGCCTCCGCCTGGCAGGAGGCCGTGCATTCGTTGCGGGATGCCCCGCACGTGATCGACATCCGCAACATGGGGCTGGTCGCCGGCATCGAGCTCGCCTCGCGCGACGGCGCGGTGGGCGCCAGGGCCTACGAGGCGTTCGTCGACTGCTTCGAGAAGGGGCTCCTGATCCGCGTCACCGGCGACATCATCGCACTCTCGCCGCCGTTGATCGTCGAGGGGGCGCAGATCGACGAGATGGTCGAAACCCTGCGCGGCGCTCTGAAGCGCCTGGCCTGAGGCGGCCGGCGCCCTGAGCAGGCCCGCGAATGAATGGTCCGCCAGATGGCCTGCGATGTCGCCGGCATGTCGATGTGGCGCACGCCGTAGGCCGCGAGGGCTTCACGCGGCAGAGGTTGGCCCATCTGCTGGGGCCCGGTGGTGAGCTGCTTTCCTCAGCCTGCAGCGCTTACGGCGCCGAGACGCCAACGGGGGTGCCATCGCGGGCGACGATCCTGCCGCCTTTGACCACGAGCCTGCGCAACGGCAGATCCGCGACGGCCTCGGCCACCGTCTCGGCATCGACCAGCACGAGATCGGCCTTGCAGCCGGGAGCCAGACCGTAATCCGGCAAGGCGAGCGCCTTCGCGCCGAGCGTGGTGCAGACCTCGAGCGCGAATTCCAGATCCTCATCGCGGGAGAAGCCGTTGCGCTGACCGATCAGCGCGGCGCGCTCCAGCATGTCGCCACGGCCATAGGGGCTCCAGGTGCCGCGCGGCCCGTCGCAGCCGCCACAGACGAGCACGCCAGCCTCATGCAGCCGCTTGATCCGCGGCGCCGGGAAGCCGGCGGGGCCCGCCGTCATCACCGCGATGCCGGCCTCGGCGAGACCGGCGACGAGCGCATCGTGCCGGGCCGGCTCGATCATGCCGAGGCAGTAGGCGTGGCTGATCAGCACGCGCCCTTGCAGGCCGAGCGCGCGGGTACGCTCGATGATCAGCTCCATGGAGAAGGCCCCGAGCTCGCCGAGCTCATGCAGGTGGATGTCGATCGGCTTGCCGAAGCGCTCGGCCATGCCGAAGATCGCGTCGAGATGCCTGACCGGATCGCGGTCGATCTCGGCCGGGTCGAGACCACCGACGATGTCGGCTCCCATCCGCAGCGCTTCCTCCATGAGCGCGACCGTGCCCTCACGGATCAGCATGCCGCTTTGCGGGAAGGCGACGATCTGGATGTCGACCACGTCGCGATAAGTCTCGCGAGTCGCCAGCACGCCGGCGATGCTGGCAGTGCCGATCTCGGTGTCGACATCGACATGGCTGCGGATCGCGGTGACGCCGAGCGCCAGCGTCTGCACCAGCTGGCGCGCCGATTGGCGGGCGGGATCGATGCCGAGGCGCTTCTTTTCGCGCCGATCCGTCTCGATGCGGTCGCTGCGACGCGGGCCATTCTCGTTGCGCCACCAGGGCATGCCGATCAGGTTCTTGTCGAGATGGGTGTGAGCCTCGACCAGGCCCGGCAGCATCAATCTGCCACCGCCATCGACCGTCTCGATGCCGTCCGGGACCGGCTGGCCGGCGGCGGCGAAGCGCCCGTCCAGAATCAGGATGTCGGCGGCGCTGCCGCCCATCGGACGCACATTCTTCAGGAGGAGGGAGGTCATTGCAGCAGGCCTTCGCTGAGGAGAGGGAACCGGTCGGCGAGGCCGGCGCGCGCGATCATGGTCGCGTAGGCACTGGACGCCTCGCGCAGCACCGAGGCGGGGTCGGCGCTGAGCACTTTCCTGTCCCGCATCAGCACCCGGCCAGCGACGACGACGCTGGCGACATCGGCGCCATTGGCGAAGCGCGTCAGCCGCTGGACCGGCTCGACAGGCGGCCATAGATGCGGTTTCGCCCAGTCGACGACGATGACGTCGGCGCGCTTGCCCGGTTCGAGCGAGCCGATCTCGTCCGCGAGACCCAGCGCCCGCGCGCCCTCGATCGTCGCCATTTCCAGCACCTGCCAGGGCGGCAGCAGCGCATCGTCACGGAAATGCGTCGCATGATAGCGGTGAGCGTGGAACATGGCGCGGAATAGGTCGAAGGGCCGGTCCGGCGCCGGCGCATCCGAACCGAGCCCGACGGTGACGCCTTCCGCCGCCAGTTCCGGCGCGGGACAGCGGCCGAACACCGACATGAGCGCGCTCGGATTATGGGCGATCGCCGCCCCCGAGGACCGCAGCGCCGCGCGATCGGCCTCGGTCAGGTCGATCGCATGGGCGAAGACCGCGTGGCGGGGGCCGAGCCCCACGGTCGCGGCGGCCGCCGCCAACGTGCCATCGCGATGACCGTCCTGCACCAGCAGCGCGCCCGTCTCCTCCGCCAGCCGATGCGCAGCGCGGCTGAGCGCAGCCGGCGCTTCCTCGCCCACGACAGTGAGGTCCGCGGCGGAAAACACCGGCAGCGAGACGGCAAGCCGCAGAGTCCCGCCGGCATCTCCCCCACGGGTCTCGATCAGCCTGCGGGCGACAGCAAGCTGCTCGCGCGGCGAGACCGGAATCTCGCGGCACTTGGAGCCGTTCCACGCAAGGTACTGCGCCGGCCCGTCGGGCCGGTTGGGGCCGACGGCCAGAACCTCGGCGACGCCGATCGAGCGCACGCCGTCGAGATGTGCCTCGGCCGCCTCCGGCGTCTCCGTGCGCATGATATCGGGGCCACCGCCCATCAGCAGCGCGGCCGTCGTCGTACCGCACATCAGCCGCTCCAGCGCCGAAAGCCGCGCCTCGGCATGCCAGAAGGCGGCGTCGGTCGCCCGGGCGTAGATTCGGCCGGCGATGTCCATCCACTCGCCCGCCGCCGACCCCAATCCCTTGGTCAGGCCGTGGCCGGCATGGGCATGGGCGTCGACGAGGCCGGGCAGGATCAGGCCACCGCGCGCATCCAGGCGGACCAGCCCCTCCCGCTCCGGCGCCGGGCCGGCCCCGACCGCGATGATGCGATCGTCCTTAATCAGGACATGGCCGTTTGCGATCATCCCCCGTCGCACCATCGGGAGCACGATTCCGTTCTCGATCGTCAACCAGCCGGGCATCGATTTCTGCCTTCTTTGTCCGCATCTAAATCGCATACAAAAAATTGCTTATCAGTATGCGATCTTACTGGCTTCGCGCCAAGGTTCTGCGCCCTGTTTTTTTGCTACGCCTATGCCGATTAAGGCGCACGCCTCGTATTTTGGCGGTGAGATGACTCATTGAACAAATTATCGTATACAATCTTGCCGAGTTTCGGTATGCATAAGACATTCACGCAAAGTGAGGGGACAATAATGAAACGCGGTCTGATGGCGCTCGCTGGCGCCCTTGCGGTCCTGATGGTGCAATCCGCCGGTGCGCAGACGCTGCGCTGGTCCGCCCCCGGGGACGTGGTCTCCTTCGACCCGAACGCCCAGCTCGACAGCTTCACGCAGAACATCCAGCTCATGGTCTACGACACGCTGGTGCGCCGTAACCGCAAGCTTGAGATCGAGCCGGGACTGGCGACATCCTGGGAGGTCGTCGAGCCGACGCGCTGGCGCTTCAAATTGCGTCCCGGCGTCAAGTTCCACGATGGCGAGCGCTTCACCGCCGACGACGTCGTCACGACGGTGATGCGCACGATCGACCCGGATTCCCGCAACAAGGGCAATCTCGCGACGGTGGTGAAGGCCGAGAAGGTCGACGACATGACCGTCGACCTCGTGCTGAGCGGGCCTTATCCGCTGCTGCTCAACGACCTCACCGGCATCTTCGTGATGAGCAAGGGCTGGCTCGAGAAGAACCATGCTCTGAAGCCGGGCAACACCTCGACCGGCGTCACCACTTTCGCCTCGACCCACGCCAACGGCACCGGCCCGTTCAAGCTCGAAAGCTACGCGCCGGATTCGAAGACCGTGATGACGGTCAATGACGGCTGGTGGGACAAGCCCGAGCACAATCTCAAGCGCATCGAGTTCCGGCCGATCAAGTCGGATGCCACCCGCGTCGCCGCGCTGCTTTCCGGCGAGATCGACATGATCTCCTCGCTGCCGCTCCAGGACGTGCCGCGGGTCACCGGGACGCAGGGCTTCAAGGTCGTCGAGGACCCGTCGCTCCGGCTGATCTTCCTCGGCTTCAACTGGCGGCCTGAACTCTTCGCCGAACCCGGCAAGAAGAACCCGCTGCTCGACGTCAAGGTGCGCCAGGCGCTTTGGCACGCCGTCGATCTCGACGCCATCCAGAAGCGGATCATGCGCGGCAAGTCGCGCAACACCGGCACGATGGTGGCGCCGCCGGTGCCGGGCTATGTGGCGGATATCGACAAGCCGCTGGCCTTCGACCTGGCGCTGTCGAAGAAGCTCCTGACCGAGGCCGGCTATCCGAACGGCTTCAAGACCGGCCTGTCCTGCACCAATGACCGCTATATCGCCGACGAGCAGCTCTGCCTCGCCATCGCCGGGATGTGGACCAAGGCCGGTCTCCAGGTCGAGGTGAAGACCGAGAGCAAGGCGACCTATTTCCCGCGTCAGGATCGCGGCGAGCTCGATGTCTGGATGCTGGGCTGGGCGACGCTGCCGCAGATGGACGGCTTCAGCGTGCTCTCGGGCATCTTCGCTTCGCGCAAGGACGGCTATGGCGGCTCCAATGCCGGGGGCATGGTCGTTCCGGCGCTGGACGATCTGGCCCGCAAGGCCGCCGTCGAGCTCGACGAAACCAAGCGCCGCGCCATGATGGGCGAAGCCTTCAGGATCGCCAAGGATCAGGCGCTCTTCATCCCGCTGCACCGGCAGCCGCTGGCCTGGGCGATGAAGACGAATGTCGACGTGCCGCAGTTCCCGGACGAGTACGTCCGCCCCTGGTTCGCCAAAGTCAACTGAGCGAGGTAGCGCCGTGATCGCCTCCATCGGCTCGCGCCTCGGACAGGCCGTCCTCGTCATGCTCGCGGTGACGGCCATCGCCTTCGTGATGTTCCGCTATGTCGGCGATCCGGTCGCGATGATGTCGCGTGAGGATGCGAGCCCGGCCGAGAAGGCGCAGTTGCGCGCCTCGCTTGGGCTCGACCGGCCGGTGCTGGTCCAGTACGGCGACTTTCTCGGCCGCACGCTCAAGGGCGATCTCGGCATCTCCTTCCGCAATCAGCGCCCGGTGGTCGATCTTCTCGCCGAGCGGCTGCCGGCGACGCTCGAGCTGGTGATCGTGGCGACGATCCTGTCACTCTCGGTCGGCATTCCTCTCGGCGTCTATTGCGCGCTCAAACCGGACGGCGCACTGGCGCGAGCGATCCAGACACTCTCGCTGGTCGGGATCTCGATGCCGACCTTCGTCACCGGAATCGGCCTGATCCTGATCTTCGCGGTGACGCTGCGCTGGCTGCCCTCCTTCGGGCGCGGCGACGTCGTGCAGATCGGCGGCTGGTCGACCGGCTTCCTGACGCGCTCCGGCCTGCTCTCGCTGCTCCTGCCTTCGGTGACGCTGGCGCTCTATCAGCTGACGCTGATCATGCGGCTGGTGCGGGCCGAGATGATCGACGTGCTCTCTTCCGACTACATCCGCTTCGCCCGGGCGCGAGGACTGCCTCCCCGCTACATCAATTTCCGCCTGGCGCTGCGCAATGCGCTGATGCCGGTGGTGACGGTGACGGGCCTGCAGATCGGCTCGCTGATCGCCTTCGCCATCGTCACCGAGACGGTGTTCCAGTGGCCGGGCATGGGCCTGCTCTTCATCCAGGCCGTCAGCTTCGCCGATGTGCCGGTGATGGCGGCCTATCTGCTCTTCGTCGGCTTTCTCTTCGTCGTCATCAACATGGTGGTCGACCTCACCTATACCTTGATCGATCCGCGCCTGAGGACGCGCCGCGCATGAGCCTCGTCGCTCCCTCCCCGCCGGCCGCTCGCTGGCGGCGGCTGCAGATGCCGATCTCTGTGATGATCGGGCTCGCCATCGTCGTGGTGATGCTCGCGGTCGCGCTGCTGGCGCCTTGGCTCGCTCCAACGGACCCGACCAATGTCGCGAGCTTCGACCTGATGAATGCGGAGCTGCCGCCGGCCTTCATGGCCGAGGGCGTTGCGCAGCACTGGCTCGGCACCGACAACCAGGGCCGCGACCTGTTCTCGGCGATCCTCTACGGCATGCGCGTCTCGATCGCGATCGGCGGCGGCGCGGTGCTGGTGGCGGCGAGCCTCGGCGTGGTGCTCGGCCTGCTCGCCGGCTATTTCGGCGGCTGGGTCGACATCCTGATCATGCGCGTCGGCGACGTCATCCTCAGCCTGCCGACCATTCTGCTCGCGCTGCTGGTCAGCGGCATCGCCCGCACGATCTTTCCGGAAGCGGGAACCGCGCAATGGGCGCCGCTGATCCTGATCGGTGCCATCGCCATTCATGAATGGGTGCAATATGCGCGCACCGTGCGCGCCGCCACCATGGTCGAGGCCTCGAAGGACTATGTCCGCGCCGCACGCGTCATCGGCCTGCCGCCGCGGCGTATCATCATGCGCCACATCCTGCCGAACGTGATGAGCCCGGTGATGGTGATCGCAACGATCAACCTCGCCGCCGCCGTGCTGACCGAGGCGACGCTATCCTTCCTCGGCGTCGGCATGCCGCCGACCTATCCCTCGCTCGGCACGCTGATCCGCATTGGCAATGAATTCGTTTTCTCGGGCATCTGGTGGATCGCGGTCTTCCCGGCCGTGACGCTGGTGGTGCTGGTGCTGGCGGTCAACATCGTCGGCGACTGGCTGCGCGACCGCTTCAACCCGAAACTGAAGGGGCGCTGATGCAGCCCGCCGCGCTCGCCATCACCGATCTCACCGTCGACTACCCGCTCGCGGACGGCTCGGTCATCACTGCCGTCAGCGGCGTGAATCTCTCGGTCGCACCTGGCGAAATCCATGCGCTGGTCGGGGAGTCCGGAGCGGGCAAGACCACGATCGGCAATGCGCTGATGGGGCTGCTGCAGGCACCCGGGCGAGTCGCGAAAGGCCGGATCGAGATCGGCGGCAAGCCGGTCGACATCCGCACCGGACGCACCGAGGGCATCGTGCAGGGCCGTGACGTCGGCGCGATCTTTCAGGACCCGATGACCTCGCTGAACCCGCTCTTCACGGTGGAGAGCCAGCTCGGTGAGACGATGCGGCATCATCTCGGCATCGGCCGCGCGGAGGCACGCAAGCGCTCGCTGGCGCTGCTGCGCGCCGTCGGCATCCCCGAGCCGGAACGGAGGCTGAAATCCTATCCGCATCAGCTTTCCGGTGGGCAGCGCCAGCGCGTGGTCATCGCCGCGGCGCTGTGCTGCGATCCCAAGCTGATCGTCGCCGACGAGCCGACCACCGCACTCGACGTTTCGGTGCAGGCGCAGATCCTCAAGCTGATCCGCGGGCTCGCCGACGAGCGTGGCGTCGGCATCCTGCTGGTCACCCATAATATGGGCGTCGTCGCGGAGGTGGCCGACCGGGTCACCATCATGCTGAAGGGCAAGGTGGTGGAGAGCGGGCCGGTGGCGCAGGTGCTCGGCGCGCCGCAGCACCCCTATGCCCGGGCTCTGATCGGGGCCGTTCCGCGCATCGACGTCAAGCTGCCGCGCCTGCCGGTGCCGGCGCAGGAGAGCGCAGGCGCCGCCGCAGCGCGAGAGCAGGTGCGCGCCCGCATGGGCGCCGGCAACGAGGCCCAGGCGGGGGCGCTGTCTGTCGACGATCTCGTCGTCGAATACGGCGCTCGCGGCTGGCTGCCCGGCACGAACTCGCGCGTGTTCAGGGCGGTGAAGGGCGTCTCCTTCAATGTGCAGCCCGGCGAGATCTTCGGTCTTGTCGGCGAATCCGGCTGCGGCAAGACGACGGTCGCCAATACCATCGCCGGCCTCGCGCGGTCGACCTCCGGCTCGGTCACGCTCGGCGGGCAGCCGATCGGCGCCAAGCGGCGCGGCGCGGCGCGCAGGGCGCTGCAGATGGTGTTCCAGGACCCCTATTCGGCGCTCAATCCACGCCTGCGCGTCACGACCGCCATCGCCGAGCCGGTCGCCTTCTACCATCTCGCCGCCACGAAGGCCGAGGCGGTGGAGGATGCGGCGCTGCTGCTCGAGGCGGTCGGTCTCGACAGGGCCGCCGGCGCGCGCTTCCCGCACGCCTTCTCGGGCGGCCAGCGCCAGCGCATCGCCATCGCGCGTGCGCTCGCGCCTCGGCCGCGCTTCCTCGTCTGCGACGAACCGACCTCTTCGCTCGACGTCTCCGTGCAGGCCCAGATCCTCAACCTGCTCAAGGATCTGCGCGATCTCGCCGGGCTGTCCATCCTGTTCATCAGCCACGATCTCGCCGTGGTCCGGCAGATGTGCGACCGCATCGCCGTCATGAAGAGCGGCGAGATCGTCGAGCAGGCACCGACCGAAGAGCTCTTCGCCGCGCCCACCCATCCCTATACGCGGGAACTGCTCTCGCTCGTCCCCTCGCTCGACAAGATCGCGCGGGATCCGGTGGCCCTCGGCTGAACCACCGTCTGAGGCCGGTATCTCGATCGGGGGGTTCGGCTGAAGGCGCTGCCGGCGAGCGTCGACTCGGCGAGAAAGGGAACGAACCCAACCTCCGAAAGTTGAGTCGCCATGAAGAAGCTGATCATCCGCAACCCTGACGAATGCGTGGCCGCGACAAAGCGCGTCCAGGCATTGAGCGGTGCCGCATCGGGAAGCGAACAGGAGCGAGAGCTGAAAGCGCTCTCCGATGCGATCAAGGTCTACGAAGATTCGATCGCGATGATGCGCGGCGTTGGGCGGAAGGCCTCTGAACAGCCAGAAGAGGGCGTCTCCGACACCACCGGGCAAGAATGATGCCCGAAGCTCTCAAAATCCTCTGCCTTGGTAACGATTGACTCGTCGCGACAGCGCGGCCGTCATTCGCGCGCGCTCGGGCGGGGCCAGCCTTGGCCATGCCTCTATCGGCCCTTCCCCCAAATCCATTCGGAACAAGCACGCTGCATCGATGGTAGCGAGGCCGGGTCGATGACTTGGGGCTCGATCCGGGCAGATGCTTTCTCGGCGCCACCGCCCGAAACATTCCGGCAGCGATAACCCTGGGGATGCGTTCCTGGGAAAATCGATACAAAAGAAGGGGGCCGGGATAGGAAGGCCGGCTCCCTTCAGGTGGCGCGGTGCTAGGCTTATACGCCGCGCACTTAAATAACGCGGATGAGGTAGCGCAAGTTCCCTTTGGTGACGCTGGCGCTCCAGACGAAATTCTGATGGCCAGGCAGCCTTCCGCCGATCCGTTCGAGAAAATTGCGCTTCGTTCGACCGCCTCCGAGTTGATCTGTCTTCGAGGCCGAAACCGCGACGGTTCGATTCAGGAAAAGGCCTGGCCCGCCAGAGCAGGACCGGGAGTTCCTTACCCCCGCAAAAGCCCTGAAAAGATCATCTTCTGCGCTGGCCGGCTCAGCGAAAGCCTGCGGGGCGAAATCGCCAAAGTTGATTTGCTTTCGCCCCGAGACAGGCGCGTACTATCGGGCTCGCTGTCTCGATGCCGACGTTTGGGAACGACCGCTGCGGCGCCTGCGGGCGCCGCTAAGGCGGGGACGAGGCAATGTATTCCGGGAAAGGTACGCTCCTTCTGCGGGACGGGCGGCGGCTCCCGCTCTCCTACCAGTTTGGCAGCGACTACGACGATACCCGGGCTGGATACCTGTTCTGCGACACTTCGGACGTCGATCCGGCCGCGCTTTGCTACAGGCTGCGCGTGATATGCGAGGACGGCACCCAGATCGTCGTGGCAGTGATGCATTCCAGCGACCGATATCTCGCGGTCACGGGGCGAGTAGCGGCACCCGAAGCAGCGTAACCATCGAAAGGGCCCGATCCCTTTCGGAGATCGGGTCACGTTTGGAAGCGCTCCATAGGGCAAAGCGCGACCCGAAGGGTACAGCGCTTGAAGACTGCTCCCCACAGGTGATTGCCAAGACGAACAAATCACCGCGCTTTCCCAGATGACCCTACAGTACCCCGATGGAAAGGCGCTCATCGGATTGCCTTACGCATGCTCGGAGTCGGCGGCGAGGCGGCGCGACCGTCGACGATTGACAATGCAAACCCATATATTTCAAACTTAAAATATTAGACCCAGGGGAACGGGCGCATGCGGGTTATCATCGTTGGTGGCGGCATCGGCGGATTGACGTTGGCGCTGATGCTTCATGCGCGCGGGATCGCGGCGACGGTCTACGAACAGGCGGGCGAGATCCGCGAGGTCGGCGTCGGCATCAACACGCTGCCTCACGCCATTCGCGAGCTCGCCGATCTCGGCCTGCTGCCGGTGCTGGACGAGGCCGGCATCCGCACGCGCGAACTCATCTACATGAATCGCTTCGGGCAGGCAGTCTGGCGCGAGCCGCGCGGCCTGCACGCCGGCGCGCCGGTGCCGCAGTTCTCGATCCACCGTGGCCGGCTGCAGCGTGTCATCCGTGACGCCGTTGCGGAGCGCTTAGGCGAGGATGCGATCCGCACCGGCCGTCGGCTGCTCGGCTTCCTGCAGGACGAAGGCGGCGTCACCGCGCATTTCAGCGATGCGCGCTTCGGCGAGGCCGGAGAGACGGTGCGCGGCGATATCCTGATCGGCGCCGACGGCATCCACTCGGCCGTCCGTGCCTTCTATTTCCCGAACCAGGGGCCGCCGCGCTGGCAGGGCGTCCAGATGTGGCGCGGTGCCTGCGACTGGCCGATCTTCCTCGACGGCGAGAGCATGATCATCGCCGGCGGCATGGCCGGCAAGCTGGTGCTCTATCCGATCGGCAAGGGCACGACGGCAAAGACGCGGCTGACCAACTGGGTCGTCAACATTCGCAACGGCGATCCGGAGCGGCCGCCGCCGAAGGAAGCCTGGTCCAAGCCGGGACGCCTCGAGGACGTGCTTCCCTTCGCGCGCCGCTTCAGCGTGCCCGGCATGGATATCCTGGGGCTGATCCGCGCAACCTCGACCTTCTGGGAATATCCGATGTGCGACCGCGATCCGCTGCCGCGCTGGACGCATGGCCGCGTCACGCTGCTCGGCGACGCGGCGCACCCGATGTATCCGGTCGGCTCCAACGGCGCCTCGCAGGCAATCCTCGATGCGCGCTGCCTCGCCGATTGGCTGGTCAAGGCCGAGCATCCACGCCAGGCACTGGCCGCCTATGAGGCGCAACGCCTGCCGGCGACGGCGGAGGTCGTGGCGATGAACCGCGTCGGGGGGCCTGAACGGGTCATTGATGCCGTGGAGGCGCTGGCACCGAACGGCTTCGACGATGTCGAGCGCGTGCTCGGCTATGCCAAGCGCGAGCAGATCGTGAGATCCTATGCCGGCAAAGCAGGCTTTTCGGCCGAGCAGCTTGCGGCGCGGAAGAATTAATACCTGCCGCGTTTTCACCAACGCGGGTCATCCCGGCCGGAGCGAAGCGCAGAGCCGGGATCCATGCCCGGACCTTTCCTGGAAGCACTCCGGCATGGATCCCGGGTCAAGCCCGGGATGACGATGCGGTTCCGCGCAAAGCCTCAAGGCTGCAATCACACGCCCTCGGGCGGGGGCGGCAGGAAGTCGACCTCGTGCTTGGCCGAGAGCGCGACGACATCGGCCGGCTTCTGCTCGGCCATGGAATGGATGCCCCAGAACAGGTCGTAGAGCCGCGCCGTCGGCGAAACCCAGAACAGGCACTTCACCGTCGCGTCGCTCTTGTTGAACAGGCCATGCGGAATGTTGCGCGGCAGGCGGATCAGGTCGCCGGCCGTGGCGAAGCTCTCCTGCCCGTCAAGGACGAGATCGAGCCGGCCTTCCAGCATGTAGATGAACTCGTCCTGCGTGGTGTGGATATGCAGTGGCACGAAGGTGCCGGGCGGAAGCGTCGCGTGCCAGGAGAAGCTCTCCTCCGTCAGCGTCTTCGGCACATAAGTCTGGCCGAGGATGCTCCAGGAGATTCCGTCGAGGCCCTCATTGGCGCGCGTCACGCCGGCGGTCAGCGGTTTCATAGGTGCGCTTCCTTTCTGTTTGCGATCGGCTGATCTTAGAACACACCGTCATCCCGGACGCAGCGAAGCGGAGATCCGGGATCCATCGTCGAGCGCCTGCGCCCTTCGATGGATCCCGGCTCGACGCGGTTTTCGCCGCTTGGCCGGGATGACGGCGCGGGTTGGATATCCAAGGAACGGAACCTCGATTGTCGTCTGCCCTCAAAAATGCAGGAAGCGATCCTTCACGGCGCTGTCGCTGCGCAGCTCCGCGCTGCTGCCGCGCCAGACCACGCGCCCCTTTTCCAACACGATATGGCGGTCGGCGATCCTGACCAACGCATCGACGTTCTTGTCAATGACGAGGATCGATTCCCCTTCCGCCTTCAGCGCCGTCAGGCAGTTCCAGATCTCCTCGCGGATCAGAGGCGCGAGCCCCTCCGTCGCCTCGTCGAGGATGATCAGCCTGGGATTGGTCATCAGCGCCCGGCCGATCGCCAGCATCTGCTGCTCGCCGCCGGAAAGCTGGTTGCCGCGGTTCTCCCGCCTTTCCCTGAGGCGCGGAAAGAAGGCGTAGATCCGCTCCAGATCCCAGCGCTTCTTGCCGGAGCGGTCCGCGGCCGTGGCGATCAGGTTCTCCTCGACCGAGAGCGTCGGGAAGATCTGCCGGCCTTCCGGCACGAGGCCGATGCCAGCCTGCGCCATGCGGAAGGGCTGGGCGCCGGTCAGGTCACGGCCGCCGAAGGTGATGCGCCCGGCCCGTGCCGGCAGCAGCCCCATGATGGCGCGGACCGTCGTGGTCTTGCCCATGCCGTTGCGGCCGAGCAGCGTCACCACCTCGCCCTCGCCGACGGACAGATCGACACCGAACAGGATCTGCGCCTCGCCATAGCCGGCATCGAGGCCCTCGACGCTGAGCATCGCTAGCCCTCCTCGCCGAGATAGGCCTGCCGCACGGCCGGATCGGCCCTGACCGCCGCCGGCTCGCCCGAGGCGATCACCCCACCATAGACCAACACCGTGACGCGATCGGCCAACGCGAAGACGGCGCTCATATCGTGCTCGACCAGCAGCATGGCGAAGCGACCCTTGAGGCTCTTCAGCAGCGCGATCAGCCGTTCACCCTCCTCGTGGCCGACGCCGGCGAGCGGCTCGTCGAGCAGGATCAGCTTCGGCTGCAGGGTCAGCGCCATCGCGATCTCGAGCGCGCGCTTCTCGCCATGGGAGAGGCTGCCGGCCGGGGCATGGGCGCGGCCGGCGAGACCGACCGCTTCCAGCGCTTCCCAGGCAGAGGCATTGAGCGCTTCGTCGCGCGCCGCGTCGCGGAACATCGAGAGCGGATGAGCGCTCCGCGCCTGCACGCCGAGCGCGACATTTTCCAGCGCCGAGAGCGAAGCGATGGTCGAGGTGATCTGGAAGGTGCGGGCGAGCCCCGCCCTCGCCCGCTTCTGCGGCGGCATATGCGTCACGTCCGTGCCGCTGAACAGGATGGCGCCGGAATCCGGCCTCAGCATCCCGGAGATCTGGTGGACGAGCGTCGTCTTGCCGGCACCGTTGGGGCCGATCAGCGCGTGGAGCTCGCCGGGCGCGATGGTGAGGTCGACCCCGTTGGTCACCTTGAGCGCGCCGAAGGATTTGGCGAGCCCTTTCAGTGCAAGCGCCGGCTCAGCCATCGCGGCTCCCCCGAAGCTTGGCCATGAGGCCGGCGATGCCGCCGCGGGTGAACAGAACGAAGAGCACGATCAGCGGGCCGAAGATCGCCTTCCAGTTCTGCGTCAGCCCGGAGAGCACATCCTCCACGGCCAGGAGGGCGATCGCGCCGACGATCGCGCCATAGAGCGAACCGACGCCGCCGAGCACGACCATGAAGATCAGTTCGCCCGAGCGCTGCCAGGACATGAAGGCCGGGCTGACGAAATCGGTCTGGTTGGCGAGCAGGAAGCCTGAAATCCCCGCCATCATGCCGCTGATCACATAGGCACCGAGCCTGACGTGATCGACATCGTAGCCGGTGACCGTCACGCGCACGGCGTTCTCGCGCGCCGCCCGCAGCACGCGGCCGAAACGCGAGGCGACGAGCCGCCGTGCCAGCCAGTAGCAGACCGCCAGCGTGCCGAGCGCGATGTAGTAGAAGCCGGTGCGGTTGGCGAAGATCTCCCGCCCCAGGAACGTGCTCTTCTCGTAGAGCGTCAGCCCGTCGTCGCCGCCATAGGCCGAGAGCGCCTGGGCGAAATAGAAGGCCATCTGGCCGAAGGCGAGCGTGATCATGATGAAGGCGACGCCGCGCGTGCGCAGCGAGACATAGCCGGTCACGGCTGCGAAGACGGCGCAGACGATCAGGATCGCCGGCAGCGCGACCAACAGTTCGGTCTGGCCTTCGGTGATCAGGATGCCGGCGCCATAGGCGCCGATTCCGATGAAGGCGGCGTGGCCAAAGGAGACGAGGCCGCCAACGCCCAGAATGAGATCGAGCGAGAGCGCCGCGATCGCGAAGATCATCGCCCGCGTCACCAATGTCAGCCAGTGCGAGGGCAGGCCGAGCGCGGTCGCGAGGGGCAGCAGCGCCAGCAGGCCGAGGATGACGAGCGGCGCGAGCCGCCGCATCGCGGGCGCGGCTGGCCGCGCAATCGGGGAAGAGGTGGTCACCGCGCTCATGAGCGCCCCTTGGCCGGCAGCAGCCCCTCGGGCCGCACGAACAGCACCGCCGCCATGACCAGATAGATCAGCATCGAGGAGAGGGCCGCCCCCGTCGCGCGCGCCGAGGCGGGCGCCATGAACAACCGGAGCAGGTCGTTCATGAAGGAGCGGCCGAGCGTATCGACGAGGCCGACGATCAGCGCGCCGACGAAGGCGCCGCGGATCGAACCGATGCCGCCGACGACGATGACGACGAAGGCCAGGATCAACACCGTATCACCCATGCCGGGCTCGACGGAGAGGATCGGCGCCGCCATCACCCCGGCAAAGCCGGCGAGCATGGTGCCGAAGGCGAAGACGACCATGAACAGCTTGCGGATATCGACGCCCAGCGCCGAGACCATCGGCGCGTTCGAGGCCCCGGCCCTGAGCAGCATGCCGGTGCGCGTCTTCTCGACGACGAACCAGAGCAGGGCACCCACGCCCAGCCCCGCTCCGATCAGCGCAAAGCGATAGGTCGGATAGAGCACGCCGCCCAGCAGCTGGACATTGCCGGAGAGGAATTCCGGCACGGGCACCGAGAGCGGCGCCGCGCCCCAGATCATCTTCACCGCCTGGTTGAGCAGCAGGATCAGTCCGAAAGTGGCCAGCACCTGGTCGAGATGGTCGCGTTCGTAGAGATGCCGAAAGACCAGGAACTCGAAGGCAAGCCCAAGCAGCAGCGCGGCCGCTAGCGCGAGCACGAGCCCCAACATGAAGGAGCCGGTCAGGCCGACGAAGGTCACGGCGAGATAGGCGCCCAGCATGTATTGGACGCCATGGGCCAGGTTGATGAAATCCATCACGCCGAAGACCAGCGTCAGACCGGCCGCGACCAGGAACAGCAGGATGCCGAACTGGAGCCCGTTCAGGAGTTGGACGATCAGGAGGCTCGTGGTCATTGTCGGTCCTAATGTCAGGGCCGGGCACGGGACGTCTCGCCCGGGCGTGACCGGGGCATCCGTCGACGACGAGATCCTCGGGTCGAAGCGCTGCTTCGCCCGAGGATGACGCTTCGCGTCACTTCAACGCGCAATCCTTGGCGTGCGGATCGGCGTAGTCGGCAAACACCTTTTCCGCGATCTCGGTCTGGAACTTGCCGTCGGGCCGCTTGGCGACCTTGACGAGGTAGAAGTCCTGGATCGGGTAGCCGTTGGTGTTGAACTTGAACTTGCCGCGCAGCGAGGTGAAGTCGGCCTTCTTGATCGCCTCGCGCAGCTTGTCCTTATCGCCGGTGCCGCCAGCCGCCTTCACGGCGGCGTCGATCAGCATCGCGGCGTCATAGGCCTGCTGCGCATAGGAGCCCGGCACGATCTTGTAGGCGGCTTCATAAGCCTGGACGAACGCCTTGGTCTGCGGGTTATCCATGTTGGGCGCCCAGGTCATGCCGCCATAGAGTCCCACCGCCGCATCCTGCTGCGCCGGCAGGGTCGATTCATCGACCGTGAAGGCGGAGAGGAACGGGATCTTGCCCTGCAGGCCGGCCTGCGACCACTGCTTGACGAAGTTGACACCGAGGCCACCGGGCAGGAAGGCGAAGACGACATCCGGCTTGGAGGAGGCGATCTTGGCGAGGTCGGCCGAGAAATCCAACGCGTTCAGCGGCGCATAGACCTCGTCGACGATCTCGCCCTTGAAGTAGCGCTTGAAGCCGGCGAGCGAATCCTTACCGGCCTGATAGTTCGGCGCGATGATGTAGGCGGTCTTGTACTTCTGATCCTGCGCGTATTTGCCGAGAACCTCGTGCACCTGGTCGTTCTGGTAGGAGGTGACGAAGAAGTTCTTGTTGCAGGCTTTGCCGGCCATGGTCGAGGGGCCGGCATTCGGGCTGATCAGGAAGGCGCCGGAATCGAGGACGGGCTTGGCGATCGCGCCGAGGATGTTCGAAAAGACCGGGCCGACGACGAAAGCCGGCTTCTCGCTTTCGACATAGGTCCGCACCCGGTCGACCGCGACGTCGGGCTTCAGCTCATCATCGATCACGGTGATCTTGACCGGCACGCCGCCGAGCTTGCCGCCGTTCTTGTCGACCGCGAGCTGGAAGCCGTCGCGGACCTGCTGGCCGAGCGCCGCCCCGGGGCCGGTCAGCACGCTGACCACACCGATCTTCATCGGCTCCTGCGCCTGCGCGGACGCGATCGAAAATGCCAGCGCCCCGCAGCCCAGCGCGAGTGCGAATTTGAGTGTCGTCATCGATGCCCTCCCGGGACGAACGAGCGAAAAGGGGGCGCGGCCAGGTTCCCTCAAACTTCTATGGTTCGCGCCGGCGCATAATGTTTCAAGCTTAAAATATCTGCAAGGCCCATGGCGTGGAAATTTCGTGCGGCCCTGCCCATCCTCTTCTCATGCCGCTGCGCCGCAGCCGCCACCGCCTCCCAAGGTGAACTCTCGCAGCTTTGCACGAGCCGCGAATATCTCGACTATCCTTCGCCTTGGGCCGGGTGTCATCGTGTCATTCGTTGAACAACCCGTCGTCGCGCTCTTCCTCCCGTGGTCGTCGGCATGGTCAAACTGAACAGCCGAGACGGACTCTCGCAGCCGCGGCAGGAGAAGCTTCGGCCCTTCCGCCGGCCGCGGTCCCGACTTGACCTCATTTTCCGTCTTCCCCTTAAATCCGGATGGGGGGCGCCGCAGGGATCACCATGCTACGCGCCATTATTCTCGCCGCCGGGCTTCTCGCTGTTTCAGCGCCCGCCCATGCCTACAGCAATGCACTGAGCCGCGGTCTCGCGGATTTCCTCAATATCTTCAGCGAGCAGCCGATTCCGCGTCAGGTGGTGCCGTGGAACGGCACGCAGGCTCCCGGCACCGTCGTGATCTCGACAAGCCAGCGGCGGCTCTACTACGTCCTCGGCAGAGGCCAGGCACTGCGCTACGGCGTCGGCGTCGGGCGACAGGGCTTCAGCTGGTCCGGCACCAAGACCGTCTCGATGAAGCGCGAATGGCCGGATTGGCGGCCGCCGGCGCAGATGCTGAAGCGCCGGCCGGATCTACCGCGCTACATGGCGGGCGGGATGGACAATCCTCTCGGCGCGCGCGCGATCTATCTTGGATCGAGTCTCTACCGCATCCACGGATCGAACGAGCCGGACACGATCGGAGCCGCGGTCTCCTCGGGCTGCATCCGCATGACGAATCGCGACGTCATGGATCTCTACGACCGCGTCCGGCCCGGCACGAAGGTGGTGGTGCTTCGATAGGGCTGCCTGGCCAAGCCGAAGCCCACTTCAGCGCGCAGCATTCTGCCGCCAGAGCCACCAGGAGTAAGCCACGCTTCCGACGACCAGCAGGGCAAGCCCGCCGAGGCTGGCGGCAACCCGCTACCGCAGAATGGTCCATGCTGTCTCAAGGCTTCCTACTGTTATCGTCCCCGCCGATGCGGATCGCCTGGGCCATGCGTGGCGAAAGGGTCAATGTGCGGCCGGGGGCTGATGTTTCCGCAGCTGCACCCGTTGAGAACATGGTTGGCAACGCGCACACCGCCTTCGTCGTCGGCTCCTGATCAGAAACACGGGCGGCTAAGCTCGCCTGGATAACAATACCGGGCTCCGCGAGCGCCGGGTTTGAAAAGGCCACAACGATGGCGCTGATTGCAACGAGCCGTTGCATGGGTGCTCTCCGCATCTGACCCCGGTTCTTCAAACCGCGCAGAACGGGGCCAGGTTCCGAGTTCAGCTTCCACGGACAGCCCCGCCGGCCAGCCACGCCTGAATTCCCACCCGCCTGCGGGCGGCAATTTCATGTCCGGAGATGTCCATGGCGGCCGTCAAGCGCACTATCGAAAGGCTCGCGTGACGACCATGATCAGCAACTTGATAATGGAGTAGCCGAACATCAACAGGATGCCGCCAATCACGACCGCAGCAGCGGTCCTGATTATTCCAGTATCCTGAGAACCAAAGAGCGAACACCACCAGGCGATGAAGTTCACGAACCAGCCGAGTTCGGAGTTGTCAGTCAAAACCTGACTCATGGTGCCCGCCAAACTGGAGCTGAACAGCTGGCACGCTAACACGCGCCCCAGATGCGCTCAATTCGAAGCAATTCTGAGCGGGCAGCCCGAACGGCCGACCGGCGCCCGAGAACATCGCCAAATTCCCGACGGTGCTCTGACCGACGCTTGCGGGGCGGGCGCCGGGGAGGATCGCAGCTCCGCACCTTTCATGTCCTTCGCGCCCGGCCGCCAAAGGGGTATTCTAGTTTCGCTCCCGGCGCTGCCGGATCTGCGAGGCCATGTCGGGCGTTATGGCGATGCATAGCCTCGCAGCCGAAGTTGGGGCCGGCTCTCAGGAGTAAACGCCATGTCCGGACATGCTCTTTTGACCGCGCAAACGGTCGAGGACTGCATCATCCACCAGGGCTGGGAGCGCTACACCCCCGAGGACCACGCCATCTGGGGCGTGCTGTTCGAGCGTCAGCAGCGGACCCTGAAAGGCCATGTCTGCCAGGAATATCTCGACGGCCTTGCAGCGCTCGGCATCGGCCCCGAAGGCGTGCCGAATTTCGCGCGCATGAACGAGCGGCTGCGGCGGCTGACCGGCTGGGAGGTGGTGGCGGTGCCCGGGCTCATCCCGTCGCGTCCCTTCTTCCAGATGCTGGCCAACCGCCAGTTTCCGGCCGGCACCTTCATCCGCAGCCGCGAGCAGCTCGACTATCTGGAGGAGCCCGACATCTTCCACGATGTCTTCGGCCACGTGCCGCTGCTGACCAATCCCGCCTATGCCGACTACATGAACGAATATGGCCGCATCGGGCTCGTCGCCGTCGAGACCAAGGGGGTGAAGTTCCTCGCCCGCCTCAACTGGTACACCATCGAATTCGGGCTGATCCGCAAGCCCGAGGGCATCCGCATCTACGGCGCCGGCATCGTCTCGTCCTTCGGCGAGGCAAAATATGTGGTGGACGACCCCTCCGCCCACCACCTGGCCTTCAATCTCGAGCGTGTGCTGCGCACCGGCTATTACATCGACGATTTCCAGGCGACCTATTTCGTCATCGACCGCTTCGAGGACCTGTTCGATCTGCTCAGGGGCACCGATTTCACCACCCGTTTCGATGAACTGCGCGCCCTGCCGGCCCATACGCCCTTCGAGATCCTGCCGCAGGACGTGGTCATCAGGAAAGGCACCGGCCATTTCTGGCGCGATTTTCCAGCAGCGAAGACGAAGCTGAAGTGAGGGCTTTCGGTCGCCGATCCGCTTGCGATAGGGCTGGCTCGACCAATCGAACTCGTCGCTGCCTACCGCTCAGCCCAGCAACTCATCAGCGCGCTCCTGCGCCGCGGCAAGTTGCTCTCCATTGCGAATCAGCAAGCGCGTCATCCCGTGAACTTCGGGTCATGCCGGCCGTCCCAGATCTTTACTGCTTTCTTGAGCGCGCTCATTTCAGCCTCTTCGTCTTCAGAGCGCTCGCCAGCACCCAAAGCCTTCAGGCGGCCGAGAGCAAGCGCGTAATCTTCCCGCGATTCGATCTCAAATTTCGACTTCGGTTCGCTTGGCCTCTCACCTTGCGGATGGCTTGCCGTCACCTTCATCGGTCGATCCTCCTTGCAGGAGAACGATCCTGGTCCATCAACGTTCCGACGTGGCTGGGCTCGCGCGTTAGCTGCGGCAATTTGTTGTTTCGGCCTGTTACAGGCCGAACCGAACCGCGCAATATGTTGGGGTAGAAGTTGGCGCAGCGCTCAAGCGCCCATCCGAAACGCCAATAGGATCAGCTATTTACGGATGAGATTTGGTGGAGCCAGGCGGAATCGAACCGCCGACCTCTTGAATGCCATTCAAGCGCTCTCCCAACTGAGCTATGGCCCCACACACGACGACCGAGTTGGGAATCGGCCGTCAAAACCAGGTCTTTCGAACCGCCTCGGCGGTTCCGTCCGGGCCGCCGTCCGGCGACGCAGCGCTCTATAGGCGGCCCGGGCTGAAGACACAAGCGCTTAATGTCGCCTTGTCGTCATCTTTTTTCGAGGCTGTGGATCAGTTGTCCTCGTCGCCCTCGATATCCCCGTCGATCAGGTCGGAGACGTCGTCGTCGCCTTCCTCATCCTCCTCGAGGAAGGTGTCGTCATCCTCGCCGCCGATGTCGTCCTCGACCTCGATGTCGTCCTCGGTGGTGACGACGGCGTCCTTCTCCGACGCTTCCGCATCGGCTTCGTCGAGCGAAACGAGTTCGACCGCGCTATCGGTAGCCTCGGTCTCGTCCTCCTCCTCGGCCGCCGGCTTGCTCGGCGCCTTGGCCTGTGGATCGAACATCGTCCGCGGATAAGCCTGCCCCGTATAGGGCGAGACGATGGGATCCTTGTTCAAATCATAGAACTTGCGCCCCGTGACCGGGCAAACGCGCTTCGTTCCGAGTTCCGGTTTCGCCACTGCGTCGGACCCTTCAACCATCATGTTCTGAAAAACAGGCGCGTCCGTTAGTCGGGGCGGACGGCCCTGTCAAATATTGATTTGAGCCATGCGGCAACTGCGCGCAAGAGGGTGACCGTTTCACCTGCCCGCCAGGCGGCGATGCCGGGGCAATCGCTTGAAAAGTTTTCTCGCCCTTGTCGAAGCGCGCAAGCCCTCCCCCCGCTTCCCCATGTCGGCTGTTGCCGACATGGGCAGATATTGCAGGAAGTCGGAAACATCCGACTTCCTGTGGGGAGGGTTGGGTGGGGCGGTGCCGCTTGGCGCTGACTTGGAAGAATGGCCGAGCCCTGCTTTGCTGCCCCCCATCCCTAGCCCTTCCCCACCGCAAGCGGGGGGAAGGGAAGGCGCACTTCCTTCAAGCGATCGCCCTGACGGCGACGCAACCGCGCATTGGCGCGCCTCGTGCGGGCATGCTAGGGCGGGCGCGCATTCCCTGTTTGCCCGAGCTCAGAGACCCCGATCCCGTGTCCCACGACCACGAACCCGTTCCCGTCACCGCCCGCGCCGAAGGTCCGCTCAAGGGCCGCGTCCGGGTGCCCGGCGACAAGTCGATCTCGCACCGGGCGATGATCTTCGGCCTGCTGGCGATCGGCGAGACCAAGGTCACCGGCCTGCTCGAGGGCGAGGACGTGATGCGCACCGCCGCCGCGGCGCGGGCGCTCGGCGCGATCGTCCATCACGATGGCCCGGGAGCGTGGCGCGTGCAGGGCGTCGGCGTCGGTGGCCTGCACGAACCGGCCGACGTGCTCGATTTCGGCAATGCCGGCACCGGCTCGCGGCTGATGATGGGCGTCTGCGGCTCGCACCCGATCACCACGACCTTCGATGGCGACGCCTCGCTGCGCAAGCGGCCGATGCGGCGCATCCTCGACCCGCTGGAGCAGATGGGCACGGTCGTCGTCTCGCAGCAGGAAGGCGGGCGCGTGCCGCTGACCCTGCGCGGGCCGAAGGAGGCGATCCCGATCGTCTACCGCCCGCCGGTCGCCTCGGCCCAGATCAAGTCTGCCGTGCTGCTCGCCGCCCTCGCCGCGCCGGGCGAGACGACCGTGATCGAGGCGGAGGCGACGCGCGACCACACCGAGAAAATGCTGGCTCATTTCGGAGCCGAAATCATCGTGACGCCGGAAGGCGAACATGGCCGGCGCATCGTGCTGAAGGGCCAGCCGGAGCTGCAGGCCGCACCGATCGTGGTGCCGGCGGACCCCTCCTCCGCCGCCTTCCCACTGGTCGCGGGCTTGATCGTGCCGGGCTCCGACATCCTGATCGAAAGCGTGATGACCAATCCGCTGCGCTCGGGCCTGCTGACGACGCTGCTCGAGATGGGCGCCGACATCACCATCGAGCGCGAAGCGAACGAGGGTGGCGAAACGGTCGCCGACCTGCGCGTGCGGGCCTCGAGCCTGAAGGGCGTGACCGTGCCGCCTGAGCGCGCACCGTCGATGATCGACGAGTACCCGGTGCTGGCGGTGGCGGCGTCCTTCGCCCACGGCACGACACGGATGCGTGGATTGCAGGAGTTGCGCGTCAAGGAATCGGATCGCCTCGCGGCGGTGGAGGCCGGGCTGAAGGCGGCCGGCGTCACCTGCGCCATCGAGGGCGACGACCTGATCGTCGAGGGCTCCGGCGGCGGGCCGGTGCGCGGCGGCGGGCCGATCGCGACCCATCTCGACCACCGCATCGCAATGAGCTTCCTGGTCATGGGTCTGGCGACGCAGCAGCCGGTCGTGGTCGATGACGGGCTGATGATCGCGACGAGCTTCCCGAGCTTCGTGTCCCTGATGAACGGCCTCGGAGGCCGGATCGGATGAGCCCCGGCAAGGGCGGCCTCGTCATCGCCGTCGACGGCCCGGCGGCCTCCGGCAAGGGCACGCTGGCGCGCCGGCTCGCGGCACATTACGGCTTGCCCTATCTCGACACCGGCCTGCTCTACCGGATGGTGGCGCGCGCCATGCTCGACACCGACCACGACATCCGCGATGCCGCGGCAGCCGAGCAGATCGTCAACAGCTTCGACGAGACCGCCTTTCCGGAAGACCGGCTGCGCGGCCGCGAGATCGGCGAGGCAGCGTCCGTTGTCGCGGCCATGCCGGCCGTGCGAGCCGGCTTGCTCGCAAGGCAGCGGCGTTTCGCGGCGCAGACCGGCGGCGCCGTGCTCGACGGGCGCGACATCGGCACGGTGATCTGCCCGGAGGCGCCTGCCAAGCTCTTCGTCACTGCGACGCCCGAGGTGCGCGCCGCCCGCCGGCACAAGGAGCTGGTCGAGCGTGGCGAGGCCGTGACCTTCGACGGCATCCTGGCCGATATCCGCCGGCGCGACGCCCGCGATTCGGGGCGAAGCGACGCCCCGCTCAAGGCGGCGGACGATGCCGTCACGCTCGACACCTCAGCGCTTACCGTCGAGGAAGCCGTCGCGGCCGCGATCGGCATCGTCGAGGGCCGCCGCGCCGCCTGACGGCCCCTTCCTCGCGCATTTGCTATCGAAACAGGCGCGGTTCGCCGGCTTTTCCGTCTTGGCGATCGCCATGACCGGGCGCACACTCCTCTCCCCGACAGGATGACGGAGGTGGCGATGCGGCACTGGCTGTACGGTCTCTCATGTCTGGCAGCGGCGTCGCTCTGGCAGCCCGCCCTGCCCCGGGCCCAGACGGCAGGCGCTCCGCCCGAGGAAGTCGACGTCGCGCTCGTGCTCGCGGTCGACGTCTCCTATTCGATGGATCTCGACGAGCTCGCCCTGCAGCGCAACGGCTATATCGAGGCTTTCCGCTCGAAACAGCTCCACGACGCCATCGCCAAGGGCGCGATCGGCAAGATCGCCGTGACCTATTTCGAATGGGCCGGCAGCACCTTCCAATACGTCGTGCGGCCGTGGAAGGTGATCGATGGGCCTGCCGCGGCCATCGCCTTTGCCGAGGAGCTGGGTGAGGCGCCGACGCGGCGCGGGCGACGCACCTCGATCTCGGGGGCGATCGATCTCGGCGTGCAAATGCTCGAACAGGCCAATGTCGCTGCGATACGACGCGTCATCGACATCTCCGGCGACGGCGCCAACAATGACGGGCGGCCGGTCACCACAGCACGCGACGAGGCCGACGCCAAGGGCATCGCCATCAACGGCCTGCCGGTGATGCTGAAGCAGGCCGGCTATTTCGACATCGACAATCTCGACGTCTACTACAAGGACTGCGTCGTCACCGGCATCGGCGCCTTCGTCATCCCGATCCGGGAGAAGAGCCAGTTCGTCGAGGCGACCAAGACCAAGCTGCTGCGCGAGATCGCCGAGGCGCCGGCCGATGCGACCATTCACAAGGCACAGGCGGGCGACACGGCCTCCTGCCTCGCCGGCGAACGGCAATGGCGCGATCGCATGGGGAATTGAGTACGCGTCCTCCCCACCGTCATTCCGGGCGCAGCGAAGCGTAGACCCGGAATCCATGCCTGAATCTTCTGCGGGAAGCGCTCCGGCATGGATCCCGGATCGGCGCCGCCGACGCGGCTTGTCCGGGATGACCGCGCCTTCTGCGGAAAGCTCACGTCCCGCGTGGCTTGGCCCGCGTCGTCGGCAGGGCAGCGGCGGGGTCGTCCGGCCAGAGATGGCGCGGATAGCGTCCCTTCATCTCCGATTTCACTGTGGCCCAGGAGCCGCGCCAGAAGCCGGGCAGATCACGCGTCACCTGGATCGGCCGATGGGCCGGGGAGAGCAGCTCCAGCACCAGCGGCACCCGCCCGCCGGCCAAGGCAGGATGCGTCGCGAGCCCGTAGAGTTCCTGCACGCGCACCGAAATGGTCGGCCCGGCTTCTGCTGCATAGTCGACTGCGAGCGACGAACCTGTCGGCGCGGTGAAATGGGTCGGCGCCTCGGCATCGAGCCGGCGCTTCAACTCCCAAGGCAGCAGGCTTGCCAGCGCGGCATCGAGATCGGAAGGCTGGATCGAAGCGAGCGAGGCGCGGCCGACGAGATGCGGCGCCAGCCAGAGTTCGGGCTCCCGCGCGAGCCCCTCGTCCGACAGGTCGGGCCAGTTTTCCTCCGGTTCCGCCTTGCGCAGGAAGGCTGCGCGCTCGCGTAGCTGGTTCTGCCCCTTGGTCCAGGGCAGGAGGCCGATGTCGAGCGACGCGATGCCCTTGGCCAGCGCCTCGGCATTCTCGGGCGTATCCGCAACGGAGAGCGGCCGCTCGGACAAAGAGAGCCCGCCATAGCGGCGCACCGCGCGAACCCGCAGGGCGCGGGCCGTTCGGTCAAAATTCGCCTCCTCCCGCTCCATGATGGCAAAGGGCGCAAGCCCATGGGAGACGAGCGCAGCGACCTCGGCTTCGGTGATCGCGGCGGCGGCCATGATGCGGGCCTGCTGGGCCGCACCGGTCATTTCCGCGACGACGATATAGGGCTCGCGCGCCAGACGCTGCGACGGTTCCAGCGCGCCACCACGACCATTGGCGAGGAGATATTGCCCGGAGCCCGGCGAGCGGGCCTTGGCGACCCGGTCCGGATAGGCGAAGGCGAGCAGAAGCCCGGCCGAAAGCGGTTCGCCGGCTTCAGCCCGATCCTTGCGAGCGCTTCGCTCGGCGGTTCGTGCCCAGCCTTCAGCAAGGCGGCGCATGTCGCCGGCCCGACCGCCGCGCTCGCGACTGAGCCGCTCCAGCCTTTCAGCCAGATCGACGGCATCGCCACCGAGACCGCGCTCGACCAGCACGGCGGCGAGCTCGGCGGCGGCGTCCGCCTGCCCGAAACGTGCGGCCGCCACGACCATGCGGGCGAGCCGTGGCGGCAAGGGCAGTGACTGCAGGGCGCGGCCATCTGGCGTGATGCGGCCATCGGCAGCGAGCGCGCCGATATTGCCCAGCAGGGCGCGGGCTTCCTTGAGGGCGGGCGCAGGTGGCGGATCAAGGAAAGCCAGCGTCGTCGGGTCGCCGACGCCCCAGGCGGCACAATCGAGCAATAGCGGGCTCAGATCGGCGGAGAGGATCTCGGGCCGGGCGAAGGCTTCGAGCGCGCCGGTCGCCGCCTCCTCCCAAAGGCGATAGCAGACACCCGGCTCGGTGCGCCCGGCGCGGCCACGGCGCTGATCGGCTGCGGCGCGGCTGACGCGGCGGGTCTCCAGCCGGGTCACACCGATATCCGGCTCGTAGACCGGCACGCGGGCGAGGCCGGAATCGATGACCACGCGCACGCCCTCGATGGTCAGCGAGGTCTCCGCGATGGCCGTCGCCAGCACGACCTTGCGCTTGCCAAGCGGTGCCGGCAGCACGGCGCGATCCTGATCACGCTGATCGAGCGCGCCGTAGAGCGGCGCGAGTTCCACCGCAGGATCGCGCAATTTCTCGCGCAGGCGCTCCTCGACGCGGCGGATCTCGCCCTGCCCCGGCAAGAAGACGAGCTGCGAACCCGGCTGCTCGTTGAGCGCCAGCTGAATCGTCTCTGTGACCTGATCCTCGATGCGCTTCAACGGATCGCGCCCGCGATAGCGCGTCTCGATCGGGAAGGCGCGCCCCTCGCTCTCGATGACCGGCGCATCGCCGAGCAGCTTCGCGACACGCGCGCCGTCGAGCGTCGCGGACATGACGAGGAGACGCAGATCCTCACGCAGGCCGCCCTGCGCGTCGAGCGCAAGCGCCAGGCCGAAATCGGCATCGAGCGAGCGTTCGTGAAACTCGTCGAAGAGCACGGCCGCGACGCCCTCCAGCGCCGGGTCGTCGAGAATCATCCGGGCGAAGACGCCCTCGGTGACGACCTCGATGCGCGTCTTCGGCCCGATCTTGGAGCCGAGGCGCACGCGCAGGCCGACCGTCTCGCCGACCCGTTCTCCCAGTGTCTGCGCCATCCGGTTCGCCGCACCGCGCGCCGCCAGGCGCCGCGGCTCGAGCAGGATGAGCTTGCCGCCCTTGGTCCATGGCTCGTCGAGCAGAGCGAGCGGCACGCGCGTGGTCTTGCCGGCGCCCGGAGGGGCGACGAGGACGGCGTTCGGCCGCGCCCGCAGGGCGGCAGCGAGATCGCCGAGAACGGCATCGATCGGGAGGGCGGTGTCGAAGGCGCGCATGCCCGGCCGATGTGGCGCAGGCTCGCCCTGTGCGCAAGCCACTCGCCAGCCCGCGCGCGTCATGATCGATCGCCAAGCGCCCTGCCGGACGCAAAATGGCGATCTATCTCTTTGCCCTCGCATCGGATTTGCCGAAAAGTGGCTTCCACTTTTCGGTCCGATGCTTTAACCGCAGGCGCATGACAGAGACCGGCCAGACTCGCATCCAGAACCGCTTCCAGGCCTGCGCCCGCGAGGGGCGGGCGGCGCTCGTGACCTTCGTCACCGCCGGCGACCCCGATTTCGCGACGGCGAGCGCCATCCTCGCGGCCCTGCCCGAAGCCGGTGCCGACGTGATCGAGCTCGGCGTGCCCTTCACCGACCCGATGGCGGACGGGGTGCCGGTCCAGCTCGCCGGGCAGCGCGCGCTCAAGGCCGGCCAGACGCTGCGCAAGACACTCGCCATGGTCGAGAGCTTCCGCAAGGCGGGTCACGACACGCCGATCGTGCTGATGGGCTACTACAATCCGATCTATGTCTATGGCGTCGAAGCCTTCCTGGCCGAGGCGCGCCGCGTCGGCGTCGATGGCCTCATCGTCGTCGATCTGCCGCCGGAAGAGGACGAAGAACTCTGCCTGCCGGCGCTGAAGGCGGGCGTCTCCTTCATCCGCCTCGCTACCCCGACGACCGACGACAAGCGCCTGCCGAAGGTGCTGCAGAACACCTCGGGCTTCGTCTACTACGTCTCGATGACCGGCGTGACCGGCGGCGCCATTGCCGATTATGGCGCGGTCGGCGATGCGGTCACCCGCATCAAGCGCCATACCGACCTGCCCGTCGCGGTCGGCTTCGGCGTGAAGACCGCGGCCGATGCCGCCACCATTGCCAAGGGCGCGGACGGCGTCGTCGTCGGCTCGGCGCTTGTGGAGCGCGTGCGGCTGTCGCTCGACAGCGAGGGCAAGGCCACGGAAAAGACGGTTTCGGCTGTCACCTCGCTGGTCAGCGAACTCGCCCAGGGCGTCCGCTCGGCGGCCAAGGCGGCCTGAGGCCGGTTTCATTCACGGTCGCGTCGCTTGCCCGCCGGCAGGCGCGACCCCATTTTCGGCGTGACGGCGCCTCGGCGCTGAAAGCCCATCAGGGATTCATCCGATGAACTGGATTTCCGAAGTCGTCCGGCCGCGCATCAAGACGCTGTTCAAGCGCGAAACCCCGGAGAACCTCTGGATCAAGTGCCCGGATTCCGGGCAGATGGTGTTCCATAAAGATGTCGAGGCCAATGGCTACGTCATTCCCGGTTCCGAGCACCATATGCGCGTCACCGCACCGGAGCGGCTGCGGCTGACCTTCGACGACGGCAAGTGGCTCGACGTCGCGCTGCCGGAGGTTTCCGTCGATCCGCTGAAGTTCCGCGACGAGAAGCGCTATGTCGACCGGCTGAAGGACGCCCGCGCCAAGACCGGCGCGCAGGACGCCTTCAAGATCGGCTATGGCCGGGTCAAGGGTCTGCCGATGACGGTCGCGGTGCAGGATTTCCACTTCATGGGCGGCTCGCTCGGCATGGCGGCGGGCGAGGCCTTCGTGAAAGGGGCCGAAACCGCGCTCGAGAAGAAGACGCCCTATGTCGTCTTCGCGGCCTCCGGCGGCGCGCGCATGCAGGAAGGCATCCTTTCGCTGATGCAGCTGCCGCGGACGACCGTCGCGGTGCGCCGGCTGCGTGCGGCCGGCCTGCCCTATTTCGTGGTACTGACCAACCCGACCACCGGCGGCGTCACCGCCTCCTACGCCATGCTGGGCGACATCCACATCGCCGAGCCCGGGGCGCTGATCGGCTTCGCCGGCCCGCGCGTGATCGAGCAAACCATCCGCGAGAAGCTGCCGGAAGGCTTCCAGCGCTCGGAATATCTCAAGGATCACGGCATGGTCGACATGGTCGTGCATCGCCGCGACATCCCGGAGACGCTGGCCCGCCTCGGCCGCCTGCTGACCAAGCAGCCGGCAGTGAAGAGCGAAGCTGCCGCTCCGGCGCGCCCGGTCACCGAGGCAGTCTGACGGTCCCAGAGCAAATTCGCGTTTCTCCGAAGCGCGGATCTGCTTAGCTTCTTATTTTCCGCATTTTCTTCACGCGAACCGGTGTCCACTTCGCTCGAAAATGCTCTAGGCCGGGGGCGCGCGCATCATGGGGTCTTCCGACACGCTGCTGGCGCGCTTCATGGCGCTGCACCCCAAGCTGATCGACCTCTCGCTCGGGCGCATCCTCACCCTGCTGGAGCGGCTGGGCGATCCGCATAAGCGCCTGCCGCCGGTGATCCATGTCGCCGGCACCAACGGCAAGGGCTCGACCATCGCCTTCATGCGGGCGATCCTCGAGGCGGCCGGGCTCTCCGTCCACGTCTACATCTCGCCGCATCTGGTCCGCTTCCATGAGCGCATCCGCTTGGGTGCGCCAGGGGGTGGGCGCTTCGTCGACGAGGACAAGCTCGTCGAGGCGCTGGAGCGTTGCGAGGCGGTCAATGCCGGCGACCCCATCACCTTCTTCGAGATGACGACCGCCGCCGGGCTCCTGCTCTTCGCCGAGAACCCCGCCGATGTGCTGCTGCTGGAGGTCGGGCTCGGCGGGCGCTTCGATGCAACCAACGTCATCGCGCACCCGGCCTGCACGGTAGTGACGCCGGTCTCGCTCGATCATTCCGAATATCTCGGCGACACCGTCACCAAGATCGCCGGCGAGAAGGCCGGCATCTTCAAGCGCGGCGCGCCGGCCGTGATCGCGCCGCAGGAGCCGGAGCCGACCGCGGTTCTGGAAGCGGCCGCCGAACGCGCCGGCGCCTCCAAGATCCTGATCGGCGCGCAGGACTTCAATGTCCATGAAGCCGGCGGGCGGCTGGTCTACGAGGATGGCGACGGGCTGCTGGACCTGCCCTTGCCGCGCCTGACCGGGCGTCACCAGCACATCAATGCCGGCACCGCGATCGCAGCGCTGCGCGCGGCCGGTTACGGCGCCTTGCCGGCGCATGTCTTCGAGGAAGGCCTGCGCAACGCCGACTGGCCGGCGCGGCTGCAGCGGCTGGCGCGCGGGCGCCTCGCCGAGATCGTGCCGGATCGCGCCGAGCTCTGGCTCGACGGCGGCCACAACCCCGATGGCGGTCGTGTGCTGGCCCAGGCGATGGCCGATCTCGCCGACCGCAACCCGGCGCCGCTGGTGATGATCGCCGGCCTGCTCTCGACCAAGGACGCAGCCGCCACGCTCGGCCATTTCAAGGGGCTGGCGCAGGCACTCTACGCCGTGCCGATCCAAAACTCGCTCGCCGCGCGCCCGGCCGGGGAAGTCGCTGAAGCGGCCCGTGGCGCTGGCCTCGCGGCTGAGGTTTCCGGCTCGGTGGAGCAGGCGCTCAGGACGATCGCGGCGCGCGACTGGCCGGTGCCGCCGCGCATTCTGATCTGCGGCTCGCTCTATCTCGCCGGCGAGGTGCTCTCGGCCAACGGCACCCCTCCGACCTGAAACCCACACCGACAACCATCATCGGAAGGCAGCAAGCGCCATGCCCGTTCCCGGACTGACCGTTCTTGTCGCTACGCTGCTGTGCGGCCTACTCGGCGGCTGCGTCAGCACCGGCGAAACAGCCTCACCGGACGAAGCCAGCGTCGAGCGCGTCGCCACGGGCAAGCCGACCTTCCTGCAGCAGACCTATATGACGATGGACACGCGCTGCCGGCCGGTGAAACGTCCGACTGGCGTGCTGACCGAACCGCCGCGGCACGGGAAGGTCCGGATGGCGACGCGCAGCGCCAAGGCCGAATACGGTCCCGGTGAATATCAGCACTGCGACGGCAAGCTCGGGCCGTCGCTCGCCTTCGAATACACCTCGCGCCCGGGCTATCGCGGTTCGGACCAGTTTGGCGTGCGCGTGCGTTACAGCGACGGCGAAATCCGCCACGCGCAGTTCAAGGTCGAGATTTACTGAGGCCCGAAATTCTGCTCCAGCACCAGAGGATAGCGTCATGAAGCGCAGCTTCGAAGCCGCGGGGCCGGCTGTTTCCGTCATCGGCCAAGGCAGCTGGTACAGCGAGCAGGGCAACCGGCGCGAGGCGATCGCCGCCTTCCGCCGCGGCCTCGATCTCGGGCTGACCCATATCGATACCGCCGAGATGTATGGCGACGGCCGCTCGGAAGCGCTGATCGGCGAAGCTATCGCCGGCCGCCGCGACGCGGTCTTCCTGGTTTCGAAGGTGCTGCCGCACAACGCCTCGCGGCAGGGCGTGCGCGCCGCCTGCGAGCGCTCGCTGCGGCAGCTGAAGACGGACAGGCTCGACTGCTACCTGCTGCACTGGCGCGGCCCGCATCCGTTGGCCGAGACCTTCGCCGCTTTCGAGGCGCTGAAGCAGGAAGGCAAGATCCTGTCCTGGGGCGTCAGCAATTTCGACGAGGATGATCTCGACGAGGCGCTAGCTGCTGCAGGCTCGGGCAGGATCGCCTGCAACCAGGTGCTCTACCATCTGCGCGAGCGTGCGATCGAGCACGCCGTGATCCCGTGGTGCGAGCGGCATGGCGTTGCCGTCACAGCCTACAGCCCCTTCGGCCATGACGATTTCCCTGCGCCCGGTAGCGCGCAGGGCAAGCTGCTCGCGGAGATCGCGGCGGCGCAGGGCGCGACGCCGCGACAGGTGGCGCTCGCCTTCCTGACCCGGCGCCCCAGTGTCTTCGCGATCCCGAAGGCGAGCAGGGTCGCCCATGTCGAGGACAATGCCGGGGCGCTGGGCCTCACTCTTTCGGAGGCCGACGTCGCCCGCATCGACACCGCCTTCCCGCGCGGCCGCAAACCGCAGGCGTTGCCAATGATTTGATCGGTGCTGGAAACCACGTTCCGCCTTCCCGCTTTACAGGCTTCGGCGCCCGCGCTTTCCTAGAGTCAAGGGCGACGGCCGCCAGAGCCTCACGAACGCCCGCTCAGCAGTAGCGTCTTCGGAGTTCGGGCGATGCGTCGCGTTCTCGGCATCTTGGCCGTCCTGTTCCTGTTTGTGCTCGGCGCCGCCCAGGCGCAGGCCGGTGTCGACGTCAGGGTCGACATCGCCGCCCAGCGCATGAAGGTCACCACCAGCGACGGCGAGGTCCACGACTGGAAGATCTCGTCCGGCCGCACAGGTTTCCGCTCGCCCAATGGCGTGTATCGGCCGACCCGTCTCGAGAGGAGCTGGTATTCGCGCAAATATGGCGGCGCGATGCCCCATGCCGTATTCTTCCGCGGCGGCTATGCGATCCACGGCACGACGGCGGTCGGGGCGCTCGGCCGCCCGGCCTCGCATGGCTGCATCCGGCTGCATCCCGCCAATGCGGCCAAGCTGTTTGCGCTGGTGAGGAAGCATGGCGCCGGCCAGACCCGGATCGCTCTGAACGGCGCCGCGACCGACAACCTCTCGCGCTTCGCCAAGGCATCGACGACATCGAAGGCGAAGTTCGCAAAGGCCCCGCCATCCAAGCAGAAGATCGCCAAGGCCAAGCATCGCAGCCAGGACAGCACGATCGCGCAGCAGCGCCAGGGCAATGGCTGGGAAGCGGCACGCGGCCAGATCCTGCTGCGACCGGCCCTGCCGGCCAGCGTCTATGGCTACCAGCCTTACTATCCGAGCGGCTACGGCTGGCGCTGAGGCCGGCGCCGAAAGCTAGAGCGCTTCCGGCACGATCCTGAGCCAGCCTTCCAGCGCCTCGCCTGGCGCCAGACGCTTCAATGGCGCAGCCGCCCGCGCCGCCGGCTCGCTCGGCGCGCCGATGGCATGGCTCTGCGGCTCCACGCAGAGGAAATCCGCTCCGGCCGGCGCCCAGACGACGGGACAGTTCAGGCTCTCGCTCGCCGTCAGCGTCACGGCGAGCCCGGTCGAAGGCGTCTCGATCCGGGCACGGCCATCCCAGCCGAGGAAGCTCCAGGCCGTCACGGCATCGGAGCGGAACCGGCGCGGGTCGGCATAGGGGCCACCCTGCGCGAAGGCTTCCTGCCCCGTGGCGCGAAAGGCTTCGCCGAAGATCAGCGCGCCTGTGGCTCGCATTGCGAGGCGCGTATCGGCAGCGCAAGGGAACCAGGGATGGTGGCCGATCCCGAAAGGTAGTGCCGTTTCCGCCTCGTTCTCGATCGAGAGGCGGATGGTCATACCGGCTTCGTCGAGGGAAATATCCTGGCGGGCGCGGTAGCGATAGGGATCCGGTCCTTCCATGCGCCGATGCTCGAGGAGGGTATGACCCCGGTCATACCGCAGAACCTCCCAGGCAGACTGCCAGCCGAAACCATGGATGGTGCCGGCCGGATCATTGGCCGGAACCTGAAAGCGGCTCTCGCCGTCATCGACCACGCTGCCGAAAGCCCGGTTGGCGAAGGGCAGCATTGCCCAAGTGCCGAAGAAATTCGGGGAGGCGGTCGAAGCCTCGCCCCCCGGTGGACGCAAGACAGCGTGCCGGCGCCGATCCGGCTCGGTCCAGATCAGGCGCGAGACGATGCCGCCGATCTCGGGAATGACCACGGCCTCCAGGCCGCCGGCTTGCAGCTCCAGCATCGCGCTTGTCCGATTCGTCCGTTATCCCGGGGCCGCAGCGTTGCCGTGATTGCAGGGCGGGCACAAGTCGGCACGCCTTGACCGAACGGGGCATGGCGGAGACAGTCACGCGCCATTGCCGGAGCCTGCCATGCCCAAACCTCTGATCGCGCTCGACTGGGGCACAACCCGCGCGCGCGCCTTCCTGATTGCGGAGTCGGGCGAGGTTCTGCAGCGGCGAACCGCCGATCAGGGCATCCAGTCCGTGCCGGCCGGCGGCTATCCTGCTGCCTTCGAAGCTCTTGCCGGCGATTTCCGGCGCGCCGCGCCCGATGCCGCCATCGTGCTCGCCGGCATGGTCGGCAGCCGCAATGGCTGGATCGAAGCGCCCTATGTCGCCTGCCCCGCCTCGCCGGCAGCGATTGCTGCCGCTGCGATCCGGGTCGAACTCGACAAGGACACCACGGCAACCATCATTCCCGGCCTGAGCTGCGACGACGGCGCCTTCGACGTCATGCGCGGCGAGGAGACGCTGATCGTCGGGCTCGGCCTCGCGGACGGCATCGCCTGCCTGCCGGGCACCCATTCGAAATGGGCAGAGACCAAAGGCGGACGGATCGCGCGCTTTGCCAGTTTCATGACGGGCGAGGTCTACGGGCTGCTGCGCAACGGTTCGATCCTGGGCCGCCTGGCGGAGGAACCTGCCGAAGCCGACGCAGCCAGTGGCGCAGCACGCGGGCGGGCAGGCGCACGGCGCCCCGGCGGCCTGCTCAACACGGCCTTCGCCGCGCGCACCGAGGTTCTCGCCGGCCGGATGCGCGGCGGCGAGGTCGGTCCGTATCTTTCCGCACTTCTGGTCGGACAGGAGATCGCGGGAGCCCAGGCCATGTTCGGGCAGCAGAATCAGATCAACCTCGTCGCCGATGGCGCTCTGGCCGAAAGCTATGGCGGCGCACTGGCTGCGGCGGGGCTTGCCGTAACGATGGTCACGCCCGAAGAGGCCTTCGTCGCTGGCATCCGGCGTCTCGCGGGCGATATCGCCGGATAATCGCCGCTGACGCTCCACCCCTGGCCGCCGCGCTGGTTGCCGAAGCAGCGCGCGGTTAAGCATGGATTAAGCCTGCGGATCATCAGCGCCCGGCGGCGCGTCATTGCAGATAATCGCGCGTAAGCTCTTCACCCTTCTTCAGCATGCCTCGCCCAAGGTGATGGCCTGGATCAGGCTGGGGAAAGGCTGTGACGTCGCGTCCGTCGATATGGGCCCTGGGCGTAGCCGGCTTCGCCATTGTCGGCTCTCTCGGCTATACGCAATGGCTCGCCCCTCGAGTCGGGGACCAGACACCATCGGCGGCGATCGCCTCCGCCGAGCCAGCCGTTCCGGGGCCCCGCTCGCCCGTGACGCTTGCTGTGGCCGCGGACTATCGCGGGCATTACATCGTCCACCCGAGCGTCGAGAACTACCGGATCAAGATGATGGTCGATACCGGCGCCAGCATCGTCGCGCTGACCGCGGCCGACGCCCGGGCGCTGGGCATCAAGTCGGATGCCAATGCGCGCAAGATGATGCTGAGCACGGCCAACGGCACGGTCACCGGCTATCGCACGGTGCTGCGGGAAATCCGCCTGGGCGACATTGTCGTGCGCAATGTCGATGCCGTCGTGCTGCCCGAACGCGCCCTGTCGATGAGCCTGCTCGGCAACTCCTTCCTCAGCAAGCTGCTGGGCTACGAGGTGCAGACGGGGCGGATGGTGCTGCGCGGCTGAAAACGGATCGGCTGCGCCCGGGAAGGGCAGCCCACCGCGTCTGCTCTGCGGCTTCCGTCAGAACTGGGGGCAACCTGTCACGTCGCTGCGCACGATCTGCTCGATACTGGCATTCCCATCGGCCTTGCCATTGCGCGGGCGCGTATAGATCGGATGGTCGCCGAGCGTGACCTTACTGAACATGCCATTGCCGATCACGGGCGTGAATTCATAGCTGGCTCGCGCCATGATCACCGAGGTGTTCGCGATGCGCACGCTATCCGGAACGCTCTCGGTATCGCCGCGGTTGGGCGCCGTCGTCCCCGCCGGATAGCTGTTGGACCAGCAAACCTTGGCGACACGGTTGGCGTCGATGACGATGCTGGCGATGACCATCTTGGCCTTGCGCGAGTCGTAGGGAAGCAGAATCGTCTCGGCAGCCTTGAAGATATTGCTGATTTCCGCCGTCGGAACCGTCTGGAGACGGGCCGTGAGATCGCTCAGAGCAGACGTCAGCTGCGTGACCTTGCGATTGATCGCGACCATCTGCGAAATATTGACTACCCCGACATAGGCGACCACCATCACGGGGAGCGCGATCGCGGCCTCGATGGCCGCCACGCCGTCCCTCTCGTCGCGGAACCGGCGCCACAGGCTGGCGAGGCTCTTGAGATTCATCGTCGATCCGAATCGCATCATGGGACGAACGGCTCCGCCCGGAAGGTCGTGCTTGCGACGAGACCGCGCCGACCGGAGTCTGCGCCGCCGATGTTGGCGAGCCCCGTCGACGCCCAGCTCGTAAGAAACAGCTTGTAGTCGAGCACGGCACGAACAACGACGATCTGGCCGGTATCGGGCTGCCGGTATGAAAAGCTGCTCGTATCAAGATTGCCGCCAGCGATAGGGTTACTGCTGGACGTTCCACTGCTAGCCGCTGAAAAGTCGCTATAGGTGCGAACGTCGACAGCCAGCTTCGTGCAGTCGAGCAACTTCATCGGCGCCCGTGCGCAGACATCGTCACGGAATGCGGCTGCGTTGATCGAAGGGGTGGCGGAGGTGTAGCGGCTGCGCGACTCGCCGGTCAGCAGCGTGCGCGACGCCTGCGCCAGCGATTCCTCGAGAACCTGATTGGTCCAGAACATCAGTCCCGTCTCGATGATCGCCCAAGTCAGCATGAAAAAGGGCAGTGCGACGAAACCGAATTCGATCGCCGTCGCGCCATTCTCCGAACGACGGAAACGCAGCATGACGGAGCACCGGCCTCGACGCTCCCGCTCGGGTGCTCCGCAAGGTTTCTCCGCTTGTATCATCAGATGAGACATTCGCTGGCCCCGTCGAGCCTGTGCTCCGACCAGCTGACATCTACGGCAAAACAATTTCCGATCTGTTAGAGGCGCTTCAATGCCACAGCCAGCGAAGCAAAGATTCTATTTACCTTGCCTGCTTCAGAGCGCTTACACGCGCGAATCCGTTATTGGGCGTGACCGGCTGCGGCTAGATCCTCGGTCTCCCGGCGTGGCCCTCACGCACGGGATGCTGCTTGCCGGATCTTTACTTGGATGCGCCGGCCCCGGTTGCCTGAGAATTCCTGCTCGTCGCCTGCGCCCCGACTTCGCCGAAGTATTTCTGGCCGTCGCCCAGCTGGGCCGAAGGCTGGCATGTGGGCGTGCAGGAATAGCTCTCGCGTTCCATGCCGCGCTGCACGGTCAGAACCGCATCCGAAGCCGCGCCGACACGCACCAGAGATTCGGCCAGAAGCGTGCCCGTTCCGTCCAGCGCGATCAGGTTGGTCACGCCGAAGCTCTTGCCAGTGACCACCATGACGCCGTTGCGCTGCACCGACACGTCGGCGATGGCCGGATTACCGACGATGACCGTTTGCGCTTTTTCAGGCAGGCGCACGACCTTGGCGTGATCGACCAGGACGAGCACGCTTTCGTTCTGGCTTTCCTGGGGCGCAGCTACCGCGGACCCGATGCCCGAACCGGCGATGGCGAGGATCATGGCAACCACCCAAGACGCAAGGGAATGGCCCCTTTCCGGCGTGTGGTGGGTCGACATGGCGGTGCCTCAAGCTCTGCGATGCCACCAGACAAGCGCAAAATGATGAACCGAATCTTAAAACCCCGGGAAGCAGCGGATTTCTACGTTGTCACCCTAGCTAACCAAGCGGAATGTTCGTCGCGCAACCCGCTCAATCGTCGGCGCATCCCAAAAAACCCAAACGTATGGCATCAGTTAAACATCTCGTTTACCGACTATTTCACAGGTAAATTCTTAGATATTTGACAAATTCTCTTCTCCAAACCGATTAAATGTCGCATTAACTACGATAAAAACACCCCGCCAAAACAATCAATTCTTGAGTCGCCTTAACCGATCAGCAAGAGGAGCGGGCTAATGTCGTTCCTGTCGCTGACCGAAGCCACCTCAGAGCGAAGGCAGCCGTCAAACCGTGGTGTAAAGGAGTTCCCACATGACCAATGTTTTCGCTCGCTTCGTCAAGGACGAGTCCGGCGCCACCGCGATCGAGTACGGCCTGATCGCCGCCCTGATCGCCGTCGTCTGCATCAGCGTCTGGACGACGATCGGCACCAAGCTGGTCGCCAAGTTCGAGGAAGTCAGCACCGGGCTGAACTGATAAAAGATCAGTGCGCCTGTTGCGCTTCAACTGACATGAATCAGTGCCCCGGCATGCCCGGGGCATTCTGCTTTTGAAGCTGCTTTCGCAATCCCCATAAGGGTTTGATCAGATTCGTCTGCTAATACCGCCTCCAGCATCGGAGTGACCGCATATGAGCTTGCCGCTGATCATCCTTCTGCTCGGCGTCTTTCCCTTCGCCATGGCTTATGCCGCGGCCAGCGATCTCGTCTCGATGACGATTTCCAACCGGCTCTGCCTCTTGCTCGTTGGTTCCTTCGCATTCTGCGCTGCTCTGCTGGGGCTGAGCCTCGCCGATATCGGCTGGCATCTCGCCGCCGGCGCGCTCGTCCTCGTCGTGTCCTTCGGTCTCTTCGCTGCGGGCTGGATCGGCGGCGGCGACGCCAAGCTCGCGGCGGCGACCGCTCTCTGGTTCGGCTTCGACCAGCTCATGCCTTACCTCGTGCTTTCCAGCTTCGGCGGCGGCTTGCTGACGCTACTGATCCTGCGCCTGCGCTCGCATCCTCTCCCTTCGCTCGCAGCGAATTGGGACTGGGCTCAGCGCCTGCATGCGCCGAAGGAGGGCGTTCCCTATGGAATAGCCCTTGCGTTCGCCGCCCTGCTCATCCTGCCGGAAACGGCGATCTGGCGCGCCGCGATCGGCGTCTGAGAGAACAGGCCGACGCAAGGTCACCGCGCCTCAAAAAATATACGTCCGATTAACCATAAGTTGACGTTTCGCGACGACGATCCGGAATGAGGGCCAGCTTCGTCTGGCTGAGGATCGGACGTCGATGAGTCCCGCACGCATCATCATTCTCGTGGTCGCGCTGGCGGCAGGTCTGGGCGCCGCGTTGCTCGTTCAGCAGCCATCGCAGGCACCGGCGCCGGCCGCCAAGGTGGAGCAGGCGCCCACCGTGCCCGTGCTCGTCGCGGCCAGCGACATTCCGGTCGGCAACACAGTGACGGCCAACGACCTGCGCTGGCTGACCTGGCCAATTGGCGGCGTGCCGGGCGGCGTCATACGCAAGGACGAAGCTCCTGAAGCCGAGAAGGAGATCATCGGCCAGGTCGCCCGCTATGCCATCCTCGGCGCCGAGCCGATCCGGCGCGAGAAACTGATCAGGACGGACGGAACGGGCTTCCTCTCGGCCGTGCTGCCGTCCGGCATGCGCGCCGTGGCAATCAGCACCGACAGCCGCGGCGCCAACACCGCCGGAGGCTTCATCCTGCCCAACGATCGCGTCGACGTGGTCTCCACGACCCGCGGTGACCCGGACGGGGGCAATCAGAGCTATGCCAGCGAAACCATCCTGCGCAACATTCGCGTCCTGGCGATCGGGCAGAATGTGCAGGAGCGCAATGGCGAGAAGGTGGTCGTCGGCGAGACCGCGACCCTGGAAGTCGACCCCGGGCAGGTCGCTATCCTGGCACAGGCTCAGAAGAGCGGAACGCTTTCGTTGGCGCTGCGCAGCCTCAAGGACGCCAACGAGCCCGCGCCGCCCTCCTCTGCCGACAGCGCGCTGACCCTCGTGCGCTACGGTGTCATCACGAAGAGCGTAAAGCCATGATCCGATGCTGCTTTCGCCTCGCGACGGCGCTCGCGCTTGTCCTCATCGCCAGCAGCGCCAGCGCGCAATCGGCCGGCCAGGACGCAGCTCCTGTGCTCAATGTCGGCACGAGCGAGCACGCGATCGCACGCAAGCTCGACCTCTCGATCGGCCGCTCGCTGATTGTCGAACTGCCGCGTGACGCCAAGGAGGTGTTCGTCGCCAATCCGAAGGTCGCCAATGCGGTGGTGAGGACGGCGCGCAAGCTCTTCGTCATCGGCATCACCGACGGCGCGACCTCGATGTTCGTGATGGATGGCGAAGGCCGCCAGATCACCGCGCTCGAGATCAATGTCGGACGCGATCTCAACGTGTTGCGCCAGACGTTGCGCACTGCGTTGCCGAACTCGCAGATCGAGATCAAGCCGGCCGGCGATTCAATCCTGCTGGTCGGAACAGTGCCAAACGCCTCCGAAGCGACGCAAGCCGTCGACATCGCCAATGCCTTCGTCGGCGTCTCCGACAAGAGCAACGCCAAGGGGGCGGTGATCAACGCGCTGACGATCCGCGACCGCGATCAGGTGATGGTCAAGGTGACGGTCTCGGAGGTCTCCCGCAAGGCGATCAAGCAGCTCGGCATCAATTCGAGCGGGGAGTGGAAGCTCGGAAAGTTTTCGATCACCCCGTCGATCGACAATCCCTTCCCGCTGCAGCCGCAACAGCTCTCGGCTACCGCAATCGGAGCCGGCATCGGCAATTCGCAGAACTTTACGCTGCGTGCCCTCGAGCGAGCTGGCCTGGCCCGGGTGCTGGCCGAACCGACGGTGACAGCGATTTCCGGCGAAAGCGCCAAGTTCACCGCCGGCGGAGAGGTGCCCATTCCGAAAGGCCAGACCTGCGGCTACGACCTTTTCAATCGCCGCACCTGCCAGTACCAGATCGAGTATCGGCCGGTCGGCGTCGCGCTCAACTTCACGCCGATCGTTCTGTCCGGGAACAAGATCAGCATACGTATCGCCACCGAGGTCACAGAGCTCGACTTCGAGAACCAGTTCCGCGTGAACGGCGACAACCAGGAGGCCCTGAACGTCCCGGCGTTCCGCGTCCGCAAATCCGACACGACTGTGGAGCTGCCCTCGGGCGGGACCCTGGCGACAGCCGGTCTCATCCAGCGGGTTTCGAAACAGTCGCTCAACGGCCTGCCCGGCCTGATGAACCTGCCGATCATCGGCGCCCTCTTCCGCTCGCGCGACTACCAGCGCGAGGAGACTGAGCTGATGATCACGGCCACGCCCTATATCGCCAAGCCGATGCAGCCGAACGAGGTTCAGCGGCCCGATGACGGCTTCGTGGAATCCCACGACGCCCAAGCCATCCTGCTCGGGCGCCTCAACAAGCTCTACGGCAGCGGCGGTGGCCCGATCCCGCAGGCCTACAAGGGTCGCGTCGGCTTCATCGCCGACTGACCGAACCGGATGGACAGCATCATGATGGATGGCCCGACCATGACGGTTCCGTTCCAAGAGAAAGCCACCGCCACGCGCCTGCTACCCCTTGCACTGGTGCTCAGCCTTCTCGCCAGCGGCTGCGCCGGCAAGGGTCCAAACGCAGATCCACCCGCCATCGCCCCCATCGATACCCGGGAGCGACATCCAATCGTCCTGCGCGAAGCGCCACGCTCGCTGGATGTCTTCGTGGGCCGCGCCGGCGGCGCGCTCGACAGCCGCCAGGCCGAAGACGTCGCGGATTTCGCCCAGGACTATCGCAGGACCGGAAAAGGAGGCCTCGTCGCGGAGGTTCCGACCGGTGCGCGCCGCGAGCGGGCGACACAAGACACGCTTAGCGGGATCCGCGCGGCACTGGCTCGCAACGGTGTGCCGGCGCACGCCCTCAGCATCCGCAGCTATCCGATCCAGGACCCCGGCCTCGCCTCGCCGATCCGGCTAAGCTTTGCTTCGCTGCAAGCCGCCGTGCCGCATCAGTGCGGCCAATGGCCTACCGATCTCGGCATTTCCGACTTCAAGTTCTGGACATCGAACGAGCCTTACTGGAATCTCGGCTGCGCCTCCCAGGCGACGCTGGCTGCGCAGGTCGCCGACCCGATCGATCTGGTCCGGGCCCGCGACGAGGGCCGTCCCGACATCGTCAAGCGGATGGTCGCGATCGGCAAGATCCGGGAGGGCAAGGATCCGTCGACGCAGTATCGCCAGCAGACGCCGCAGATCAATTCGACTGTCGGAGGCAGCAACTGATGCAACCGCCGACAAGCGAAACACCGGCGATCGAGGCGGTCAGCGACGAGATCATCGCGCCGCTGCCGCGCATCACTCTGCAGGCCTTCTGCGAGACGCCGGCCATCGCCGCGACGATGCAGGCGGCGGTTGCCGACCGGCGCATGGACAAGACCCATGCCCGCATCCAGATGGGCGGAGCGGCTGCAGCCGTCGAAGCCTTCCGGACGGCGCCGACTCCGAACGTCATCGTGCTCGAGACCGTGTCCGATGCAGCAACCCTGATCGGGCATCTCGACATGCTGTCGGAAAGCTGCGACCCCGGCACGAAGGTCGTGGTGATCGGCCATGTCAACGACGTGCAGCTCTATCGAGAGCTGCTGCGCCGCGGCGTCAGCGAATATCTGATCGCTCCGCTCGAGACGCTCGACCTGCTGCGCACCCTCTCGGAACTCTACATCGCACCGGAGGCCCGCCATCTCGGCCGTGTCATCGCAGTGGTGGGCGCCAAGGGCGGCGTCGGCGCGTCGACCGTCGCGCACAACATGTCCTGGGCGATCGCGCGGAACCTCGACGCTTCCACCGTGATCGTCGATCTCGACATCGCCTGGGGCACGGCCGGCCTCAACTTCAACCAGGATCCCCCTCAGGGGATCGCGGAAGCGGTTTTCGCCCCGGAGCGCCTCGACTCCAACCTGCTGGACAGGCTCCTATCGCGTTGCAGCGACAACCTGGCCTTGCTTGCGGCTCCTGCGGTTCTCGACCGGACAATCGACCTCAATGAGGACGCGCTGGAGCAGCTCTTGGAACTGTTGCGCGCCAGTGTTCCCTGCATCGTCCTCGATGTGCCGCATCAGTGGAGCAGCTGGGTCAAGCGGACGCTCGTCGGCGCGGACGAGATCGTGGTGGTCGCCGAGCCGGAGCTGGCCTCCCTGCGCAATGCCAAGAACATCGTCGATCTGTCGCGCGCGACCCGGCCCAATGACGCGGTCGCCCGGCTCGTGCTGAACCAGGTCGGCGTGCCCAAGCGGCCGGAGATCGGTGCCGGCGAATTCGCCAAGGCGCTCGGCATCGACGTCCTCTGCACGATCCCCTTCGACGCCCAGCTCTTCGGCACGGCCGCCAACAACGGCCAGATGATCGCCGAGGTCCAGGCCGGCAGCAAGGCGAGCGAGGCCTTTACCCAGATCGCCAGCGCGCTGACCGGCCGCGGCGAAGCCAAGCGCAGCCGGCGCAGCCTGTTCGAGCCGCTGGTCTCGAAGCTGAAACGCCGCAAGGCTTCCTGATGACGCGAGACGGGCCAGACGGACAGTCATTCAGGGGATCGGGCCGAGGAAGCAGAAGTGCGCGTGTCCCAGCGGCGCGCGCGGGAGTACATTGAGATGTTCGGGAAGCGATCCGCGGGCGCGACCGTCGCGCCGAACCTGAGCACCAGGAGCCCCGCCGCCCTTCAGCCGGCGGCGCGCAAGCCGGAGCAGATCCAGCCTGCCGCCGAGGAACGCAGGCTCGCGCCGGTTGAGGCGGCGACGCGCTCCGAAGAATACTATCAGATGAAGAGCATGATCTTCGGGGCGCTGATCGAGGCAATCGATCTGTCGCAGCTCGCGAAGCTCGACTCGGAATCGGCGCGGGAGGAAATCCGCGACATCATCAACGAGATCATCTCGCTGAAGAATGTCGTGCTCTCCATCGCCGAGCAGGAAGAACTGCTCGACGACATCTGCAACGACGTCCTCGGCTACGGACCGCTCGAACCGCTGCTGGCGCGCGACGACATCGCCGACATCATGGTCAATGGCGCGAACCGCACCTTCATCGAGACCGGCGGCAAGATTCAGCTCACCAACATCCGATTCCGCGACAATGCGCAGCTGATGAACATCTGCCAGCGCATCGTCAGCCAGGTCGGCCGGCGCGTCGACGAAAGCTCGCCGATTTGCGACGCGCGCCTCGCCGACGGATCGCGCGTCAACGTCATCGCGCCGCCGCTCGCGATCGATGGGCCCGCGCTCACCATCCGCAAGTTCAGGAAAGACAAGCTGACGCTCGACCAGCTCGTCAAGTTCGGCGCGATCTCGCCGCCCGGCGCCGAGATCCTGAAGATCATCGGCCGCGTCCGCTGCAACATCGTCATCTCCGGTGGCACCGGCTCGGGCAAGACGACGCTGCTGAACTGCCTGACCAACTATATCGACCATGACGAGCGGGTTATCACCTGCGAGGACGCCGCCGAGCTCCAGCTCCAGCAGCCGCATGTGGTGCGCCTCGAGACGCGCCCACCCAATCTCGAAGGCACCGGCGCAGTCACGATGCGCGACCTTGTCAAGAACTGCCTGCGCATGCGCCCCGAGCGGATTATCGTCGGCGAAGTGCGCGGACCCGAGGCCTTCGACCTGCTCCAGGCGATGAATACCGGCCATGACGGCTCGATGGGCACGCTCCACGCCAACTCGCCACGGGAATGTCTCAGCCGTATCGAGTCGATGATCACCATGGGCGGCTTCTCGCTGCCGTCCAAGACTCTGCGCGAGATGATCTGCTCCTCGGTCGATGTCATCATCCAGGCGCAACGCCTGCGCGACGGCTCGCGCCGCATCACCCACATCACGGAGGTGATGGGGATGGAAGGCGAGGTCATCACGACGCAAGACCTCATGCTCTACGACGTGCTCGGCGAGGACGCCGCGGGCAAGCTTATCGGCCGCCACCGCTCGACCGGCATCGGCCGCCCGCGCTTCTGGGAGCGTGCCCGCTACTTCGGCGAGGAGCAGCGCCTCGCCGCGTCGCTCGACCAGCTCGAGCAGGTGAATGAAGGCTTTGCAGCCTGAACGGAGGCCCTCGTCGGGAGCCAGGCCATGAATTCGAGCACGCTTGCGATCGCCGTATTGGCCATGCTCGCCGTTGGCGGCGTCGTCTATGCGCTGCTCTACCCTACGCTGAGCGGCGAAAAGCGGGCCGAGAAGCGGCGCAAGGAATTCGCCGGGCCGAGCACGATGCGCAGCATCGACCGGGAAGCGCAGGCCAGAGCCAAGCGCGGGCAGGTCGCGCAAAGCCTCAAGGAGATCGAGAACCGCGAAAACGCCAAGCTGACGCTCGAAGCGCGGATCGGACAAGCCGGCCTGAGCTGGACCCGTCGGAAATACTACGTGATCTGCGCCGTGACCGCCTTCGTCAGCGGCCTCGTTCTGTTGGTTTTGAGCGGCAACCTGATCATGGGGGCTGCCGGTCTCTTCATCGGGGCACTGGGCCTGCCGGCCTGGTTCCTGAAGCATTGCAAAACAAAACGTCTGAAGCGGTTCGCCATCGAGTTCCCCAACGCGCTCGACGTCATCGTCCGCGGCATCAAGGCCGGCCTGCCAGTCAACGACTGTCTGCGCATCATCGCGACGGAAGCCGTAGAGCCCGTCAAAGGCGAGTTTCGGCAGATCATCGAGGCGCAGGCGCTCGGCCTGCCGCTCTCTGAAGCCGCCGGAAAGCTCTATGAGCGGATGCCCTGTGCGGAAGCCAATTTCTTCGGCATCGTGATCGCTATCCAGCAGAAGACCGGCGGCAATCTATCCGAGACGCTGGCGAACCTCTCGCGCGTCCTGCGCGAGCGGCGCAAGATGCGCGACAAGATCCAGGCGGTCTCGATGGAGGCCAAGGCCTCTGCCGGGATCATCGCCGCCCTGCCCCCGAGCGTCGCCTTCCTCGTCTATCTGTCCACCCCGAGATACATCGAACTCCTGTGGCTCACCCAGATGGGCAAGCTCGCCCTCGTCGGCTGCGGCATCTGGATGCTGATGGGCGTCCTGATCATGCGTAAGATGATCAATTTCGAGATCTGAGGTGGAACCGTGATTTCCCAGATCGCCGACAAGCTCACCGATCCGCAATTCATGCTCGCGCTGCTGGCTGCCGTAGCGGCCGCGGCCACGGTGCTGACCGTCGCGATCCCGCTGACCGAGGGCAACGTCCTCCAGAAGCGCATGAAGAACGTCGCGACGGAGCGCGAGAAGATCCGGGCGCGGGAGCGCGAGCGGCTCAACCGCCAGAACGAGAAGGTAAGCCTGCGCCAGGAGCCGAAAGCCTACATGCGGCGCATCGTGGAGCAGTTCAAGCTCGGCGATTGGCTCGGAACGGAGAACGCCAAGAAGCAGCTCGTCATGGCAGGCTATCGTGGGCCACAGTCGGAGATCGCCTTCCTGTTCTTCCGCCTGGCCGTGCCCGTCACCGCTTTCCTGTTCACGCTGTTCTATCTTTTCATCATCAACGATTTCGGCCAGGCGCTGTTCATGAAGATCGGGATCGCGATCGGCGGCGCCTATCTTGGCATCAAGGCGCCGGAAGTCTTCCTGTCCAACCAGATCAGCAAGCGGCAGCTCTCGATGCGACTGGCTTTTCCGGACGCGCTCGACCTGCTGCTGATCTGCGTGGAGTCCGGCATGTCGATCGAGCAGGCGTTCCGCAAGGTCGCGAACGAGATCGGCAGCCAGTCCGTACCGCTGGCTGAGGAGTTCGCGCTCTGCACGGCGGAGCTCTCCTATCTGACTGACCGCAGGGTAGCCTATGAGAACCTTTCGATGCGGACCGGGCTCGAAAGCGTCAAATCGGTCTCGACGGCGCTGATCCAGGCCGAACGCTACGGCACGCCGCTCGGCACGGCGCTGCGCACCCTGGCACAGGAGAGCCGCGATCAGCGCATGAACGCCGCCGAGAAGAAGGCTGCCGCCCTGCCGCCGAAGCTGACCGTGCCGATGATCCTGTTCTTCCTGCCGGTGCTCTTCGTCATCATCATGTTTCCGGCGCTGGTGCAGGTCTTCGGTTGGAAGTGACTTAGCCCGAGCGCCGGGCTCATAATCGCGGATCGCTAATGACCGGGCGCTGCAGATAAGCAAATCAAGCAATCGCGGGCAGCTGCGCGAAGCAGCAGTCGCGCCTCAGCTTTTCCGATTTTCGGCCTGTGGCTTTGCCAGCGCGCTAATGAAAGCTTCGCAGCTGAGTCAGCCGCGACGATCCGGATCGGCCGCGCCGTCCGGAGCCTGTGCCAGCGGAGGCTTGGCGGCGGGCTGCGCCCGGCCCTTCGTGCCCTTCAGCAGGTCCCAGCTGTTCTGCTGGCTGACGCTGCGCTTGAGATAGGCGATCGTCGCAGCGGCTTCGGCCGGGCTCTGGTCACGCCGGGCCATGGCTTCGGCCTCGGCAAAACGGCCCTGAAGCCCGAGCACGAGAACCAGATTCTGGCGTACGCGGATGTCGGCCCCCTGCGAGGCAGCCGCCTCGGTGAGAACCCGCTCCGCTTCCGGCAAACGACGGGACAAGGCGAGCGACAAGCCGTAGTTGGACATGATCGTCGGCTCGCCCGGGGCTAGCTTCAGAGCGGCCTGGTAGATCTGCTGAGCCCTCTCATGCTCGCCAAGCTGATCGGCGACGGTTCCCTGCGCCGAAAGGATGCGCCAATCCGGCCGCTCCGGCGAATGGGCGCGGGAGAGCACGTCGTCCGCTTCCCGCAACCGCCCGTTATCGGCAAGCGAGCGGCCATAGGCCCCCAGCAGCTCGCGGTCGTCCTGGAAGGTCAGGACGGCGTTCTGGAGCACGGCCAGCGCCTGCGCATTCTGATCGAGAGCCCGCAGCGCCCGGGCGTAGGCAAAGGCGGCATTGCGGTCCTTCGGATTGGCCTCGTAGCGCTTCGCCCAGTTGTCGCGTTCGGCCTGCCAATCTGCCGCGGTGCGCGGCTGCGCCGCCGAGCTGCGCCCAATCGAACCCGTGACGTCGCCCAGGCCGCCGCGGCTCTGGCAACCTGCAAGGGCAAGTGCTCCGAGGCAGACAGCGATCGTCAATCCAAGGCGGTGTGCACGGAAAATCGACAGGTCGGAGGCGAGCTTCGTTCGAATCATGGGCCGGATCGCCTCGCGACAACGTCGTCTGACTGGGTTCCTCTGGTCGTTCGGTGATAAAGCGTTAACCCTAATGCATCCTTAATCCCGACACCCGCCGCTGTCTCAGAACCGATCGACCGACCCGTGAACAGTCTTCTGCTTCCCACCTCCGACGCTGCTGTCCCGATTCACGTGGTTTCTTCCGAGACCTGGCCAACCTTGCAGGCGCGGCTTTCACCTGCCCATCGCAACTTCGCCCTCGCGCAAGGCTTCGCGGCCGGCACCGGCCAGCATTGCTTCCTTCCGGATTCACAAGGGGCACTCGCGGCCGTTCTTCTGGGTGTCGAAACCGCGCAGCGGCAGCGCGATCCCTTTGCACCGGCGCGGCTGTCGACCCAGCTGCCGGCGGGCGACTATGCGCTCGAAGGCGAGATCGACGATCCGGACCTCGCTGCGCTCGGCTGGCTGCTGCAGGGTTATCGCTTCGACCGCTACCGCAAGCCGAAGCCGCCGCGCGCGCGCCTGTCGCTACCGGACGGCGTCGACGGCCAGGAGATCAGCCTGATCGCTGAATCGGCCGCGCTGGCGCGCGATCTCATCAACACGCCGGCCAATGCGCTGGGACCGGGCGAGATCGAAGCGGCGATCCGTGGGCTCGCCGCCGAATGCGGTGCGACGGTCACCAGCATCGTCGGAGACGAGCTGATCAACCGAAACTTCCCGATGATCCATGCGGTCGGTCGCGCCTCGACGCGGGCGCCGCGGCTCGTCGATCTGGTCTGGGGCGACCCGGCCCATCCCAAGGTCACGCTGATCGGCAAGGGCGTCGCCTTCGACACAGGCGGGCTCAACCTCAAGCCCGACGCCTCGATGCTCCTGATGAAGAAGGATATGGGCGGTGCGGCGGCCGCGATCGCGGCAGCGCGGATGATCATGCTCGCGAAGTTGCCGGTGCGGCTGCGGCTCCTGGTGCCGGCGGTGGAGAACGCGATTTCAGGCAATGCCTTCCGGCCCGGCGATGTGCTGGCGAGCCGCAAGGGGTTCTCGGTCGAGATCAGCAACACCGACGCCGAAGGCCGGCTGATCCTGGCCGATGCGTTGACGCTCGCCGACGAGGAGATGCCGGAGCTGCTGATCGATTTCGCCACGCTGACCGGCGCGGCGCGCACAGCGCTCGGGCCGGAACTGCCGCCGTTCTACACCCATGACGAAGGGCTCGCCGCGGAAATCGCGCGGATCGGCATGGTGGTGAACGATCCGGTCTGGCGGATGCCGCTCTGGCGACCCTATGACGGCTTCCTCGATTCCAAGATCGCCGATGTAAACCATGTCTCCAGCGGCGGCATGGCCGGCTCGGTAACGGCGGCGCTCTTCCTCAACCGCTTCGTCGAGAAGACGGAATCCTATGCGCATTTCGACATCTACGCCTGGAACCCCTCGCCCAAGCCGGGACGGCCCGAGGGCGGCGAATGCCAGGGCGCGCGGCTGATTCATGCGCTGGTGAAGCAGCTCTACCCAGCCGGTTAAGGCTGATCGGCGAAGGCGATTGCACAGCCGCCGGCACAGGATAATGATACGGACCCGTAACGATCGGGAACCGTACCTTCATGCCCTTGGAGATCAGGCCTTCGCAGGCGCTCAGACTGTGGCGGCAAGTGCATCTCGACCTGGTCCGGGACAGCGAAGCCGATCTCTCGGCGCGCCAGACGGCGATCCTGCTCACGGTCTACCTCGAACTGCCGCCGCATACCGTGCGGGGGCTGGCGAAGCAGCTCGGCGTGACCAAGCCGGTGATCACGCGCGCGCTCGATACGCTCGGCAAGCTCGGGCTCCTGACGCGCAAGCGCGACGAGGCCGACCGCCGCAACGTCGTGATCCAGCGCACCGTCGCCGGTGCGCTCGCTGTCGAGAGGCTGGCCGATCTGGTGACGGAGCACGCCAAGGAGATCGGCGGAAGCTGACGGCTCTCCCAGCACGAGCCTCGCCGCGCTAGATTGCCCCCATGACGATTCTCGACCGCCGCATCCATGCCTTTCGCCCCGATCTCGCCGCGCGCCATCTGGCCGGGCAGGTCGAGGCCGCCCGCTTCGCCGATGCGCAGCCGATGCGCGTCGTTGTTCCCTCGGCGCCACTACGGCGCGAGCCGCGCCCGGACGCATCGCTCGATACCGAAGCGCTCGCGGGCGAGCTGGTTCAAGTCTACGAGCGCGAGGAGGGCTGGGCCTGGGTCCAGCTCGCCGCGGACGGTTATGTCGGCTACCTGCCTGACGACGCGTTGCGCCCCGACCAGCCGGTGCCGACGCACCGTGTCGCGGGACTCAGGACCTTCGTCTATCCGGGCCCCTCGATCAAACTGCCGCCGCTTGCGTCGCTGTCGCTGAATGCAGGCGTTGCCGTGGTGGAGGAGAAGGGCGATTTCGCCATCCTCGCCGATGGCGGACATGTTTTCCTGAAGCATCTCGCCCCGGCCGACCGCTTCGAAGCCGATTTCGTCGCAGTCGCCGAGCGTTTCCTCGGCGTGCCCTATCTCTGGGGCGGCAAGACCAGCCTCGGCCTCGACTGCTCAGGGCTGACACAACTTGCCCTCGCCGCGGCCGGCATCGCCTCCCCGCGCGATTCCGACATGCTGGAGGCCGCCCTCGGCAGCGCCGTTCCCTTCGGCGAGAGCCTATCCGGGCTTGAGCGCGGCGATCTGATCTTCTGGAAGGGCCATGTCGGCATCCTGACCGATCCGGAAACGCTCCTGCATGCCAACGGCTACACGATGACGGTGCATCGCGAGCCCCTCAAGGAAGCGCGCGACCGCATCCGCGACAACAGCTTCGGCGCAATCACCAGCATCAAGCGGCTGGAGTAACGTCATCAACACATCGAAAACGCGCTGTCATTCCGGGCGCAGCGAGGCGGAGACCCGGAATCCATGCCGGAGCGCTCACGATTCAAGTTCAGGCATGGATCCCGGATCGGCGCTGCTTCGCAGCTTGTCCGGGATGACGGAGCGTTTGCCTGCGGCCATGTCCCGAAGGTCGCCGCAGCCTGAACCTCAAGCCAGCCCCTTCAGCCGATAGAGCGCTTCCAGCGCCTCGCGCGGAGTCATCTCGTCCGGGGCGATCCCGGCCAGCGCCTCGCGCAGGCCGTCCGGCTCGTTTTCGACCGCGACCGGCGCCGGGCGCCGCAGCGGCGCAGCGAAGAGCGGGAGATCATCGACCAGCGAGGCGACCGGCTTCTCGCGCTCGGTCTTCTCCAGCTCGCCGAGGATGGCGCGGGCACGCTCGACCACGGCCGGCGGCAGGCCGGCGAGCTTGGCGACCTGGATGCCGTAGGAGCGATCGGCCGCGCCCGGCACGACCTCGTGCAGGAAGACGACCTCGCCCTTCCATTCGGTGACGCGGACGGTGGCGTTGGCGACGCGGTCGAGCCGGTCTCCGAGCGCCGTCAGCTCGTGGTAATGCGTGGCGAACAGGCTGCGGCAGCGGTTGATCTCGTGCAGATGCTCGATCGCGGCCCAGGCGATGGAGAGGCCGTCGAAGGTCGCGGTGCCCCGCCCGATCTCGTCGAGGATCACGAGCGCGCGCGGGCCGGCCTGATTCAGGATCGCAGCAGTCTCGACCATCTCGACCATGAAGGTCGAACGGCCGCGTGCGAGATCGTCAGCGGCGCCGACGCGCGAGAACAGCCGGTCGACGATGCCGATATGGGCCCGTGCGGCGGGCACGAAAGAGCCCATCTGGGCCAGCACGGCGATCAGCGCATTCTGGCGCAGGAAGGTCGATTTACCGGCCATGTTCGGGCCGGTGATCAGGCAGATGCGGCCGCCTTTCGCGTCAGTGTCGGGCGGCGACAATTCGGTGTCGTTGGCGACGAAGGGCTTGCCATCGCGCTTCAGCGCCGCCTCGACCACCGGATGGCGGCCACGCTCGATGGTGAAGGCAACGCCATCATCGATCTGCGGGCGGCTCCAGCCCTCGCGGGTGGCGAGATCGGCGAGAGCCGCGGCGACATCGAGCTCGGCCAAGGCCAGGGCAGCGGCCTTGATCGGCTCGGCCTGAGCCAGCACCGCCTCGCTGAGCCCAGCAAAGACAGAGAGTTCGAGCTTGAGCGCCCGATCGGCCGCAGAGGCGATCTTGGCCTCGAGTTCGCCGAGTTCGACCGAGGAGAAGCGCATCGCATCGGACATGGTCTGGCGGTGCACAAAGGTCGCGCGCCAGGGCTCCTTCAGGAACTCCTCGCCCGTCGCCTGCGGCACTTCGACGAAGTAGCCGAGCATGGCGTTGTGCTTGATCCGCAGCGTGCGGCAGCCGGTCTCGGCGGCATAGCGCGCCTGCAGCTGGGCGATGACCTTGCGCGAATCGATCTGCAGCAAGCGCAGTTCGTCGAGCGCCGGATCATGCCCCTCGCGTACGAAGCGGCCATCGCGACGATTGAGCGGCAGTTCGTCGGCCAATGCGGCGTTGAGGCGGACCGGCAGATCGGGATCGCTCTCGCCCAGCGCCCGCATCGCGCGGGCCAGCTCGGCGGGCAATTCGCCGCGCCGGACGAGCAGGGCGGCGATCGCGCGGGCGGCGTCGAGCCCGGCGCCGAGCGCGGCGAGGTCGCGTGGGCCGCCGCGATCGAGCGAGAGCCGCGCCAGCGCGCGCGCAACGTCCGGCACCTTCTCCAGCGCCTGCTGCAGATCCTCGCGCAGGGCACCGTCCGCCGCCAGGAATTCAACCGCGTCGTGGCGCGCCGCGATCGAAGCCGGATCGGTCAAGGGGCCGGCGAGGCGCTCGGCCAGCAGCCGCGCTCCGCCCGGCGTCACCGTGCGGTCGATCGTGGCCAGCAGGCTGCCGGGGCGCTCGCCCCCGAGCGTGCGCGTCAATTCGAGATTGGCGCGGGTAGCCGCGTCGATCAGCATCGTCGCCGAGCCTGAATCGCGCACCGGGGCCGACAAAGGCGGGCGCGCGCCGAGCTGGGTGCGCTCGACATAGGCCAGTGCCGCGCCGGCCGCCGCGATCTCGGCGCGGCTGAAAGCACCGAAGGCATCGAGCGTGGCGACGCCGAAGAACTCCTTCAGGCGTCGCTCGGCCGAGGCCGCATCGAGTCCGTCGCGAGCCAGCGGCGTCACCGGCACCGCAATCTCGCGCCAGAACTCCTTGAGTTCCGGGTCGTCATGGATCGCGTCGGGGCAGACGATCTCGCGCGGCTCCAGACGCGAAAACTCGATGGCGAGCCGCTCCTGCGGCGTCTCCATCACCGTGAAGCGACCGGTCGAGATGTCGATCGCCGCGAGACCGTAGAGAGAGGCCGCCTCCCCCGTCTTGCGACGCGCGACCGCGACGAGGAGGCTCGCGCGGCCCGGCTCGAGCAGCCGCTCCTCGGTAATGGTTCCGGGGGTAACGAGGCGGACAACATCACGCTTCACCACCGATTTGGCGCCGCGCTTCTTCGCCTCGGCCGGATCCTCGGTCTGCTCGCAGACGGCGACGCGGTGGCCGGCGGCGATCAGGCGCTGGAGATAATCGTCGGCGCGCTCCACGGGGACGCCGCACATCGGGATGTCGTCGCCCTGATGCTTGCCGCGCTTGGTCAGCACGATGCCGAGCGTGCGCGAGGCGATCTCGGCATCCTTGAAGAAGAGTTCGTAGAAATCCCCCATCCGGTAGAACAGCAGGCAATCCGGATTCGCCGCCTTGATCTCGATATACTGCGCCATCATCGGCGTGACGCGCTCGGCGGCGGCCGGCGCGGCGGAAAGGGCGGCTTCGGAGGGGGAGCTGTGACGCATCGGCCGGCACGCTAGCAAAAACCGGCGCCAAGACCATCCGTTAGGACGGCTTTCAACAATTGAAAGCAAGGTCCGCTGGCCGAAACGGCCGAAGGTCCCGACATTGCTGCTGATCAATCTCGCCGAAAGCCTGTTCTTCCTGCTTCTGGCGGGGCTGCTCCTCACCGTCGCCATGCCCCAGATCGGGGAACGATCCTGGCTGCGGCAGGTGATCGTCGGCGTGCTGTTCGCCACCGGCGCGCTGATCAGCATGGGCAACCCCTTCGAGATGATGCCCGGCCTCGTCGTCGATTCGCGCAACAGCTTCGCCGTCCTGGCCGGCCCGATCGGCGGTCCCGGCGCCGCCGTGCTGACGGCCGTGCCGCTCGTCGTGATGCGCTACATCACGGGTGGTGTCGGCATGGTCACGGGCATTACTGGCATCGTGGCCCGCGCCGTCATCGGGGTCGCCTACGCGATCTGGCTGACCCGGCGCAGACGGCCGCTCGGCGTCGGCGATCTCGCCGCCCTCAGCCTGATCGACGCACTCTGCCTGCTCGCCTCTGTGGGCTTTATTCCAGGAGAAGCCGGGCAGCGCTTCCTGCGCGAGGCCGTGCCGATCATGATCTTCGTCGGAACGGTCGGCATTTTCCTGACCGGAATCGTCGTCATCAACGATCGCGACAGGCGCGAAACCGCCTACCGGCTGCGGACGCTGATCGACCGGGCGCCCGGAACGCTCTACCAGCGGATCGTCACGCCAGACGGGATGATGACCTACCGGTTCGCTTCCTTCGCCATCGACAAGCTGCTGGGCATCACCAAGGAGCAGGTCGAGCGCGATCCCGACGTCTGGCTCGGCAAGCTCGTCGCCGAAGACCGCATCCGTTTCGAGCAATTGCGGCGGGAGCAGCAGGAAAACGAGACGCTCTGGCGCTTCGAGGGCCGCTACCACGCTCCGGACGGCGGTGTCGTCTGGCTGCGCAGCGAATCGACCAAGCGCCGGCTCGCCGACGGAACCCTGGTCTGGGACGGCATCCTGCTCGACATCACCGCCGAGAAGACACTGGAAGCGCGCCGCGCCGAAATCGAGACGCTGCGCAAGACCGCGCTCGACGAACTCGCCGGCGATCTGGAACGCACGGTCGGCAAGGCGCTCGCCGACGTCGGGGCCTCGATGCGCGGCATGCACGCCGCCGCCAGCCAGATGGTGGAAAGCGCCAGCAAGACGACCCTGCGCGCCGAAGGCGTGACCCGGGAGGCGGAAAGCGCATCGCAGCGGGTCGGCAGCGTCGCAACCGCGGCGGAAGAGATCGAAGCCTCGATCCGGGAACTCACCCGCCAGACCAGCCATGCCGACGAGACGGTGCGCGCGGCCGCCAGCTATGTCCGCAGCACGCGAAGCGACGTCACCGGGCTGACGGAGGCGGCCGACAAGGTTCGCACCGTGCTCGATTTCATCGAGGAGATCGCGGCCCGCACCAACCTTCTGGCACTGAACGCCACGATCGAGGCTGCGCGCGCAGGCGCTGCCGGACGCGGCTTCGCCGTCGTGGCGAGCGAGGTCAAGACACTGGCGGAGCAGACCCAGAAGGCGACGCGCGACATCGCCGAAACGCTGGCCGACATCCGCGGTGCGGCCGCGACCGCCGTCGAGGCCGTGGCGCATATCGAAGGCACGATGACGACGATCGAGCAGACATCCGGCGCGATCGCCTCCGTCGTCTGCCGCCAGGCCGACATCGCCTCGACCATTGCCGCCGATGCACAGGCCGTCGCTCTCAGCGCCGACGCCGTTACCGCCAATGTCAGCGCGGTCGGCGCCGAGGTGCGCGTCACCGGCGACGCCGCCATCGGCGTGGCGGACGCCGCCCGCAAGGTCGACGAGCAGGCTGAAGCGCTCGACCGCTATGTCGGGGATTTCGTCCGCAGCGTGCGCAACCGCCTGTAGCCTCCGACGCCGCGGTCATTCCTCCGTTATCCGGCAAGAGTTCTGTGGGACTATAACGACTTGTGGTCTCGTGGCGCGCGGCCGTATGGTCGGTTCCCCCGAGGAAACGCTCAAGAAAAGACGCTTCGATGAACGACCGTCCGACGAACAAGAGAACTCGCCCGACCTTCACGGACCAGGAAGCCCTGTTGTTCCATTCGCAGGGACGGCCGGGCAAGCTGGAAATCGTTCCGACCAAGCCGATGGCGACGCAGCGGGATCTGTCGTTGGCCTATTCGCCGGGCGTGGCCGTGCCGGTCCTGGCGATCGCGGAGGATCCGTCGCGCGCCTACGACTACACCACGCGCTCGAACCTCGTCGCCGTGATCTCGAACGGCACCGCCATCCTCGGCCTCGGCAATCTCGGCGCGCTCGCCTCGAAGCCGGTGATGGAGGGCAAATCCGTCCTGTTCAAGCGCTTCGCCGACATCGACTCGATCGACCTCGAGGTCGACACCGAGGACCCGGAGAAGTTCATCGATGCCGTGCGTTATCTCGGCCCATCCTTCGGCGGCATCAATCTCGAGGATATCAAGGCACCCGAGTGCTTCATCATCGAGCAGCGCCTGCGCGAGCTGATGGACATCCCGGTTTTCCATGACGACCAGCACGGCACCGCAATCATCGCCGCCGCCGGCCTGATCAACGCGCTCGACCTGACCGAGCGCGACATCAAGTCGACCAAGCTCGTCATCAATGGCGCCGGCGCGGCCGCCATCGCCTGCATCGAGCTCTTGAAGGCGATGGGCTTCAAGCCCGACAACGTCATCCTCTGCGACACCAAGGGCGTGATCTACCAAGGCCGCACCGAGGGCATGAACCAGTGGAAGTCGGCCCATGCCGCCGTCACCGATCGGCGCACGCTGGCGCAGGCCCTGGAAGGGGCCGACGCCTTCTTCGGCCTGTCGCAAAAGGGCGCCGTGACGCCCGAGATGGTCGCCGCGATGGCGCCGAACCCGATCATCTTCGCCATGGCCAATCCCGATCCGGAGATCACACCGGAGGAGGTCCACGCCATCCGCGACGACGCGATCATGGCGACGGGCCGCTCGGACTATCCAAACCAGGTCAACAACGTCCTCGGCTTTCCCTTCATCTTCCGCGGCGCGCTCGACGTGCGCGCCACCACCATCAACATGGAGATGAAGATCGCCGCCGCAGAGTCGCTGGCGGCGCTCGCCCGCGAGGACGTGCCGGACGAAGTCGCCGCCGCCTATCAGGGCGCGCGCCCGCGCTATGGCAAGGACTACATCATCCCCGTGCCGTTCGATCCGCGCCTGATCCAGGTCGTGCCGGCGGCGGTGGCGAAGGCGGCGATGGAATCCGGCGTCGCCGGCAAGCCGATCGTCGATATGCCGGGCTACAAGGCGCAGCTCTCCGCCCGGCGCGACCCGATCGCCGGCACACTCAACCGCATCTTCGAGCGGGTGAAGCGCTATCCGAAGCGCGTCGTCTTTGCCGAGGGCGAGGAGGAGCAGGTCATCCGCGCCGCGGCATCCTTCGTCAACCAGGAGCTGGGCCAGGCCATCCTCGTCGGCCGTGAGGAGCGGATCTACGAGACCGCGACCTTCCTCGGCGTCGATCTCGAGGCCAGGGGCATCTCGATCCAGAACGCTCGGCTCTCCCACCGCAACAGCGCCTATGCGCAATATCTCTACGAGCGGCTGCAGCGGCAGGGCTATCTCTTCCGCGACTGCCAGCGCCTGATCAACCAGGACCGCAACCATTTCGCCGCGGCGATGGTGGCGCTCGGCGATGCCGACGCGATGGTGACGGGCGTGACCCGCAACTATTCGATCGCGCTGGAGGAGGTCCGCCGCGTCATCGACGAGAAGCCCGGCCACCGCGTGATCGGCGTCTCGATCGTGATCTCGCGCGACCGCACCGTACTCGTCGCCGACACCGCGATCACCGAGATGCCGACGGCTCAGGCGCTCTCCGAGATCGCGATCGAGGCGGCCGGCGTCGGCCGCAGGCTCGGCTATGAGCCGAAGGTGGCGATGCTCGCCTTCTCGACCTTCGGCCACCCGGCCGGCGAACGCTCCGAAAAGGTGCGCGAGGCGGTGGCGATCCTCGACAACCAGCGCGTCGATTTCGAGTATGACGGCGAGATGGCGGCGGATGTCGCGCTCAACCGCGAGACCATGAGCCAGTATCCGTTCTGCCGCCTGTCGGGCCCGGCGAACGTGCTGATTATGCCGGCCTTCCACTCGGCCTCGATCTCGACCAAGCTGCTGCAGGAGCTCGGCGGCGCGACCGTGATCGGTCCGCTGATCGTCGGCCTCGACAAGCCCGTGCAGATCGTGCCGCTCGGCGCCAAGGACTCCGACATCGTCAACATGGCGGCGCTCGCCGCCTTCAACATCGGCGGCTGAGGCAGGCAACTCCGGGGCGGCACGCCGCCCCGGTTCAGTTCATTCTTATCCCGTAGCTGGGGCGCCTGCTGATTTTCCACGGCTGTCCGGTTTGCATCGCGCTGGCGGGTGCCGGGGCGGGCTCCTCCCTTCCCCCTTGTGGGGAAGGGTAAGGGGATGGGGGTGGCTCTGCTTGGTGAGCGTTGAACCCAGTCGTTCGACCCCCACCCCTGCCCCTCCCCACAAGGGGGAGGGGTTCCCCGCACCTGTCATCTCCGTCGCCGTTCTATGGAAAGCCTTCGATCCATCGTGCTTTCCAAGACAGCCCTCAAAACGAACCGGACAACCGTGGGCTTAACCCGAGCATCTCCAAACCTTTTCCGTCATTCCGGGCGACCGAAGGAAGACCCGGAATCCATCGTAGGGCGTTGCGCTTTATGATGGATTCCGGATCGGCGCTGCGGAGTTTATCCTTGGGCCAATCGAAGATCGGACCCGAGGGCTCCGGCCGGGATGACACGCGCTTCCGTGTAAAATCAGCCAGGGCTCATTCGCCGCAGCGGCTTGTGCATCGCTGCCAACGCGTTATCTCTCGGGCCGAGGCGCAGCCGCGCCCTCTCCTCCCACGCGCCGCTGCAGATCCGCGGTGTCGCGCAACCCAGAGAGCGCATGTCGTTCGGCCCGCACGAGCCAGGAATGCCCCTGCGCAAGCGCAGTCGCTGGTGGTGGCTCGGCCCGCTGGCGAGCACCATCATCTTCGGTGCCTCGCTCGTCGTGCTCTGGCACATCATCAGCCAGATGGAACCGGGCCAGCTCGCCGGCGCCTTCGCCAATGCCAGCCTGCGTCAGCTCGGGCTCGCGGCCGGCTTCACGGCGCTGAGCTATCTCCTGCTGACGGGATATGATGCGCTGGCCCTGCGCCGGCTCGGGCTCTCGATTGCCTACCGCACGACGGCGCTGGCGTCCTTCACCAGTTATTCGGTTTCCTTCACGCTCGGCTTCCCGATCGTGACCGGCGGCACGGTGCGCTACTGGATCTATTCACCGAAGGGCGTGCGGGCTTCGGAGGTCGCGAGTCTGACGGTGATCGCGGGCATCACCTTCTGGCTCGGTCTCGGCGCCATTCTCTGCGCCAGCCTGGTCTATTCGGCGGATTCGGTCGCGATGCTGGCGCGGACCTCGCCGCTCGTCGTCCAGATCGCCGGTGGCCTCATCGGGCTCGGCATCATCGGCTACCTGATCTGGATCGCGACGGACGAGCGCAGCCTGCGCGTGCGGGGCTGGAACCTGCATCTGCCGGGTCTCGGCACCACGCTCGGCCAGATGGCGCTCGGCGCCTGCGAGGTCAGCGCGGCGGCAGCCGTGCTCTTCGTCCTGCTGCCCGGTGGCTACAATCTCGACTATCCGACCTTCCTGGCTGCCTATATCTTCGCCTGCCTGATCGGCATCGCCAGCCATGCGCCGGGCGGACTCGGCGTGTTCGAGGCGACGATGCTGGTCGCGCTTAACCGCCTCCCCTATGAGCACGTGCTCGGCGCGCTGCTGATCTTCCGCGTGATCTACTACGTCCTGCCCTTCATCCTGGCGCTGGCGATGCTGGCGCTGAACGAGATCATCCGCCGGATCCGCCGCCACGAGCCATAGGGCCGGCGCCTAGAGCATTTCCGCGCTTCTTCGAATCGCGGAAATGCTCTAGGTCTTTGTTTTGTCGCATTTTCTTTACGCGAACCGGTGTCCACTTCGCTCGAAAATGCTCTATTTCACCGCGATGATTATCATCATGAAAGCGAGGAGCAGCAGGAGCAGCTTGAAGCTCCAGTTGATCTTGCGCAGCTGTTCGGCGCTGCTCTCCGGCCAATCCTCGTCCGCCTCGTGATCCGCAGCGGCGTGCGGCACCGGCATGGTCTCGGCAAGCAGCTCGGGCCGGGCCTGCGGCATCCACTCGATGCTGTCGATGAAGCCGCGGGCCGGGACAACGGCCTTCCCGTCGCTTCCCGGCGCGAGATACCAGCCGAGCGGGCTCGCATCGGGCAGGTCGCGGTCTTCCTCCCGTACCCAGAGGCTCGTCGTCGCGCTGAGCGAGACCTCCTGCGCGAGCCCCCTGAGCATGTCCGCCTTGAGCGCCTCGAACACGGACGGAGCCAGAAACGCATCGGCGAAGGGCATCTCGGATCCGCCCTCCTCGCGATAGCCGAGCATCAGCAGGAGCCGCGGCTGTTCGCTCGATGCCGACAGCGGACGCAAGGTGAGGCCGATCGCTTCGGCCTCGCCATCGAAGCCGGCGCGCCGCAACGCGCCATCCGCCACATGGGCCTCGGCAAGGATGCGCTGCGCGTCCTCGAGGCGCCCGTCACGGCTCTCGAAGCCGCCGATGAGGCGAAGCTCCGCGGCCTTCAGCCGGAAGCGCCGGGCCGAGCCCTGGATATAGCGGGCCGATAGGCCCTCGATCGCCATCCGCCCGTCGCCGAGGGATACGCTGCGCAGCGCCGATGATTCGTTCATGCTCCCGTCCCGTTTCGCGGCGAGGATAGCAGTTCGAACCGGCGTCGTCAGGCGATGGCTCCTGACAGTATCACGACAGCGCCGCAGGATAGAGCAACACCGGACATCAAGGAGGCACCAGCCATGACGGACGAACTCGTGCTGTACACGAATCCCATGTCGCGCGGCCGGATCGCGCGCTGGATGATGGAAGAGGTCGGCCAACCCTACCGGGCCGAGATCCTCGGCTTCGGCGCACCGATGAAGAGCGCGCCATACAAGGCGCTCAACCCGATGGGGAAAGTGCCGACGCTGGTTCATGGCGATACCGTCGTCACCGAATGCGCCGCGATCTGCGCCTATCTCGCCGATGCCTTTCCGCAGGTCGGGCTGGCGCCGGAGCCGACCAGCCGGCTGCGCGGCCCCTACTATCGCTGGCTGTTTTTCGCTGCGGGCCCGGTCGAGGCCGCCGTCAGCAACAAGGCTTTCGGCCTTGAGGTGCCACCGGATCGGGCCCGCGCGATCGGCTATGGGACCTATGCGGACGTGATGGACGCGCTCGAACAGGCCGTCAGCCAAGGGCCGTATCTGCTCGGCGACCGCTTCAGCGCCGCCGACGTTTATGTCGGCGCGCAGATCCTATGGGGCCTGCAGTTCGGCACGATCGAGAAGCGACCGGCCTTCGAGGCCTATGGCGCCAGACTGGCGGGCAGGCCGGCCGCGAGGCGCGCCAACGAAATCGACAACGCGCTGATGGCCGAGATGCAGAAAGCCGGCTGAGGCGGGAAACGCGCCCGGCGCATGGCGCATGGCCGGCAAGGCGGGTTGCCGGCCCCTGCCGGCAGGTCTAATGCTGCCGCCCAATCATTGCCTGCCGCTGCCGTCCGCTCGCAGCCGCCGGGCCAGCTTTCGCGATCGTCATGAACGACATGTCCGCCATCGCCCGGCCGCGCCACGGCATGGGCTTCTACCCCTTCGTGGGCCTCACCGCCGCGCTGATGGCGACGAACGCGCTGGCCATCGACTCCATGCTGCCGGCCTTGCCGCAAATGGCCGAGGCGCTTGGCATTGCCGAGGCCAACCAGCGACAGTGGATCATCACGGCCTATCTGCTCGGCTTCGGCGTCTCGCAGATCTTCTACGGCACGATTTCGGACCGCTACGGACGCCGGCCGGTGCTGCTCACCGGCCTGATCGTCTACGTCATCGCCAGCATCGCCGCCGCCTTCGCCGGCTCGTTCGAGGCGATGATGGCGGCGCGCGTGCTGCAGGGTGTCGGCGCGGCGGCGACGCGCGTGCTCGTCGTCTCGATCGTCCGCGACTGCTATTCGGGGCGCGACATGGCGCGCGTCATGTCGCTCGCCATGATCGTCTTCCTGGCCGTGCCGATCCTGGCGCCGTCCATCGGCCAAGCGATCCTGTGGGTTGCGCCCTGGCGCTGGATCTTCGGCGTACTGACTGCCTTCGGCGCTGCCGTGCTGATCTGGGTGACGATCAAGCTGCCCGAGACGCAGCATCCGGAAGACCGCAAGCCGATCGAGCTCCGGAGTGTCGCCGCCGCCTTCCGCACCACGCTGACGAGCCGCATCGGCGTTGGCTACATGCTGGCGATGGCCTTCGTGCTCGGCGGGCTGTTCGGCTTCATCAATTCGGCGCAGCAGGTCTTCGTCGACGTCTTCCGCACACCGGAGCTGTTCACCACCATCTTTGCGCTGATCGCGATGTTCATGGCGGCGTCCTCGCTGTTGAACTCGCGCATCGTCGGCCGGCTCGGCATGCGCCGGGTCTCGCATGCCGCGCTCTTGGGCTACATCGCGCTGACCGGCGCGCACGCGCTCGTCGCCCTTGCGGGCCACGAGTCGCTGTGGAGCTTCGCGATCCTGCAGGGCGGAGCGATGTTCTGCTTCGGCCTGATCGGCCCGAATTTCGGCGCCTTGGCGATGGAGCCGCTCGGCCATGTCGCGGGGACGGCATCCTCGGTCCAGGGCTTCGTCACCACGGTGATCGGCGCGCTTCTGGGCTTCTATATCGGCCAGCATTTCAACGGCACGGTCATCCCGCTGACGCTGGGCTTCGCGCTCTGCGGCATCGCCGCGCTCGTCGTCGTGCTGATCGTGGAAAAGGGCCGGCTGTTCCATCCGGCGCCAGGCCGCGCCTGAGCCGGCTGAGCCTTTCGTTTCCGCCGCCCCTGGCGACGGGCATGCCTGGAATTCGCTTCGTTCCGCGCGCGGATGAAGGATATTCGCCGTGGCCCGGGAAAAGCGCCGCCTTTCGCCTTCCCGTTGTCGCGTGCCGTCCTACGCGACCTTGAGATTCACCGCGGCGCTCTTGCCGGTCTTGCGATCGGGCTCGAGATCGTAGCTGACCTTCTGGCCCTCGTTCAGGCCACGCAGCCCGGCGCGCGTCACCGCACTGACGTGTACGAAGATGTCGCCGCCGCCCTCGTCGGGCGTGATGAAGCCGTAGCCCTTGGTCTCGTTGAACCACTTCACGGTTCCCGTACTCACTTGCCGTTCCTTCCATAAGGCTTGCCGGACCCGCCCGGCACGGCACTGTAGGAGGCAAATCGCGGTGGTTGCAACGCCGCGCCGCACAAACTCTCCCGCGCATGCGAAGACCGGGCCGCAATGCCGTCTGCGCAGGCCCGATGACGACGCAATCCGCTTGCGGTCGGCGCGCAGCTCCCGCATGAACGGCGCAAGCAAGCGCTCGAGCATTGCGAAAAAAAGTGGGTACCGGTTTTTTGCCGTAGCAATGCTCTGAACTTTGAGAACCGAGGGATCTGCCCGATGAGCAACTATGTGATCGATCCGCCGGCCGTCGTGGCCGTTCCGGTCGTGGGAGGCGGTTCCTTCCCGGTGCGGCGCGTCTTCTGCGTCGGCCGCAACTACGCCGAGCACACCCGCGAAATGGGGGGAGACCCTGATCGCGAGGAGCCGTTCTTCTTCACCAAGCCGGCCGATGCGCTGCTGATCAACGGCGCCGACATGCCCTATCCGACGAAGACCAAGGATCTCCATCACGAGATGGAACTGGTCGTCGCGATCGGCACCGGCGGCAGGGACATCCCTGAATCCGAGGCGCTCGCCCATGTCTACGGCTATGCGGCCGGGCTCGACATGACCCGCCGCGACCTGCAGGCCGCCGCCAAGAAGGCCGGGCGCCCCTGGGATATGTCGAAGGGCTTCGACCTCTCCGGGCCGATCGGCGAGATCGTGCCGGCAAGCCAGGCCGGCCATCCGAGCGCCGGCAAGATCGAGCTCACCGTCAACGGCGTCGTGCGCCAGAGCTCCGACCTCGCCAAGCAGATCTGGAACGTCGAGGAGACGATCGCCTATCTCTCCGGCCTGGTCGAACTCAGGCCCGGCGACCTGATCTTCACCGGTACGCCGGAAGGCGTCGCCGCCGTCGGCAAGGGCGACGTGCTCGAAGGCGAGATCGCCGGCGTCGGCACCGTCCGCACCCGCATCGTCTGAGGCGTCATTCTCGGGCTTGAGCCCTGAGAATCTCATGACCAGCCCGCTGGTTTCCGAGATGGTCGGGTCAAGCCCGACCATGACGGGCTTCCAGCCTTCCTTCTTTACGAGACTGAGAGCAGCATCATGCGCCTGACTTCCGACGCCAGCGGCGTCTTCCCGATCGCGCCGACGCCGTTCAACCCGGACGGCAGCATCGACTGGACCTCGGCCGACCGTCTCTTCGAGTTCTATCGCGGCATCGGCTCAGACGGCGTCACCGTGCTCGGTATCATGGGCGAGGCACCCAAGCTCGAGCCCGAGGAGTCGGTCGGCCTCGTCAAGCGCGCGGTCGCAAAGATGGGCGGGAAGCCGATCATCGTCGGCGTCTCCGCGCCCGGCTTCGCGGCGATGCGATCGCTTGCCCGGCAGGTGATGGATCTCGGCGCCGGCGGCGTGATGATCGCTCCGCCCCCATCCTTGCGCACCGACGATCAGATCACCGGCTACTATGCCCAGGCGGTCGAGGCCATCGGCACCGACATCTCCTTCGTCATCCAGGACTATCCGCTGACGCTCTCGGTGGTGATGACGCCGGCGGTGATCCGCAAGATCGTCCAGGACAACCCGTCCTGCGTGATGCTGAAGCATGAGGACTGGCCGGGGCTGGAAAAGATCTCGACGCTGCGCAAGTTCCAGGCGGAAGGCTCGCTGCGGCCGATCTCGATCCTGACCGGCAATGGCGGGCTCTTCCTCGATTTCGAGATGGAGCGCGGCGCCGACGGTGCCAACACCGGCTACGCCTTCCCGGAGCTGCTGATCGACGTGGTCAAACTGCAGAAGGCGGGCCAGCGCGATGCGGCGCATGACATCTTCGACGCGCATCTGCCGCTGCTGCGCTACGAGCAGCAGCAGGGCGTCGGCCTCGCCGTGCGCAAATACACGCTGATGAAGCGCGGCATCCTCACGCACGACGCCCAGCGCAAGCCGGGCGCGAGCTTAAGCGCGGCCGCCAAGACCGAGGTCGATTACCTGCTGGCGCGGCTCGCGAAGCACGACCCGCGCGCGAAGGTCTGAAGCCGCAACCTCCCCCCTCTCCCCTTGTGGGAGAGGGCTGGGGTGAGGGGTCGCGCCGCCTTCTCCGGAAACTCGAGAGACCCCTCATCCGTCAGCGCTCCGCGCTGCCACCTTCTCCCGCAAGGGGAGAAGGGAAGGGCCGTAGCGCCCGGCTCAGTGGCCCTTGTGCTCGCCTTCGCCGCTCTTGGTGGCGTCACCCTTGGCGGCAATCGAATCCACCTTGAACTCGACATCGACGGTGCCGGCCTTCTCGAAGGTCAGCGTGCCCTTCATCATCTCGCCTTGCTGCAGCGGCTGCTTCAGCTCCATGAACATGATGTGGTAGCCGCCGGGCTTGAACTCTATCTTGGCGCCAGCCGGAACCTCCACGCCCTGCTCCAGCGGGCGCATGGTCATGACGCCGTCCTTCACCGCCATTTCGTGGATCTCGGCGCGGGCGGCGAAGGGAACGGAGATCGAGACCAGCCGATCGGGCGTGGTTCCCGTATTCTCGATGCTGAGATAGCCGCCGCCGACCTTGGCGCCGGCCGGGGTGGCGCGCGACCAGGGATGGCCGATCTTGAGCGGGCCGACCTGGAAGCCATGGGCAGCCGCGACAGTGGCCGAGAGCGCGAGCACGATTGCGGCGAGCGGATAAGAAAGCTTCATGATTGATGTCCTGAACGACGGGACCGCTGACGCAGTCTCAAGAGGGAGTGCCGCCGCCCCATGCCGAGGCGGGCAGGCCGGAATTCGATGCGAATGGACAGGCGGAGGTTTCAGCCGGCCGGCGGAGCGCGCGATTGCGCGAGACCGGTTGCGAACCTATGCGGCAGCCCCTCGGCCAGCGGCACAGGCGAAGTCAGGCGGACGGCGAGCCGCGCCGGCGCGGGCGTATCCTCGACCGGAGGGCCAGCAAGGATGGGGTTGAGCGGACAGCCCTTGCAATGGGTGAGATCGCCAAGCGGGACCGGCTGGCCGTCATCCGGGACCGGCGCGCCCGAGCAGAGCACGACGCCGTCATGGCCGCTCAGGGTCGCCAGGGCCGGAGCCGGAGCAAGCGCCAGGGCCAGCACGCAAAGCGCGTAGGCGACCGCGAGCCAGACTCCGAGGTCGGAGCGGCGAAGGCGATCGAGAAGGGCGGCGCGAGCCAGCATGGCCGCAGATGGCGCCGCTTCCCGTGCCACGTCAAGGCCCGCAATGCCGCATCCTTGCCGGAGCGCAAAGAGCGTCGCGGAGAATATTATTCTCCGGCTTTTGGTTTCTTTAAAAGAACGAACCGGTTGACAAAGAGGACGAACCCCGCCAGATTGCAGACCGTTCCCAGAGCGATCCGGGCACCGCGGAGATTTGAGCGAGCAGCTTGCGCCGCGTCACCAAACGCTAAAGCGCCACGACTGGGTCGTGGGCTCCAGAGAGAGGAGACTGACATGACCGTTGCGAAAGCAAGCCGAAGCCGACCGCGCTTCCGCCCCATCTTCTGCTGTTGTCGACGCTGAGATCGCAAGGGCCGCAAGGCCGTTTCCACTCGATCGTTTCGACGAACACGCCGCAAGATGCGGCAAAAGGCAGAGCCATGTCCCAGCTTCAATTCGTTTCCAGCCGGCCTCGTCCGGCGCTGCAAGCCTATGTCATCGAAATCGGCGAGGCTCAGATCGGCCTCGTCAGCCGCCGCCCTGACGAGCGCGACTTCACCTTCATCGCCGCCTCCTCGGCCTTCCGGTCCCTGGACGGGCAGCGTTTCGCCACGCCCGGCGCGGCAGAAAGCGCCGCGCGCCGGCTCGCCCGGCCGCGCCGCCACAACGCGCTTCGCCTGGCTTCGTGAGGCCGTGATGCAAATCCTGTCATCACTCTGGAACGCCACCACGGCCTGGTTCAACCGGGCCGTGCCGGCCGCCTTCGACCCGCTCGACGCCGCAGGTGCGGACGACCGGCGCCGCTCGATCCACGACGTGACCATGGAACAGCTCGGCATCGCCCACTGGTCCTGCCACACCCATTTCTGAGGACATGATGAACGCCCCCGTCAGCCCCGGCGCATTGAGCGCCGGCGCCTTGCCCATCGCCATTGCCGAACCTGTCATCCGCTTCGAGCAGGTCGGCAAGACCTTTGCGGCGCGCAGCGGCCAGCAGGCCGTGAGCGCGCTCGCCGGCATCGATCTCGACGTGCCGGCCGGCAGCATCCTCGGCGTGATCGGCCGCTCCGGCGCCGGCAAGTCGACGCTGATCCGCCTCGTCAACGGGCTGGAGCGCGCCACGGCTGGCCGAATCCTGATCGAAGGCAAGGAGGTCACGAAGCTGACCGAGGCCGGCTGGCGGGCGCAGCGGCGCCGCATCGGCATGATCTTCCAGCACTTCAACCTGCTGTCGTCACGCACGGTCTTCGACAATGTCGCGCTGCCGCTGGAGATCGCCGGCACGCCGCGTGCGGAGATCACCGCCAAGGTCGAGCGGCTGCTCAAGCTCGTCGGCCTTGCCGACAAGAGCGAGCGCTATCCGGCGGAGCTCTCGGGCGGGCAGAAGCAGCGCGTCGGCATCGCCCGCGCGCTTGCCACCGATCCCAAGGTTCTGCTCTGCGACGAGGCGACCTCGGCGCTCGATCCGGAGACGACGCGCTCGATCCTGGCGCTGCTGCGCCAAGTCAATCGCGAGCTCGGCATCACCATCCTGCTGATCACCCACGAGATCCCCGTCATCAAGGAAATCTGCGACCGCGTCGCGGTGATCGAGGGTGGGCGGATCGTCGAGCAGGGCGAAACCTTCTCCGTCTTCACCAACCCCCAGCACCCGACCACCGCGCGCTTCGTCGAGGCGGTGACCGGCGTCGAGGTGCCCGAGCATCTGGCCCACCGCATCCGCACGCAGGCCCGACCGGGCGACAACCTCGTGCTGCGCATCACCTTCGTCGGAGAGAACGCCACCGCCCCGGTGATCAGCCGGCTGAGCGCGGTCGTCGGCGTCGACGTCAACATTCTGGCCGGGCGGATCGACGCCATCGCCGGCCAGCCCTTCGGCAGCCTGCTCGTCTCGGTGCCCTCGCGCGCGCCGGAAAGCGAAGCCGTGCTCGGCGCCCTGAAGAGCCTTGGACTCAAGGCGGAGGTCATCGGCCATGTCTCCTGAACTCATCCGCCTGATCTGGCAGTCGACGCTCGATACCCTCGCCATGGTGGCCGTCTCGGCCGGCATCGGCACGCTGCTCGGGCTCCCGCTCGGCGTCTTCCTCGCCACCAGCAAGCGCGGCGAGCTCTTCGCGGCGCCGGCGGCCAACGCCCTGCTCGGCGTGCTGGTCAACGCGACCCGCTCGACGCCCTTCATCATCCTCGTCGTCGCGATCATCCCGTTCACGCGACTGCTCGCCGGCACCTCGATCGGCACTGCGGCCGCGATCGTGCCGCTGACTGTGGCGGCGACGCCCTTCATCGCGCGGCTGATCGAAGGTGCGGTGCGCGAGGTCGACCAGGGCCTGGTCGAGGCCGCCCGCGCCATGGGGGCGACGCCCGTCCAGATCGTGCGCAAGGTACTGGTCCCAGAGGCGCTGCCAGCCATCGTGCTCGGCCTCACCCTCGCGGTGGTCAGCCTGATCGGCTTCTCGGCCATGGTCGGCGCGGTCGGCGGCGGCGGGCTCGGCGACCTCGGCATCCGCTACGGCTACCAACGCTTCATGCCCGACGTGATGGCGACGGTCGTCGCCGTGCTCATCGTCCTCGTCCAGCTCGTGCAGAGCTTCGGCGACCGCCTGGCGCGCCGCCTCAACAAGCGCCTGCGCCACGCCTGATCAATTCATCCGCTTCACACCGAAGGAAACCACGATCATGACGATCTCTTTCACCCGCCGCGCTGCGATTGCCGCCGGCTTCTCCCTCGCTCTCGCCGCCGGCCCGGCGCTGGCCCAGCAGAATCAGGTCGTGCGCATCGGCGTTTCGCCCGGCCCGCATGCCGAAATCCTCGAAAAGGTGAAGCCGCTCATCGCCAAGAAGGGTATCGACCTCAAGATCATCGAGTTCTCCGACTATGTCGTGCCGAACCAGGCGCTCGACGCCGGCGAGCTGGAGGCGAACTCCTTCCAGAACCAGCCCTATCTCGACAATCAGGTGAAGGACCGCGGCTTCAAGATCGAGAGCGTCGGTCTGACCGTGAACTTCCCGCTCGGCATCTATTCGTCCAAGTACAAGAACTGGTCCGAGGTGCCGGACGGCTCGACCGTCGCGATCCAGAACGACCCGACGAATGGCGGCCGCTCTCTGCTACTGCTGCAGGACAAGGGCATTATCAAGCTGAAGGACGGCGTCGGCTTCAAGCCGACCGTGGCCGACATCACGGCCAACCCGAAGAAACTCAAGATCATCGAGATCGAGGCCGCCCAGACGCCACGCTCGCTCGCCGACGTCGCCGCCGCCGCGATCAACACCAACTACGCTGTCGATGCCAAGATCGACCCGGCCTCGGCGATCCTGCGCGAGGACGCCAAGGGTCCCTATGTCAACCTGATCGCGGTCCGCACCGCCGACAAGGACAAGCCCTGGGTCAAGACGCTGGTCGAAAGCTACCACACGCCCGAGATCAAGGCCTTCGTCGCCGAGCGCTTCAAGGGCGCCGTGCTCGCCGGCTGGTAACCCCGTCTCCTCCCCACCTGGCTTCTTTCATGAGCCAGGCGCCTTGCCCCGGATGCACCGCATCCGGGGCTTTTTGTTGCAGCTCCGGATCGTGCAGTCTTTTGACGAAAACACGCCGTCATTCCGGGCTTGACCCGGAATCCATCGTAAAGCTCTGAGCCCTTCGATGGATTCCGGATCGTCGCCGCTAACGCGGCTTGTCCGGAATGACGGCGTGTTTCTATGCGAGAGGGCTGATCCTAGCGCGGCAGCGGGCCGAAGGCAAAGAACTGGGTCTCGCCGGAGGAATCATCGACACCGTCATTATCGGTGACGACGAAGAGATGGCCGGCCTTGTCGACCGCCATGCCCTCGACCTTGTCGAGGCCATAGCCACCGGCCTTCATCAGATCGGGGGTCAGGTCGTGCAGCAGGGTCTTCGCGACGGTCGGGATCTCGGCTGCGCCGATGGCCACGGGCTTCAAGCCCTTCACCGAGAAGGTCTGGAGCGTCTTCACCGCCTTGGCACCGAGGCCATTGTCGCGCTCGATCACGGCAAAGCGGTCATCGCCGAGAGCAACCAGCTCCGAGAGGCCCATCCAGAAGCCCGCAGCCGGCTGGGACAGCGGGTAGTGCAGCACGCCCCATTCCTTGGTTGCCGGCTTGTAGGAGAGGATCTTGGTCTTGCCCTTCGGATCGTCCTTCCACTCGCGCTGGACGGCGATCCAGACGGTCTCCTCAGTGCCCGTGCCGGTCACAGCGACGCCCTCGAAACCGAAGCGGACAGCATGCTTCGCAAGCGCCTCCGGCAGGACGATCTCCTCCTCGACCTCGCCCTTGGCCGAGACGCGCAGGAGGATGTCTGCGAGCGGCGCGTCCTTCTTCTCGGGATTGCCCTCGGAAGCCAGCCAAAAGCCGCCGCCCTCGCGGGTCGCGATGCCTTCGAGATCATAGGAGGCGGGCTTGCCGTCCTTGGTCACGGTGAGCGCACCGGTGATGCGGGCGGGCTTCTGCGTCGCGTCGATCTGCAGGATGCGCGACGGCGCATAGGCGCTGTCGGTGATCGAGAAGAGCTTGCCGGGTGCCGTGCGGTCCGCGGCGAGGCCGGAGAGCGCGCCCCAGCCGATCGGCAGGCCGTTCTCGTTCTCGGACTGGATCGTCGGATAGGCGGCGGCCTGCTCGGCGCGGCGATAGATCGTCACGGCCGAACGCGCACCACCCTTCTCGCCGACATCGGTTTCCGAGGCGGAAACGAAGAGGTCGCGCTGCGGGATGGCGAGCAGCCCTTCCGGGCCGATGCCGGTCGGAAGCGCCTGCAGATAGCGCGGCGCCTTGCCCGGGCCCTCGTCCTTGTAGACCAGCACCAGCGAGGCGCGCTCCAGCCCGACGAAGATCAGCCGATCATTGCCGTAGGTCGCGACCTCGATGCCCTCGGGCTCGCTGCCCTTCGCACCCGAGCGCTTCTCGGGATAGTGGCCGAGGCACATGGCGAGGTGGTCGACATCCGAGCCGGAATCGAACTCGACCGTGCCATCCTTGCGGAAGATCGAGAAGCCGCGCGAGCCGCCCTTCCAGTCGCCCTCATTGGCGGTGACGAAGCGGTCGTTGTCGAGCCAGCGCACGGCGTCCGGCTCGCGCGCGACGCCCTTCAGCTCCTCGGTCGGGCTGATCTTGCCGTCGCGGGTCTTGTCGATGTTCTTCAGATCGACGCTGCCGGCCGAGAAATGGGTCACCACCTTGCCGGTCTTCGAATCGACGATGACGAGATGGTTGTTCTCCTGCACCGTCACCACGACGAGGCCGTCCTGATTGACGTCGACGAATTCGGGCTCCGGATCGGTCGGCTCGACGGCGGCGAGGCCGGTCAAATCGACGACCTGGCGGGTGGCGCAGTCGATGGCGCCGTCCTTGATGCCGATCAGGGCGAGGTTGCCGGCGGGAAGCTGCGGCAGGGCGCCCTTGTTGAGCTTCTCGTCGCGCTCGTTCTCGATGGCGATCGCGATCTTGCCCTTGTCCTTGGTCAGCGTCACCGAGTCGGGCTGGCCGCCGAGATCGCACTTTGCCACGACCTGCCTGGTCTTGAGGTCGACGGTGGCAAGATGGCCGGCCGGCTCTTTGAAGTTGTCGCCGGAGGTGACAACGGCGACGAAGGCCTTGTCGCCGAGGATGGTCACGGAGGTGGATTCGCCTTCGAGCGGCACGAAGCCGGCAGGCTTCGGGTTGGCCGGATCGGCGATGTCTATGATGCCGAGCGCCTTCTGCTCGGCATCGGTGTAGGCGAGCAGGGTGCCGTCGCCATTGGCCGCGATGATCTCGGAGACCGTCTTCTTCGCGGGATCGCGGTCGGCCGGCAGGTTTTGCGGCACGGAGAAGGTGGCGACCCGGTAGAACATTGGCTCCGCGCCGGCCGTGCCGGCGAGGAGGAGGGAGGCGAGAGCCGCGAGGACGAGAGGCTGGCGCATGGAACGGACCCGCTGACGGAAAAGGATATCCGCGGCTAGAGAGCCCATGCGACAGCTGCGTGACAATCTCAGCGCAGGCTCGCCCCATCGGCATCGAGCGCCATGTCCGCCTGCGCTGGCGAACGCCGGAAGCCGATCACTTCCAGCTCGGTGACAACGGCGACGGCCGCGGCCTGGGCGAGCACGAAGGCGATGCCGAGCCCGGTCGGCGTGAACCAGCCCATCAGCAGGATGGCGATACTGTCGACGATCCAGAGCAGGTTGACGCCGATAACGGCGTAGATGGCGAGGCGGGGCAGAACCCTGCGGCTGGCGAAGAAGCCGAGCAGCGCCGCGCAAGGCAGGAGCACGATGCCCGCGCCGCGCAGGAACGCCTCCGGCAAGCCAAACGGCGTAGCGAGCGGCCCGGCAGCCGTGGCGAGCAGCAGACCCATGCCGGCACAGGCGGCGGCATCGAGGGTAAGCGCATTGCGCAGCAGGGGCGAAGACTGGATAAGCGACATGGCATTCTCCTTCCGGATCTTGGGCGGAAAGCCCGCTTCGATGCCGGGAATGCTGCCGGGTTCGGAACCGGGCGTCGATTAAGCGGGAGGTAATTGGAACGGCCCGCCGGGATCGCTAGCTTGCCCGCCATGACCACACATCACGCCCCCTCTTTCGGCATATTGCTGCGCGACTGGCGGCAGCTACGCCGCTTCAGCCAGCTCGATCTCGCGCTCGAGGCCGAGATCTCGCAGAAGCATCTGAGCTTCATCGAAAGCGGCCGCTCGCGCCCCAGCCGCGAGATGGTTCTGCTGCTCGCCGAGCACCTCACGGTGCCGCTGCGCGAGCGCAACGCCCTGCTGCTCGCCGCCGGCCATGCGCCGATCTACCTGGAGCGCCCGCTCGAAGACCCGGCGCTGAAGGCGGCCCGGAGCGCGATCGACCTGATCCTCAGAGGTCACGAGCCCTACCCGGCGCTCGCCGTCGACCGGCACTGGACGCTTCTCGCCGCCAACGCCGCGGTGACCCGGCTGCTCGGCCTCGTCGCCGATGCGGAGCTGCTACAGCCACCCGTCAATGTGCTGCGCCTCTCGCTGCACCCGGATGGGCTCGCGCCCTTCATCGTGAATTTCAGCGAATGGCGCGCCCATCTGCTCGCCCGGCTGCGCCAGCAGGTTCGCGCGACGGCCGACGGCACGCTCGGCGCTCTGTTGAACGAGCTTTCCGACTATCCGCAGCCGGACGGGGCTGGAAAGGAACGCCATGATGCCGAGGTGGAAGCCGGCATCGTCGTGCCGATGCAGCTTCGGCTGGGCGAGACGGTCTTGTCGCTGATCTCGACGACGACGGTGTTCGGCACGCCAGTCGACATCACGCTGTCGGAGCTTGCGCTGGAGACCTTCTTCCCAGCCGACACCGCCACCGCGGAAACCCTGCACGCGCTCGCCGCAGGCGGCAGCGGGACGGCGTGATCCCCCTAGGCCATCCTGCCGCTATCAACGCAAAAGGCCGCCGAAAGGCGGCCTTTTTTAAATCTACCTCGCAGCAGCTCAGGCGGTGCCGCCAAGCCCGCCGAGGAAATCCTTGACGCGGCCGAAGAAGCCCGCGGTCTCGGGATGGTTGTTGTGCGAGCTCTCCCGCTCAAACTCCTCGAGCAGTTCGCGCTGGCGCGCCGTCAGCTTCTGCGGCGTCTCGACCACGACCTGGATGTAGAGATCGCCGACGTCGCGCGAGCGCAGCACGCTCATGCCCTTGCCTTTCAGGCGGAACTGCTTGCCGGTCTGGGTGCCTTCCGGGATCTTCACCCGCGCCTGCTCGCCCGAGAGCGTCGGCACCTCGATCTCGCCGCCGAGCGCGGCCGAGACCAGCCCGATCGGCACGCGGCAGAACAGGTCCGCGCCGTCGCGCTGGAAGATCGCGTGCGGCTTGATCGAAAGGAAGATGTAGAGATCGCCCGCAGGCCCGCCGCGCAGGCCCGCCTCGCCTTCGCCGGCAAGGCGGATGCGCGTGCCGTCCTCGACGCCGGCCGGAATGTTGACCGAGAGGGTGCGCTCGCGCGTGACGCGGCCGGCGCCCTGGCAGTTCTTGCAGGGGTCGTCGATGATCTCGCCGCGGCCGGAACAGGTCGGGCAGGTGCGCTCGACCGAGAAGAAGCCCTGATTGGCGCGGACGCGGCCATGGCCGCCGCAGGTCGGGCACTGCCGCGACTTCGAGCCGGGCTTGGCGCCGGTTCCCGAGCAGGCCTCGCAGGAGACCGAGGTCGGCACGCGGATCGAGGCGTTCTTGCCGGTGAAGGCTTCTTCCAGACCGATCTCGAGATTGTAGCGCAGATCGGCGCCGCGCTCGCGGCCATTGGCGCTGCGCGGGCCGCCCCGCCTCGCATCGCCGAAGAAGGAATCGAAGATGTCCGACATGAAGTCGGAGAAATCGGCGTTGCCGCCTGGACCGCCGCCGCCATTCTCGAAGGCCTGATGGCCGAAGCGGTCATAGGCCGCCCGCTTCTGGCCGTCGGAGAGAACCTGGTAGGCCTCGTTGATTTCCTTGAACTTGATCTCGGCTTCCTTGTCGCCGGGATTCTTGTCCGGGTGATGCTGCATCGCGAGCTTGCGGAAGGAGCCCTTGAGCTCGACGTCCGTCACGGTCCGGCTGACGCCGAGGATCTCGTAGTAGTCTCGCTTCGACATCGAAACGTCTGCCCCTTGCCTTTGACGCGTCACGGCCGGGCTCGGCGGCCCGGCCATGCGCGACAGGCGTTGTCCATCCTGCCTTCACGCCGCCCCGGAACGAGATGGCCGGGTCTTGGCCCGGCCATCCTATCGCGCTCCGCGACGAGCGCGAGTTACGCGCTCTTCTTCTTGTCGTCCGAGACGTCCTTGAAGTCGGCGTCGATGACGTCGTCCTTCTTGGCTTCCTCGGTCTTTTCGCCTTCGGCGGCACCAGCCTCGGCCTGGCTGGCGGCATACATCGCCTCTCCGAGTTTCATCGAAGCCTGCATCAGCTCGTTGGTGCGAGCCTGGATGGCTTCGGCGTCCTCGCCGGTGAGCACGGTCTTGAGCGACTCCACCGCGGTCTCGATCGCCGACTTGTCGGCCTCGGAGACCTTGTCGCCATAGTCCTTCAGCGACTTCTCGGTCGAGTGAACGAGGCTCTCGCCCTGGTTCCTGGCCTCGACCAGCTCGCGGCGCTTCTTGTCCTCGGCGGCGTTCGCCTCGGCATCCTTCACCATCTTCTGGATGTCGGCCTCGCTGAGACCGCCCGAAGCCTGGATCTTGATCTGCTGCTCCTTGTTGGTGGCCTTGTCCTTCGCCGTCACGGAAACGATGCCGTTGGCGTCGATGTCGAAGGTCACCTCGATCTGCGGCATGCCGCGCGGGGCCGGCGGAATGCCCATCAGGTCGAACTGGCCGAGCAGCTTGTTGTCGGCCGCCATCTCGCGCTCGCCCTGGAAGACCCGGATCGTCACCGCGTTCTGGTTGTCCTCGGCGGTGGAGAAGACCTGGCTCTTCTTGGTCGGGATCGTGGTGTTGCGGTCAATAAGACGCGTAAAGACACCACCCAGCGTCTCGATGCCGAGCGAGAGCGGGGTCACGTCGAGCAGCAGCACGTCCTTGACGTCGCCCTGCAGCACGCCGGCCTGGATCGCCGCGCCGATAGCGACGACCTCGTCAGGATTGACACCCTTGTGCGGCTCCTTGCCGAAGAACTGCTTCACAACCTCCTGGACCTTCGGCATGCGGGTCATGCCGCCGACGAGGACGACCTCGTCGATCTGACCCGCCGAGAGGCCGGCATCCTTGAGCGCCTTCTTGCAGGGATCGATGGTGCGCTGGATCAGATCGTCGACCAGGCTCTCGAACTTGGCGCGCGACAGCTTGATGGCGAGGTGCTTCGGACCCGACGCATCCGCCGTGATGTAGGGCAGGTTGATCTCGGTCTGGGCGGCGCTCGACAACTCGATCTTGGCCTTCTCGGCCGCTTCCTTCAGGCGCTGAAGAGCGAGCTTGTCCTTCTTCAGGTCGATGCCCTGCTCGCGCTTGAACTCGTCCGCCAGGTACTCGACCAGGCGCATGTCGAAGTCCTCGCCGCCGAGGAAGGTGTCGCCGTTGGTCGACTTCACCTCGAAGACGCCGTCGCCGATCTCGAGGATCGAGACGTCGAAGGTGCCGCCGCCGAGGTCATAGACCGCGATGGTACCCGAGGACTTCTTGTCGAGGCCGTAGGCCAGCGCAGCCGCGGTCGGCTCGTTGATGATGCGCAGCACCTCGAGGCCGGCGATACGGCCGGCATCCTTCGTCGCCTGGCGCTGGGCGTCGTTGAAATAGGCAGGAACCGTGATGACGGCCTGGGTGACGGGCTGGCCGAGATAGGCCTCCGCCGTCTCCTTCATCTTGGTGAGCGTGAAGGCCGAAATCTGCGACGGCGAATATTCCTTGCCGTCGGCGGACACCCAGGCGTCCCCGTTCGAGGCCTTGACGATCTTGTAGGGGACCAGCTTGAGGTCCTTCTGCGTCATCGGATCCTCGAAGGTCCGGCCGATGAGGCGCTTGATCGCGAAGAAGGTGCGCTCCGGATTGGTGACGGCCTGGCGCTTCGCAGGCTGGCCGACAAGGCGCTCGCCGTCATCCGTGATGGCGACGATCGAGGGCGTGGTGCGCGCGCCCTCGGAATTCTCGATGACCTTCGGCGTGGTGCCTTCCATCACTGCAACGCAGCTGTTGGTCGTGCCGAGGTCGATACCGATGACTTTACCCATGGATGGGATCCCTTTCGATTGAGCAGATCGCCGACCCGCGACGCATTCCCGCCGCCTGCCGGCCCATGGACCGGGCCGCCCCCGCTTCAGCGGCGAACGAACCGGTATTCCACGTTTGACGGTGGTTAAACCGCCCCTTGGGCGCGTATATAGTGAGGGTGTTCCCGCCCTTGCAAGACAGGCGAGCCGATTAAGAATCGGGGATTGCGGGGTTTCGGGCTCGTCCGGCGCTTTCCGGCCGACTGTGTCCTTGCGGTCCTTGCGCCGGCTCGCGCGAACCTTCATGCAGGAAGGCCGTTCCGTTTGCGCATGGACAGCCATGAGCCGATCGACGCGCCTCGCCCTTGTTCTGGCGGCAATCTCGGCCGCGATGACGGCGCTTGCGCAGGCGCAACCCCTGCAATTGCCCGGCGCGCAGCCGTTCAATGCTCCCGGCACGCAGCAGGGCGCTCCCTCGCAGCCCGGCGCACCGGCTGCGCCGCGCCAGCCGAGCATGCCCGCGATCAAGATCCCGACCGAGGAGGGGATTCTCGGCAAGGCGCTGCACCGCAACGGCCATCATGGCGAGGCGACCTTCACGAAAACCGCCGGCGGCTTCGGGATGAAGCTCAATCTCGACGGCTTCCAGCCCGTCAATCTCGTCGAAGCCTGCTCCGTTTCCTTCGGCGATGCGCCCGTCCCGGTCACGGCGCTCGGACGCCCGACCGGCGTGCCGCGCTACCGGCTGGAGGCGCCGATCTGCCCGATCGTCTTCGACGTGCTCGACGGTGCCGTCCTCGTCGTCGAGCCGACCGAACCTTGCGTCGTCGAGGCGGCCCAGTGCCGGATCGATCCGCGTGGCCTGTGGGGGCCGGACGCACGGACGATCGCCGCGCAGGCCAAGGAGATCGAGCGGGCGCGCGGCGCCGCCGAACGCGCCGTCCGCGAGGGCTACCGGACCCTGACGGCCAAATCCGACGCCGTCGAGCAGCGCTCGATCGCCCGCGAGCAGGCGGGCTTCTCGTCCGAGCGCGAGACGATCTGCCGCGATTTCCAGCGCGAGGGCCAGATGGGCTTCTGCGCCGCCCGGATCACGGAGGCGCGCGCCGCCAGCCTGCGCGTGCGGCTCGGCCTCAGCACCGAGCCGAAGCCCGCCGCGAAGCCCAAGCCGCGCCCGGCAGCGCCGAAGCCGGCGCCACTCTCGCTCACCCCGACGCAGTAGCAGGGCCAGTACCCGCGGGAACCGCGAGTCATCCCGGGCGACCGAAGGGAGACCCGGGATCCATGCCTGAACCTTGGCCGGAAGCGCTCCGGCATGACTCCCGGATCGGCGCGGCTTCGCCGCCTGTGGGATGACGGCGCGAATTGAGCGCATGTTGTCCGAGCCCGTTTTGACATGATCGAGCCCTCATCCTGAGGAGCCATTCCGCGAGGAATGGCGTCTCGAAGGATGCTCCAGGAGGCTCAGGAGACATCTGGAGCATCCTTCGAGACGCGCCTAACGGCGCTCCTCAGGATGAGGGCTGACATTCCAAACTGATTCTCAGGCCATCCGCGCGCGCAGCGCCGCCTCGTCGAGCCCGGCGAGCGCATCGATCAGATGCATCGCGAAACTGCCGGGGCCGGCAGCGCGCTCGGCCGCGATCTCGCCGGCGATGCCATAAGCAGTGAGCGCCGCAGCGGCGGCGATCGCAGGGTCCGTTTCGACTGCCAGGCAGGCGGCGATCAGCGCGCTCGAAGCGCAGCCGAGTCCGGTGACTTTCGTCATCAGCTCATGGCCATGGCTAACGGTGACAACACGCCCATCGCCTTCAATGCGGTCGACCTTGCCGGTGGTCACGCGCAGGACGCCATTCGCCCCGCTCATGACGGGAGAGAGCGCCGCCATCTCGGTGGCATTGCCGCGCACAATGACGCCGGGCAGCCGCATCACGTCCTCGGCCAGCTGCAACCGAATCGACGACAGCTCGACGAAGACCGGATCGAGCACCAGCGGGATGCCGCGGTCCCGCGCCACGGCGAGGAGCTTCGGGATGGCGCGCTCGCCCTCCGGGCTGATCGTGCCGAGATTGATCAGGATTGCGCCTGCTCCCGCTGCGACAGCAGCAACCTCCTCCGGATGGCTTGCCATCGAGGGTACGGCTCCGAAGGCGAGCAGCATGTTGGCGGTGACGTTCTGTGCCACCGTATTGGTCAGGCAATGCACGCGCGGGCGACGCTCTGCCACCCGCGCGAGGATCGACGCGACCTGGGCCGCGTCGAGACTGTCGTTCATGCTGCTCATTCGGCCGCAGGTAGATAGATGCTGCCGCCCTTGTCGAGGAATTCCTTCGACTTGGCCGCCATGCCTTCTGCTGCCATCGCTTCAAGGTTGGCGCGCTCATTGTCGCTCATCGCCTGCACCTCGGCGCGCAGGTCCTGGGTGATCTTCATCGAGCAGAATTTCGGCCCGCACATCGAGCAGAAATGCGCGACCTTGTGGGCGTCCTTCGGCAGCGTCTCGTCGTGGAATTCGCGCGCCGTGTCGGGATCGAGCGCCAGGTTGAACTGATCCTCCCAGCGGAAGTCGAAACGGGCGCGGGAAAGCGCATCGTCGCGAATCTTCGCGGCAGGATGGCCCTTGGCGAGATCGGCCGCGTGGGCAGCGATGCGGTAGGTGATGACGCCGGTCTTCACATCGTCGCGGTTCGGCAGGCCGAGATGCTCCTTCGGCGTGACGTAGCAGAGCATGGCGCAGCCATACCAGCCGATCATCGCAGCCCCAATGCCCGAGGTGATGTGGTCATAGCCCGGCGCAATATCGGTGGTCAGCGGGCCGAGCGTGTAGAACGGGGCCTCGCCGCATTCGCGCAGCTGCTTGTCCATGTTCTCCTTGATCTTGTGCATCGGCACATGGCCGGGGCCCTCGATCATCACCTGGCAGCCCTTGTCCCAGGCGACCTTGGTGAGCTCGCCCAGCGTCTCAAGCTCGGCGAACTGGGCGCGGTCATTGGCGTCGGCGATCGAGCCGGGGCGCAGTCCGTCACCCAGCGAGAAGGAAACGTCGTATTTGCGCATGATGTCGCAAATCTCGTCGAAGCGCTCGTAGAGGAAGCTTTCCTTGTGATGCGCCAGGCACCAGCGCGCCATGATCGAGCCGCCGCGCGAGACGATGCCGGTGACCCGCGATGCAGTCAGCGGGACATAAGGAAGCCTCACGCCGGCATGGATGGTGAAATAGTCGACGCCCTGCTCGGCCTGCTCGATCAGCGTATCCTTGAAGACCTCCCAGTCGAGCTTGATCGGATCGCCGCCGACCTTTTCCAGCGCCTGGTAGATGGGCACGGTGCCGATCGGCACCGGCGAGTTGCGCAGGATCCAGGAGCGGATGTTGTGGATGTTGCGGCCGGTGGAGAGGTCCATGACCGTGTCGGCGCCCCAGCGGATCGCCCAGACCAGCTTCTCGACCTCTTCGGCGGCGCCGGAAGTCACGGCCGAATTGCCGATATTGGCGTTGATCTTGACCAGGAAATTGCGGCCGATCGCCATCGGCTCGAGTTCGGGATGGTTGATGTTGGCCGGGATGATGGCGCGCCCACGCGCGATCTCGTCGCGGACGAATTCGGGCGTCACGAATTCCGGCACAGCGGCGCCGAAGCTCTCACCGTCGGCATGGCGCTCGCGGGCGCCTTCGAGCATCGCGGCGCGGCCGAGATTCTCGCGATGCGCGACATAGATCATCTCGGGCGTGATGATGCCGGCCTTCGCGAACTCGTATTGCGTCGCCATCTGGCCCGGCTTCGCCTCGAGGATCGGGCGCTGCGCCGGGCAGGCGGGCACGAGATGTTCTTCGCCGATATGGCCGTTATCGGCCGCCGTGACGGCGCGGCCGGGCACGGTCTGGAAGCCGCGGGCGTCGAGCCAGGCGCGGCGCGGCTGAACCAGGCCGGCATTGAGGTCGATCTTGGCGTCGGTTTCGGTATAGGGGCCGGAGGGATCGTAGATGCGCACCGGCGGCTCGGCATCGGTCGTCAGCACGACCTCGCGAAAGGGCACGCGCATCTCGGGATGATCGGGCGCAGCGACATAGATCTTGCGCGAGCCGATGATCGGGCCCGTCGTCACGCTTTGCGGCGCGGCCTTGACACTGTTCTTCTGGGGCTTGGTGTGGGCATTCATGAGGATCTCCTCCTTGGTTCAGGTCAGGAGATCCGGGCTTGAAAGCGGTCCAGTCGCTGTCTGCGGGCAAGATTTGAGCCTTGCGATCGCGTTCCAGTCCCTCCGCCGGTATGACCCGGATCAGGTTCGACGGGTTCGGCTTCGAAAGCCATCTCAGCCCTTGCGGGCACCCCTCGGAACAGCGGCGAGGTTAGGCGTAGCGCGGCCACTTGGCAACGGGCGATCGGAAGGGGGGAAGAAGCCTTCAGGCGGAGCGATCGACGAGGCCGCCCTGACCGGCCGGAAGGCTCGCCCTGGTCTGCTCGACGCTTTGCTGGAGCATGGTGACGAGGCTTTGCTCGGCCTGCGCATTCTGCCTGAGCATCTCGACGGACAGCGCCTGCTGCGTCGAGGCGGCCTGCATCGTGACGATACTTTTGGCAAGGGAGACGGCGTCGCTCATGCGGGCGACGCTAGTGTGCCGGCCTTGCCAAACCCTGAACGGCCTCAGGGCCTGATGATCGAGGGCACCGGGCGCGGCATCGGCGGGTCGCGACTGGGCTGCGGCGGGCCAGCCTGTGCCCTGTCGTCGCGCTGCCCACGCCCCTCGGCACGTGGCGGCGTGGCCCGCTCCCCGGCCGGCGGACGCGCGGACTCATCGGCACGTGGCGCCGTCGGCACGCCGGGGGCACGCTGTTTCACGGCAGGAGGCGCATTCTGAGCCCAGGTCGGAAACGGCGCGAACGAACCTGCAAGCACCAATCCCGCCATCGCCAGAGCGGAAATCTTCATGGCGGCATCTCCCATCAGCGATTCCTCCGGAAGAGGAACCGCTATGGGCGCGCGGGGTTCCCCGCACGCAGCGAAGAACGGGGCCGCCCATGGAGCAGCCCCGTCCGAGGGTCAGCGGTTCTGGCCGGTCAGCAGCGGCGTGATGCGCCGCAGCGTCACGCGCCGGTTCTCGTGGGAAGCCTCCTGCGTCTGAATCTTCAGATACTGCTCGCCATAGCCCTGGGTCGTCAGGTTCTCCGGCGGGATCTGGAAGTCGCGCGTCAGGATCTCGGCGACCGACTGGGCCCGGCGATCCGAAAGCGAGAGATTGTCGACATCGGGACCGACGGCGTCGGTATGCCCCTCGACGAGGAACACCTCGTTGGGCGAGCTCTGCAGGGCGCGCTTGACCGAATCCGCGATCACGGCCAGACGCCGCCCCTGATCCGGCGAAACCTGCCAGGAACCGGTGTCGAAGTTGATCGTGTCGATATCGACGCTGCGCATGCGGGCGCGCAGATCCGGCGAGTAGCGGACCTCGTCCAGCGTA